>NZ_QFDM01000001.1:674453-1011680 GCF_023702065.1 Methanoculleus oceani | reverse complement strand
GTGCGTGTTGGGGGCTCTGCGTTTGGTCGGGTGTTTGTGGGGGTGTGTTGGGGGGGGGGGCGGCGGGGGGGGGGGGGGGCGCGGGGGGGGGGGGGGGGGGGGGGGAGGGGGGGGGGGGGGGGGGGGGGGGGGGGGGCCCCCCCCCCCCCCCTCCCCTGTCCCACCCCCCCGAGGCGATATCCACCACGGTCCACTGCACCGGGCTTTTTCCGCGTTGTGACTGTTCTTGCATCCCTCCTCTTCATGCCCACTTGCGTTCGCGACATGACGACCACAAGTCTCGGTCACCAGCGAAGCCCCCGCAGAGATTACCCTGCACCACCGCGACCTGCCGGTGGAAAAAATCCTCAGCAGAGCAGGTTTCCACGGAAACGGATCGACCATCCTCCCCCCAAACCACAAGTGCTAATATCGGACCTGCCGCATACCTGATCACGAATGGCGGACCTCCTGAGTTTTGCGTTGCTGACATTCTCTTCGATCATCATCGTAGTGAACCCGCTCGCAGCCACCCTGATCTTCGTCTCCCTCACCGGCACGATGGACCAGGCGACGAAACTCAAGGTCGCACGTGACGCCAGTCAGTTTGCTCTGATTATCCTGTTGATATTCACCATCGCAGGAGGCTGGATCCTGCAGCTCTTCGGCATCTCCATCGAGGCGTTCCGCATCGCAGGCGGCCTCCTTCTCTTCGGCATAGGCATGGACATGGTCTACGCAAAAACCTCCCGGACGAAGATGACCGCTACCGAGAAGTACGAGGGGCAGGACGCGGACGACATCGCCGTCATGCCGCTTGCAATCCCGATGATCACGGGGCCCGGCGCCATCACCTCCGCGATCGTGCTGATGAACGAAGCGATGGGCATGAGTGTCGCCGCAATCGCCGTCGTGCCGCTCGCCGCAGGCGCGGCCATCGGGATCACCTACTACATGATGCAGAACGCCGACGTCATCGTCCGGCGCATCGGCCAGCGCGAGTATCGCGCCGTCAACCGGCTGATGGGTATGCTCCTCATCGCGATTGCGATCCAGTTCATCCTCATCGGAATCAGAGCCGCGTTCCCCATTCTTACCGGAGGCACCGCATGAAACCAGACCTTACGCTCCCCGGAGCAGCCCTGATCAGCACCTGCATCATTGCAGGCGGGATCCTGATCGGGGCGCAGACGTTCGCTGTCGTTGTCCCGTTCGCCCCGTACATCATGGTGGCACTCGCCGTCCTCGTCGTCCTCGGCGCAGCCATGCTCGTTCTCTCCTGCAGAGGCCGGGACACAAGCCCGTCCCGGTGATGACGAAGATAGCGCTTGCCCAGGTTGCCGGCGGCGGGGAGAAGCCGGCCGGGAGGCTTGAGGCGGCCGGCAGGATGGCCGAGGAGGCAGCGGGAGCGGGAGCGTCGCTCATCTGTTTTCCCGAGCAGTTCGTGACCGGGTGGTCCCCGGAGATCCCCCCGGAGGCCGGGGAGCCTCTCGACGGCCCGCTCACCGCTGCATTCGGACGGATGGCAGAGAGGTGCGGCATCGCGGTCGCAGGATCGATCGTCGAAGCGGTGCCGGGGCGCCGGCCCGGAAACACCGTCGTGGTGCTCGGCGCAGGCGGTGAACTCCTCTCTGCCTACGCGAAAGTACATCTCTTCTCTCCCGAGGGGGAGGACCGCAACTACACGGCAGGCGACCGGATCGCCACCTTCACCGTCGACGGGACGAGGTTCGGGCTTGCCATCTGCTACGACCTCCGGTTCCCGGAGCTTTTCCGTATCTACGCCCTCGCCGGGGTGGAGTGCATGCTGGTGCCGGCCGCGTGGCCCTGCTGCCGGCTGCCTCACTGGGAAACCCTCCTCCCTGCACGGGCTCTCGATAACCGGTATTACGTGGCCGGAGTCAACACGGCCGGGGGACCGAACGAGGCCTACTGCGGCGGGTCGCTCGCCGCCGACCCGGACGGTACCGTTGTTGCCCGGGCCGGGAACGGCACAGAACTCCTTTTCTTCGAAGTCGACCCGGCAGTGATTCATGAGGCAAAATCCCGGCTCCCTTCACTTTCGGACCGCAGAAGTGACCTTTATCACAGACTGCTCTCCAAACTGTAGAGATATTCCATGCGGGGTGACCAGCACGTATCGCTCAGTCTTGCCACGACATGGCTCCTTATCGCCCCCTGGGCTCCCGTCCTCGACCCGGTCCTCTCCGCCGTCCTCCTCTTCGGCGTCTTCGTCGGATCGCTTGCACCGGACGCGGATGCCGTCGACGCGGCGATATTCAACGGCAGAATAGCCGGAGCAAAAGGGAAGAGAGGGCAGGTCTTAAACGGATTTGCCGTGGTGCTTCCGGTCTTCGGCTATACCATCAGGTACCTCATCTACTACCCGCTCTCCCTCGTATTCCTGCTGCTCCTCCGGAAGAGCTACCGGCACCGGCACCGCGGGCTGCTCCACTCGTTTTCGGGTGTCGGGCTGACCGCCCTCGTCCTCTCGGGTTACCTGGCCCTCATTCTCACCTGGCTCGGGACGCCTCTCACGCTCCTTCCTGCCTTCGGGTGCGCATTCTTTGCGGGGTGCGTCCTCCACCTCGTGGAGGACACCTGCACCCCGGCCGGCGTCGCCTGGCTCTACCCCTTCTCCCGGCGGCGGATGGCAGGCCGCGTCCGGACGCAGGGACTTCTTGAGGTGCGCCCGGCAGCCTTCGCCATCGTGCTCGCGGCAGCGGCGGCCGGGATGCTCGTCGCGCCGTTCGTGACCGGGGCCTCCCCGGGGGGTCTCGGGCTCCTTGCGCTCGTCGGCACTCCTGTCCTCTGGCTGCTCTTCATGCTCGTCTCCCGCGTCCGGTGCGAGCGGCGGCGGTGAGGCGATCCGTCCGGACCCTCGATACCATATCTATACGTATCCGGGCGATCAACGATTTTCTATGTACCGTCTCGTCTGCGTTCATTGTGGTGCAACCTACACACCGGACCAGATCATCTATACGTGCAACCGCTGCGGACACCTGCTGACCGTCGAATACGACCTGGACAGCATCGATGTCTCCCGGGATGAATGGAACCGGCGCCCCCTCTCGGTCTGGCGCTACCGCGAACTCCTCCCGGTCCGGGGCGAACCGGTCTCCCTCCAGGAAGGAGGCACCCCCCTCTACCACTTAAAGAACATAGGCAGGGAACTGGGTCTCCCCGAACTCTACGCCAAACACGAGGGGATGAACCCGACAGGTTCGTTCAAGGACCGCGGCATGACCGTGGGCGTCAGCATGGCCCGGGAACTCGGGATGACGACCGTCGCCTGCGCGAGTACCGGGAACACCTCCGCAAGCCTCGCTGCCTACGCGGCGAAGGGCGGCATCCCCTGCGTCGTCCTCCTGCCTGCGGGAAAGGTAGCCCTCGGCAAGGTCGCGCAGGCGCTGATGCACGGTGCGCGGGTCATCTCCATCCGCGGCAACTTCGACAAAGCGCTCGAGATGGTACACGAGCTCTGCATCAGCCAGGGTCTTTACCTGTTAAACTCGGTCAACCCCTACCGCCTTGAGGGGCAGAAGACGATCGGGTTCGAGGCGATCGACCAGCTCGGCGGCGAGGTGCCCGACAGGATGGTCCTCCCGGTCGGAAACGCGGGCAACATCTCCGCGGTCTACAAAGGCCTCCGGGAGCTTGAGGCGCTCGGGTTCATCGACCGGCTGCCGATGATGACCGGCATCCAGGCGGCCGGCTCGCAGCCGGTGGTGAGGGCAATAGAGCAGAATCTCGAGGTGCTGGTTCCGGAATCCGCGCCCGAGACCGTTGCGACCGCGATACGGATCGGCGCCCCGGTGAACGCGGAGAAGGCGCTGGTCGCCATCCGCGCGACCGGCGGGACGGCTGCGGCCGTGACCGACGAGGAGATCCTTGCCATGCAGCGGGACCTCGCGAGGAAGGAAGGGATCGGGGTCGAGCCCGCCTCGGCAGCCTCGGTCGCCGGAATACGGAAACTGGCCGAACTCGGCCTGATCGATAGGGATGAGCGGATCGTCTGTGTGGTGACCGGTCATCTCTTAAAAGATCCCGAAACAGTGGTACGACAATGCGACCCCCCCATCGAGATCGACGCGGACCTGCACTCGCTGCTCTCTGCCTTGCGCTGATACTGATCTGCACCCCGGCGGCGGCACAGGAGGCCGTCATCCGGGTGCTCCCCGGCGGCACCGCCTATGAGGCCACGGTCCAGGTCTCGGGGAGCGAGCACGCCTTCTGGACCCCGGGCATGATGGGTGAGCGGGTCCCGCTCCAGGTCGAGGACCTCGAGGTGCTCGATCCTTCGGGTCCGGTCGACTACCGGGAGACAGGGAGAGGAGTCATCGCCTTCCCGGAGGGGAACCACACAATCACCTACCGGGCCCCCGTGAGAGACAACCGCCTTGTCGTGGCCTTTGATACGCCGTATGCCGTGACCGTCGCTCTTCCCGAGGGCGTCGACGTCAGAAACCCGCTCATCGGCATGGTCAGCCCCGGCGGGACCATCTCGCCCGGGCCGAACGGGACCACGGAAGTCACCTGGGACCGGATGACGGTCGTGGAGGTCCGCTTCTACACCCCGGATCGCGAGATCCTGCTCACCACCTTCGGCACCATATGGCTCGCGGTCGCGCTTGTCCTGATCCTTCCCCTCCTCATCTCGCGGAGGAAGGAGGGCGAATGATCGAGATCGTCGCCGCATCCTTCCTGATCGGGTTCTCCGGGGCCGCCTCGCCCGGCCCCATGACCGCCTCGGTCCTCGGCCTCGGGTCACGGCAACCCGGGCGGTTCGTTGCGGGGCTTATCGCGGGGCACGGCATCCCCGAAGCCGCGATGGTCGCGGCCATAGCCTTCGGCGTGCGCGACATTCCGCATATCGACCTCGTCGCCCTCCTCGGATCCGGCGTCCTGATCGCGCTCGGTATCGGCCAGTTTCTCCGTGCCGGAGACGCCGTCGCCGTGAGCGAGGAGACCAGGGCGCCTATCGCCTTCGGAGTGGCCTGCACGCTAGGCAACCCCTACTGGTGGGTCTGGTGGCTCACGTTCGGCGTCGGGTTCCTTGCGCTCCACCCATCGTTCGTCGAGTTCTACGTCGGGCACATCGGTGCGGATATCGTCTGGCTCGGGCTCCTCGGCTTTGCCGTTTCACGCGGGGCGAACATTCTCGGCCCTCATTACAAAAAAGTGGTGCAGGCGAGCGGACTCGCCATGGTTCTCTTCGGGCTGTACTTTATTCTGACGATTCTTTTCGCTTGATGTCGATGCCGAACCGCTCAGCGTTCGCGTCGGCGACCGCCTGGATATTCGCGATCATGTCATCCTGCCGGGCAGGCTTGAAGAGGTGCCGGAAGCGCTTCTGCTTTGCGAGGTACTCCTCGACCGGCTTGCGTCTCACCTTCTTCGCCTTCTCCACCACACCGTCGACCATCTCGTAGTTCACCCAGAGACCGGTCTCGATAGCGAGTTTCGCCATGTTAAGCGTCTCGCCGGATTCAAAGCCCCATCCCGTGCAGCAGGGGGTGTGCACCTGGATGTAGCAGGGTCCGGGGGTGTTGATCGCCCGCTCGACCTTCTGCACGAAGTCGTTCGGGTAAGCGATCGAGGCCGTCGCGACGTAGGGCGCACCGTGAGCAGCAAGGATCGCGGGCATATCCTTCTTCGGGTGCAGGTTTCCGGGCGAGCACTTTCCTGCCGGGCTCGTCGTGGTGCTCGCGCCGTAGGGTGTCGCGCCCGACCGCTGGATGCCCGTGTTCATGTAAGCCTCGTTGTCGTAGCAGATGTAGGTGATGTCGTGGCCCCGCTCGAAGGCGCCGCTGATGCAGAGCACCCCGATATCGAACGTGGCTCCGTCGCCGCAGACGCAGAGAACCTTCTCAGTGCGTCCCTGCCTCTTTAACGACGCCTCGATACCCGAGGCAACCGCTGCGGCGTTCTCGAAGAGCGAGTGGATCCAGGGGACCCCCCAGGCAGTCTCCGGGTAGGGCGTGGAGAAGACCTCCATGCAGCCGGTCGATGCCACCAGGATCGCGTTCTTCCCGGTCGCCTTGAGGAGCAGGCGGGCCGCAAGTGCCGGGCCGCATCCTCCGCACGCCCGGTGCCCGGCCGAGAAGAGCTCGCATCCTCCCCCTTCTACCTCAGCCATTCAGAGCACCTCCGTCCGTAATCCATAGAACATATCTCCTTTTCCCTTCTCGGCGAGGTCGACGACCGCAGCGATGTCCTTCTTCCGCACGTCGCGTCCGCCGAGAGCGATGATGTAGTCGTACACGGCCGCACCGGATCCGTAGAGCGCCGATTTCACCTCGGTGCCGACCGCTCCGCCGTTGCCGAGCGAGATGTTCTTGTCGAGCACCGCCACCGTCGAGACGCCTTTGAGCGCATCCGCGATCTCCGGGCCGGGGAACGGCCGGTAGGTCCGGATCTTCAAGAGCCCCACCTTCCGGCCGTGCTCGCGCATCTCGTCGATGGCGTCCTTTGCGGTGCCGCAGATGGAGCCCATGGCGACGAGTGCGGTATCGGCATCCTCGAGACGGTAACCCTCGACGAGTGCCGAGTAGTCCCTGCCGAACTGTTCGCCGAACTCGCGCCCGGCTCTCGCGAAAGCATCTTTGGCGCGGTACAGTGCCCGGTCGATCTCATACCGGAACTCCGTGTAGTACTCGGGCGTCGCGTACATCCCCATGCTCAGCGGATTCGCGGCGTCCAGCCGCTGGTATGGCTTAAAAGCCGGGAGATAGGCATCCACCTCCTCCTGGGAAGGGAGGGTAACCGGTTCGTAGGTGTGCGTGAGGATGAATCCGTCGAAGCAGACGAACGCCGGCAGGAGAATGTCGTGGTCTTCGCAGACCCGGTAAGCGATCATGTGAAGATCGGCAGCCTCCTGATTGTCCTCCGCATAGTACTGCAGCCACCCGGAGTCGCGCAGGGATATCGAGTCCTGCTGGTCGTTCCAGATCGAGAGCGGCGCACCGAGCGAGCGGTTCGCAATCGTCATCACGATCGGCTGGCGCATTCCCGCCGCGTTGAAGCAGACTTCAAACATCAGAGCAAGCCCCTGGGAGGTCGTTGCCGAGTAGACACGGGAGCCCGCTGCACTCGCACCGAGGCAGGCGGAGAGGGCCGAGAACTCGCTCTCGACCGTTATGTATTCGGCATCGATCTCACAGTTCGCCACCATCTGAGCAAGATCCTCGACGATGTGCGTCTGCGGCGTGATGGGATAGGCGGCGATAACCTGCGGGCGGCAGCGTTTCACGATCTCGGCCACTGCATGCGACCCTTCCATAAATTCCAGCATTATTTCTCCTCCTTCTCCATCCGGATGCCTTTCTTCGGGCATATTTCCACGCAGACGCCACAGCCCTTGCAGTAGTCGAGGTCGGGTTCGAACGTGCCCTCTTCCGTCTCGCGGACGCACCCTTCCGGACATACCAGGGCGCACATGCCGCATTTCGTGCAGTTTTCGGGATCAAAGACCGGTTTGAAGACCCGCCAGGCGCCCGTCTTATTCTCGAGAGCCCTGCCCGGAGCCGCGGCGCAGCCGACCCGCAGCGCCATTACGCGGCACCTCCGATCTGGTTGTATGCGCGCTCCGCTGCCCTGACGTTTTTGTCGGCCATGCTTCCGGAGAAACGGCTTCGCAGTGCATGCTCCAGCGGTTCCAGCTTGATCTCGCCAGTGGCTGCGGCGAAAGCGCCCATCAGGGTCGTATTGGTGATGGGCACACCGAGTTCTTCGAGCGCAATGGTGGTCGCATCGATGGTGTAGACCTTCACGCCCTCCGGAACCCGGGAATCGAAGTCGGGCTTCTCGGTGTTGACGATGGCAACGCCGCCCGTTTTCATGCCCTTAAAGACATCCACATCCCCAACCAGGGTCGGGTCCTGCACGATGATGTAGTCGGGTTCGTAGATCTGGCTGCGCAACCGGATCTTCTCGTCACTGAATCGGACGAACGCCTGAACCGGGGCACCCCGGCGTTCCACGCCGAAGGCCGGGAATGCCTGGGAAAACACGCCGCCTTCAAATGCCGCGTAAGCAATGAGTTCGGCGGCGGTCACGGAACCCTGACCACCCCTGCCATGAATGCGTAACTCTCTCAAACAAAAACCCCCTTTAAATCTTAATGATTAATAATATAAATACTCCGGCACCCTGCGGAACCCACCGGAGTCACGGGCGTGCCGGAACATCTGTTGCCCGCGAGACAACTTAATTTTTGCCGGTGTTAAAAGAGAATGCAACCGGGGTGCCGGGATTGTATCGCTTACTGGACGTTGGCGAGGCGGCTCCTGAGCTCCTCGAGGGTGCAGTGACGCACTTCCATCAGAGCGGAGACGAGCGCGTCGGAGAATACCAGCGCCGCGGTCTCGAAGAGTGTCCCGAGAGGGGCGAAAGACCCGGAGACCGACCGGTACTGTCCGGTGAGCTGGCGGATCTCGAAGTCACGCGGGACATCCGTGTCTTTGTGACGGTTATTCCCGATCTCGACGATGCAGTCGGCCATGCGCCCGATATGCGAGTCGGGCGTCGCCGTGACGAGGCAAATCTTCCCCCCGATCTCCCGGGCGGTCTCACAGACGTCCATGACGGACTGGGTCTCTCCCGAACCCGAGAAGGCGACGAGCACGTCTTCCGGCCCGAATGCAGGCGTGATCGTCTCGCCGATGACGTAACTCTCAAACCCAAGATGCATCAGCCGCTGGGCAAACGCCCGGGCAACGAGGCCCGAGCGGCCGGCGCCGGCGAGATAGATCCGCTTCGCGTTGAGTATCTCATCGAGGAACTGACCTGCATTCTCCTGATTTATGGCACGTGCCGTCTCTTCGAGGCTTGATGCCATCAGGAGCATGAGATCGGCGATACTGGGGCATTCCGGCTGCATGCTTCTGGTTCCACCTCTTCTGGTCACCTATACTACCCGGCACCACATAAAAGGGTACGAGATGGAAGGCTGCCGGGAGATCGCCGCCGGATGGGGATTATCGCTCCACCGCGAGCCCGAGGATCCCGGTTGCTCCCGAGAAGACGTCGCGAGCGATCCTGGCAAGCCCCCGGGCCGCACACCACTCGTCGTAGACGGCGACCTTCCGGGAGAGGAGCGCCTCCACCCCCGGTGCGAGGGCGGGGGCCATGGAGCCGGCGAGGGCGACCTTCGCGCCGGGGTTTATGAGAAGCATCGCAGCGCACTCCATCGCGGCAAACATGGCCATCGTCTCCACCCTGAGTTCGGGTGGCATCGAGTGGTTCACGCCCGCGTGGAGGAAGGCGTCGTTCGCCGTGGAGTCGCCCCGGTCGATCCGGCGGATGGCATCCACGTCGAGAGCGCCGTGCCGGGTACCGGGTGCGAAGATGCAGGCGTCGAACGCGCCGGTGATCCGGCCGCCGGTCACGAGGAGGGTGACGGTGTTCGAGCTCGCGTCGCAGACCACGACGTCGTTCCCGAGGTCGTGCACGACCTCATACAGGATCCCGATCTTCTCGGGGCTCGCCTGGTGGGAGTAGGCCTTGAACCGCGGATCGGTCGGCGAGCCCCGGTGCAGCCCGGGGATGACGACTGCCGGAATGCCGCTCTCTTTAATCTCGTCGTAGACCCGGGTGCCGCCGCCGATATGCTTGCCGGCCCCCTCCCGGGAGATGACGCCGCGGTTTTCGACTTTCCCGATATCGGTTACGGCCGGGATGCCGTCACCCATCGAGTAGCAGACGGCGATACCCTCAATCTCGTCGAGAGGGGAGAGTCGGGCAAGATCGCCGGCCGAAAAATGCCTGGCCTCTTCGCGGGAGATCTTGAACTCCTCTGTGCCGGTGGAAAAGCGCATCGCGGTAGTGCCGTGGTCGATGCCGATGAACATGATATAACTCGTTGCACCCTCGGGAGGAAGTAAGTTTTCGGATCGTCCCGTGAGGGGAGGCGTGAATCAGGTTACACTGCCCTGGTAGCGTCTCTTCGTGTATTCCACCGCGCCGACGACGGCGAGGCCCACGAGGAAGAAGACCCAGCCCCCGGACACCATATCCCCGGCAGCAGCCCCCTTCTCCCAGAGCATCCTTGCTGAGCCGAGCATCAGCCCGGTGAGCAGGGCGAGCATCGCCCCGTGGTAGGTCGCGAGGAGGTACTTGAGGGCTTTCGTGAAGAGGAGGAGCCCCGCAACACCGCCGGCAATATAGGCGAATATCTCGGGGAGGGAGAAGGCCCGGAGCGCTTCAAGCATGTACTCGTACTGGTTGAGGACGAGGGTTATGTAGGCTCCCGATACCCCGGGAAGGATCATGGCGCAGAGCGCCGCCATCCCGGTGAGGAAGAGGACCGGCAGAGAGTGGCCGACGTCGAGGTGCCCGAGGCCTCCAATGAGGAACCCGGCACCGGTTCCGACGGCGAGGTAGGCAACGGTGGCCGCGCCCGGGGAGCGGATCTCGAGGAATATGGCTACCGCAGAGGCGATGATGAGGCCGAGGAAGAAGGAGTAGGTCTCCACCGCGTGGTAGGTGAGGAGGGAGAGGATCACGCCGGACATCACGATGAAGGCCGTGCCGATCCCGGCGAGGAGGACGACGAGGAACGGGATATCGATCTTCTCGAGGTCTGTCCGGAGAGACCCGAAGTCGCCCCTTGCGAGGTGTTTTGCCGAGGCAGGGTCGACACTGCCGATAGCCCCGACCAGCCGCTCGTAGATCCCGGTGATGAGGGCAATCGTCCCTCCCGAGACGCCGGGGACGATGTCACAGGCTCCCATCATCAGGCCGCGCAGGTAGATCCCGGCGTTTTCCCGCATAGCCGGACGCCGGCTCATGGCCCGGCTCCGTGAAAGGTATCGATGAACACGGGAACCCGGCTCTGCGGGCGGATCGTATAGTCGCCGGGCCGGGCGAGCGCCGGCGCAGGAGATCCCTGCAGGTAGGCGGCGGCCGGAGACCAGCCGGTCCTGCAACAGGTGTGTGCCTCTCTCAATCGGACAACTCCTTGTGGTTCTTCATATGTTGGAGACGGTCATGTAAAATATGTCCCGATAGGAACTACAGGATCGTGGAATGAACCGTGTGCGGGTATTAACCTTTCCCCATGCCGCCGCATCGCCGCTCTCCCGGGGACAACCGGGGAGCAACTCCGGCGAAGACTCATGACGGGTCGTGCCCGATAAGGGGGGCTTTTCCCCGCTCCACCCATAAGTAAATCCTATAGCGTGAGAGGGTCATTACTCTATGATGTTCTGTATCGTAACGGGCGGTGCCGGTTTCATCGGTTCGCACGTCGTCGACGCCCTGGTCGCGGCGGGAGACGACGTGCTGGTCATCGATGACTGCAGTGCGGGCACCGAGAGGAACCTCGCACACCACGCGGCGAGCGGGCGGGTCGCCTTCGTCAGGCAGAACCTGCTCGATGACGGCTGGCAGGAGCGCATCAAGGGTGCAGACCGGGTCTACCATATCGCTGCAGACCCCGACGTCCGGCAGAGCGCCGTGACCCCGGACTCCCAGATCAGGAACAACATCGTCGCCACGCACCGGGTGCTCGAGGCGATGCGGGCGCACGGCGTGCCGGAACTGGTCTTCACCTCGACCTCGACCGTCTACGGCGACGCCGCCGTCATCCCGACGCCGGAGACCTATACCCCGCTCGAGCCGATATCGGTCTACGGTGCAACGAAACTCGCCTGCGAGGCGCTCATATCGTCGTACTGCCACTCGTTTGAGATGACGTCCTGGGTCTACCGGTTTGCAAACATCATCGGCGAGAGGAGCGGTCACGGTGTCATCCCCGACTTCATCCGGAAACTCCGGGAAAACCCGCGGGAACTCGAGATCCTCGGCGACGGCCGGCAGACAAAGTCCTACCTGGAGGTCGGGGAGTGCGTCCGCGCCGTGCAGTTCGGGATCGAGCACTCGCGCGACCCGGTGAACACTTTCAACATCGGTTCCGAGGACTGGATCGACGTCGTCGCGATCGCCGATATCGTCGCGGAAGAGATGGGTCTCTCCGGCGTCCGTTACCGGTTCACCGGCGGTACACGGGGCTGGGTCGGCGACGTGCCGAGGATGCAGCTCTCGGTCGAGAAACTCAAGGATCTCGGGTGGCGGTGCAGGACAACCTCTGAAGAGAGCGTGCGTACGGCGGTTCGTGCCATGCTCGGATAGGGGCGGGGCACTCTCCCCTCCCCACAATAGCGACCGGGTCGGAATTCCAGGCATTATCAGGACTGCATAACGTGTTCACATGAAGTACATCATAATCCTCGGAGACGGCATGGCGGACGAGCCGCTTGCCGAACTGGGGGGCAGGACACCCCTCGAATACGCAGAGATACCGAATATGGACAGGATCGCCCGCGAGGGGCGGTGCGGGATGCTCCGGACCGTGCCGGACGGGTTTGAGCCGGGGAGCGACGTCGCGAACCTCTCCATCCTGGGCTACGATCCCCGCACCTCCTATACGGGAAGGGGGCCGCTCGAAGCGGCCAGCATGGGGATCGATCTCGGGGACGGCGAGATGGCCTACCGGTGCAACCTGGTCGCGATCCGCGGCGGGGTGATGGAGGACTTCAACGCCGGGCACATCTCCAGTGCCGAGGGCGCAGAACTCCTTCGTGACCTCTCTGCTGCGCTCGGTGACGTCCGGGTCTACCCGGGGATCAGCTACCGGAACCTGATGGTCGTTCCCCGCGCGCGCGGCGCCGTCACCACCCCGCCCCACGACATCGTCGGCAGAACCGTCGGAGAGTTCCTTCCGAGCGGAGACGACGCCGGCATCCTCCTCGACTGCATGGAGCGGTCCAGGAAAATCTTTGCCGACCACCCGGTCAACCGCCGCCGCCGGGAGGAGGGGAAGACCCCGGCAACCGAGGTCTGGCCGTGGAGCGGCGGGAGGAAACCGTCCCTCACACCCTTCAGGGAGAAGTACGGCCTTGCCGGCGGTGTGATCTCCGCAGTCGATCTCTTGAACGGCATCGCCCGCCTTGCCGGGATGGAGGTGATCCGCGTCCCGGGTGCCACCGGGTTCCTGGATACTGATTACGAGGCGAAGGCGCGGCATGCAGTCGACGCCCTCGACCGCCTCGACTTTGTCTACATGCACGTCGAGGCCCCCGACGAGGCCGGGCACATGGGGAGCGTGGAGGAGAAGGTGCGGGCGATCGAGCGCCTCGACGAGGCGATCGGGATCGTCCTGGACCGGCCGGAGACGACCGTCGCGGTCCTCCCCGACCACCCGACGCCGATACGGTGCAAGACCCATACCGCGGACCCGATACCGTTTGCGGTGCTCGGGAAAGGGAGGGATGACGCTTCTGCGTTCTCCGAGCGCGAGGCGGTACGGGGATCTTTCGGGCTCATGCAGGCCCCCGACCTCCTCTCCCTGCTCTTTTCACGGTGAACCGGCCTGAGACGGGGCGGAATTTCCCGGCACCACCTTTTTGTAGTCTCCATACATCACATCTATTCGGATATGAAACCCCTGACGACAGACAGGATCGTCGAGAAGATACGCGAGATCGAGCAGGGCATAGGAAGGCTCTCCCCGATGCAGAAGGTCCTCATCGGGACCGACGGATCGGTGACCAACCTGCTCGAGATGGCGACGGGCCATCCCGTCACCATCACCACCCGCGTTCAGGATGTTATCGGTGCCGACCCCGGGACCGCGGCGGCACTCGAGATCGAGCCGGGTGACGAGGTCAACTACCGCGTTGTGGAGTTGAAAGACAGCGTAACGGGAGAGGTGCTCATCTATGCGGTCTCCTGCACCCCGCTCCGGCGGCTTGCGCCGGAGTTCAGGCAGGACCTCATGCGGGCGGATATCCCGATAGGGAGGATCCTCTGCCGCCACCGGATTGAGTCACGCCGGGAGATCACCGATGCCCGCGTCATCCATGCCGGTACGGATCTCGCCCGGACGTTCAACGTCCACCGGTGCGAACCGATGCTCTCCCGGAAGTACCGGATCATCCACCACGAGGAGCCGCTGATCGCCATCGAAGAGGTCTTCCCCTGCACGGCGTTTGCTGACGAGATCAGGGTGCTGGTCGATGCCCCGTCCCGGATCCACATCACCCTGCTCGATATGAACGGCACGTCGGGCAGGGTGGACGGCGGGGTCGGGGTTACCCTCGACGAGCCCGGGTGCGTCCTGGATGCACGGAAAAGCGCGGGGATCGATGTGCGCGGCGGCGACGAGGAAGCCCGCCGCAGGGTTGCCGATGCGGCCCGGGCGGTGAAGGAGGGGCTCGGCCTCCCGGGCGGTGCGGAGATCGCCCTGCATACCACCGCCCGGCAGCATGCCGGGCTCGGGAGCGGGACGCAGGTTGCGCTCGCCACGGCCGCCGCCCTCTGCCGGCTCTACGACCGGGATGTCCCGGTATCCGACCTTGCGAGGGTCGTCGGCCGCGGCGGGACCTCCGGCATCGGCACGGCGGCGTTCGAGCAGGGCGGGTTTATCCTGGACGGCGGGCACCGGTTCGGAACTCCCGGGGCCAAACAGGATTTCCGTCCGTCGGCGGCATCGAGGGGCATTGCGCCCCCGCCGGTTCTCGCACGGCACCGGTTCCCCGAGGACTGGCGCATCCTCCTTGTGACGCCTGAAACCGGGGCGGGAGCGCACGGGGTAAGAGAAGTAGATATCTTCCGCACGCACTGCCCGGTGCCGCTCGATGAGGTGCGGGAGGTCTGCCACGAGGTGCTCATGCGGATGATCCCGGGTCTCATCGAGCACGATCTCGACCTATTCGGCTCGGCGATCAACCGGACGCAGTGCCTCGGGTTCAAGAAGGTCGAGGTGGCCATGCAGGACCCGGTCGTTCCCTCGCTCCTAGAGGCGACGATGCAGGCCGGCGCCGCCGGTGCGGGCTTAAGTTCGTTCGGGCCGACGGTCTATGCCGTCGGGGATTCCGGCATGGCGGATGTGGCCCGCGCGGCGACGGAGGTGCTCGGCGACCGCGGAGGGTCGGTGCTCCTGACACAGGCAAGGAACTGCGGGGCGGTCGTGCGGACGGGGTGATGCCCGGCCGGGCCGTATTTCGTGACAGCGGGCAACGTATCCGGCATTTCCGGCCCGGGCGGCAAAAACACACCCTTTTTTGACACCGTGAGACCTGCTCCAACCGGTTCCCGACACATTTTAATAGTTTTATACTACTGGTGGAATGGGTGCACGCCGGCACTGCGGGTTCCGGATCCGCAGGCAGGGCCATATCGGGATGTGTCTGAGGCGGAGACCGGCCGATCTTTGCAACCCTCCGGAGCAACCCTGTCAATCCGGAGAATCTCCCGAAGTACCGCGCAGGGGATGAGGCGATGTCACCGGATATTTCAGTCGTTATCCCGCTCTATAACAAAGGTCCCTACATCGCCCGTGCCTTAGACTCGGTCCTCGCCCAGACCTTTCAGGACTTTGAGGTGATCGTGGTGGACGACGGTTCCACCGACGGCGGGGCGGAGATGGTCGGGGGGTTCGGCGATCCCCGGGTCCGGCTGATCCGGCAGGAGAACCGGGGGGTGTCGGCGGCGAGAAACAGGGGGATCGAGGCGGCCCGGGCGGAGGTGGTTGCGTTCCTGGATGCGGATGACGAATGGATGCCCCGGCACCTTGAAGCCCTGATGAGACTGCGGGATACATTCCCTCGCGCCGGGGCGTACGGGACGGCATACCTCTTACAGGAGAATGATTCGACGGTCCGGGTTCCACCATTCAGCGCCGACATACCCCCGGAACCATGGGAAGGCCTGCTCCCCAACTATTACAGGGACGCTATCCGCGGCACCCCGCCGATCTCGTCGTCGATAGTCGCCGTACCCAGACGTATTCTGGACGAGATGGGAGGATTCGATACCGGCGCATGGTACGGGGAAGATGTGGACCTGTGGGGACGAATCGCTTTGAAGTACCCCATTGCTTTCACCTGGGACGGGATGGGGATCTACCACAAAGAAGCTGCGAACAGGGCCTGCAATAAGAAAGAGCCGATACGGGAGCATGTCTTCGTGACCTCCGCGCGGAATGCACTGCAGGCCGGAGAGGTGCCGCCGGAGTTGAGAGAAGACCTGCTGGAATATGTAGCATCCAGACAGATCCAGATTGCATGCCGTAATCTGGAGGCAGGCAGGCCCGATCTTGCAAGAGACAACCTGAAGGGTTGTAAGACCCGGTACCTCTGGAGATCTAAATATTCGGCCCTGTTCTGGGCATATGTTCCTTCAGATATGTATCTCGTACTGAAATCTCACACGGTAACTTCGGCTTTACTTACCGGGGTATCGAAAATCAAGAAAAGAGCAGCAAAGCAACTCAGGTTTAAATCTCAAACCGGAGGTGCCCTCAAGTGATCGGGGCGCTGCACTACTTCGTTACAGGTATTCCAGGACATTTTTGCGAACTGGTGCGATAACTCGTTTATCATTGACGGCAAGAATACTGTGGTTCCGGAGCTGCTGGAGGGTCGTGCGCGAGAGGCGAAGGGAAAGAACCCATCATGGGCCGTCATCCCTGTCAGAGGAGCATAATTCGGTTTTGACATTTTTAGGCGGCAGTTCCGGGACGGCAATCTCCCGCATCCCTGTTGCATGAGGCAATAGCCCGGGCCACCAGTTTCCAATCCTCCCCACCCAAGGAAGATGGATTGCTGCATCGTGTAGCGGGGCCGCAGGCTCGACGGCGCGTTCGTGCCACGTCCCGGTTCTAACGAGCCATCGCGACTGGCACTCCCGGCGCTCAAACTTCTTTCTCGAAGCTTGCGGGTTTCTCAATCAAGCTCCTGCCGTTCCGGCAGTCGCACCTGGAACATCGTTTTCCTCACTGGCGGGTTCGCGCTCTGCCTCTTCAACAACCCTGCAAAGCGGGGTGAACCCGGACGATCAAAAAAAGAATGAATATAAAAACCTATCCCATCCCGTAATAATTATTTAATGTGAGTTAATTGGAATTGATGAGAATTCTAATCACAATAAAAGATTCTAATCGCGCTTTGGAAATTTTCAAAACGTATTGATATATATGTCAGAGCGATGAAATAAGTCTGAGGGATTCCACCCTCACTGCCTGCCGGGAGGCCGAAAGGGGTCCTCCCGGAACGGATCTAGGAGATTACACATGAAGAAACCCCTATTCCTTGCGCTGGCACTATGCCTGGTGTTTGCTATGGCTGCATCGGCACAGGCTGCGCCAAGTCAGGAGGTATCAGAGGGTACCTACGACATCGTTGTGTACACTGACGATACCGAGATCATTGCGGAAGACAGCACTGGTCAGGTGATCAGCAGCGGAACAGCGGGAACAGATGACAGCGAAGTTATCCAGACCGCAATGAGGGCCGTCGAAGACGGTACCGTAGTCATTGCACCCGGGAACTATGCCCTGAGCAGTTCCATCGAAGTTGAGGTAATCAATCCTGCCGCAACTCCGACGCCGACGCCGACTTCCACACCGGTTCCCTCCGGGAACCCGGACCTCGTGGTGACCGACATCTCCTGGGAACCGGCGAGCCCGGCAACCGGCGACACGATCGTCATGAAAGCGGTGATCAAGAACCAGGGTGACGGCCCCACGCCTGCCGGCGTGAAGCATGGCGTCCTCTTTACGTTCGATGACGGGGCCGCCGGTCCCGGTGTCTGGTCCGACACCCACACGGCATCGATTGCCCCGGGTGCATGGGTTACGGTGACCGCCAACGGCGGCTCGGCCGGTGCAACCTGGAAGGCCGTCGAAGGCACTCACACCGTAAAGGCCAACGTAGACGATGTTTACCGGATCGCCGAGAGCGACGAGACGAACAACGTCATGAGCAAGGAGATCACGGTCCCCAGCGTTGCACCGACCCCGACTCCCACCGCGACGCCGACCTCCACACCGGCCCCTTCAGGGAACCCGGACCTCGTGGTGACCGACATCTCCTGGGAACCGGCGAGCCCGGCAACCGGCGACACGATCGTCATGAAAGCAGTGATCAAGAACCAGGGCACTGCTGCAACGCCATCCGGCACGATTCACGGGGTGGCCTTCACCTCGGACGGAAACCTTGGCTCCAAAGTCTGGTCTGACGACTTCAGGACTTCCATCGCCCCCGGAGCATCGGTCACGGTGACCGCGAACGGCGGCTCGGCCGGTGCGACCTGGGATGCGGCTGCGGGTACTTACACCATCCAGGCATGGGTGGACGACGTCGACCGGATGGTAGAGGAGAATGAGGACAACAACGTTCTCACGAAGACCATGACGGTGAAGGCGACCACACCGGCCCCGACACCCACCGTGACGCCGACACCCACTGCGACGGCGACTCCAAGGCCGACCCAGACCCCGGCACCGACTCCCGGTAACAATGTCTACGGAGCGGATGCCAACCCGACCGGAAACCCGATCGGCGGAGGCGACGGCTACACGAACATCGTCAGCCGAAGCAGTGCTGACTTCATCGTCGACACGAAGAGCGAACTGCTCTCGGCCCTGCAGAGCGCACGGTCCGGGGATGTCGTCTACGTCGAAGGCAACGCCAACATCGACATGAGCGGCACTTACAACACCCGGATTCCGGCAGGGGTCACCCTTGCGAGCAACCGGGGCGAGAACGGTGCTCTGGGCGGGCGGATCTACCAGAGCAAGCAGTCCAGCCCACCGTCCACGGCCGTCCTGTTCAGGGTCGACGGGCAGAATGTGAGGATCACCGGCCTCCGTATCGAGGGACCGGAAAAGAACACCAATTCGGTGAGTTACAAACCCATTGGAATCTACTGCACCCAGCGGAACAGTGAGATAGACAACTGTGAGATCTGGGGCTGGTGCGATGCCGGGATCAACATGGCCGGCACCGGAGGTTCGGGCATGAAGGCCGGCGGCTACATCCACCACAACAATATCCACCACTGCCAGATGGACGGTTATGGATACGGTATCGTGGTAACCGCCGGAGGTGTCGCCCTGATCGAAGCGAACTACTTCGACTACAACCGGCACTCGATCGCCGGAGACGGGGTTGCCGGGGATGGCTATGAGGCAAGGTACAACATCTGCGGCCCGCACGCCCTCGCAACGTCTCCGCATCCCTTCGATATGCACGGCAAGGCGTCCGGCTCAACCACGATTGCAGGTGACGAGGTCAGGATCCACCACAACACGTTCCTGGCCACGAGCCCCTCGGGTGCGTACCCGATTGCTATCCGGGGCGTTCCCCGCGTCGGGGCATACATCGACCACAACTGGTTCTACTACACCCAGCAGGCACCTGTCTGGCAGACGGACGGCAGAAGTGGGATCACCATGACCGACAACCTGATCGGGGCTTCCGGAACTCTCTCAAAGTCGGGTCCGATCAAGTACGTCTGAACTGGTAAGGAAGGTCAAGAGCAACCCCACAACCACCTTTTTTGGATGGGTGCTTCATCTATTTAATCGCACTTAGGCCCGATTCGACAGAACACTTTTTTTGCACGGAGACGTGGGCCGAGCCGGAAATCGTGCTGAAACGCGGCACCCCGGGTCCAATGAGCGTCCCTGGCGTACCGGGTTTTATTACGGCCCGAAAGTGTGCTGCCGGTAAAAAGGTTTATTGCGGACCAACGGAATCAAACACAACAAGTGAGATCCGGCGATTTCGTTCCTGTTGTCCAGATCCTGCTGTGTGCAGCACTGGTCATCTCGATAACTACCGGCACCAATCTTCCCTCCCGGGTCGAGAACAGAGGCTGGGACGAGCCTGAGCTGGCGGATCCATCGCGGAACCCTGCCGATTCCGGTAGTTCCCCGATCTGTAGCGATCAAAGCAGCGAAGGCGGTTCCCGAATTCCACATATCCACGGAGTTCAACTCCTCGGTGGCGGGATCTGGACTGCGAGCGCCGAAGATGGAGATCTTCGTGCGATGCCGTCGGCCATCGATATTTACAGGACGATACGCGAGACGCTGCTATCCCTGGGGCAAAACAACACGAGTATTTTGGAATTTTTCCTGCCCCCCTTCTTCGCAGGCTCTCCGGATCCGGCATCCCCCGATCAGGAGGAGACGTTCGGTGCGGAATCGAATCCCACCGGCAACCCCATCAGCGGAGGGGAGGGCTACGACGAGATATTCACTTCGACGGACTCGAGAGTGGACTATGTCGTTACAACCACCGACGAGTTGCTTGCCGCCCTTTCGAGCGCGGAAAGCGGAGATGTAATCTACGTCGATGAGATGGCCCGGATCGACCTCACGGATATTTCGGGAGGAGTGACCGTACCGGAAGGAGTGACCCTTGCCGGCAACAGGGGGGAGAGGAATACAATCGGATCGGCGATATACTCGTTCGAGGTTGAGGAGGCCGGAGATTATGTTGTCTGGGGCCTTGCGTCCGCATCCCATGAGGAGAGCGATTCTTTCTGGATCTCGGTAGATGGAGAAGGAACCCGGCGGTGGGACCTTGAAGCCGGTTCTGATTGGCGCTGGAACAGGGAAGGGGTCCACCGCCTCTCCAGCGGTCAGCACACCCTGACCATCCATTGGCGGGAGAAGAACTCGAAACTCGACGGGATCCTCATCACAGACGACACGGATTATCTTCCGGATGCTGCCATGGAAGAGCAGAGCGGAGAGAGACACACCTGGATAGAAGCTGAATCCGGTACGATCTCATCTCCGATGGAGGCAATCGCAGACTCCGTTGCGTTGGGAGGAGCGTATATCTCGGCTCCTGATGGCCCCGGCATGGGCGAACTCCCGGTCTCCCCGGGCGGAAGGATCTCCCTGGCATCGACAGACTCCAACTACCCGGCCGGACTCATCGTCGGGGGGGAGAACGTGAGGATCACCGGCCTCCGTATCGAGGGACCGGACAAGGACACCGACTGGATCGATGAAAAGAAGATCGGAATCTACTGCACCCACCGGAACTTTGAGGTGGACAACTGCGAGATCTGGGGCTGGAACGGCGCTGCGATCACCATGGTCGGCACCGGAGGCTCCGACATGAAGGCCGGCGGCTACATTCACCACAACTATATCCACCACTGCCAGATGGACGGTCTCGGATACGGTATCGTGGTCTCCGCCGGCGGCGTAGCTCTGGTCGAGGCGAACTACTTCGACTACTGCCGGCACGCGATCGCCGGGACCGGGGTCGCCGGGGATGGCTATGAGGCAAGGTACAACATCTGCGGCCCGCACGCCATCGCAACGTCCCCGCACGCCTTCGACATGCACGGCAAGCCCGACCCGAACGGCTCCGGCACGATTGCAGGCGACACGATCCTGATCCACCACAACACATTCCAGGCCACCCAGCCCACGGGTGCGTACCCGGTAGCCATCCGCGGGGTCCCCCGGGACGGGGCGTACATCGACCACAACTGGTTCTACTACACCCAGCAGGCACCAGTCTGGCAGACGGACGGCAGAAGTGGGATCACCATGACCGACAACCTGATCGGGCCCGAACGGAATTTCCACGAAGAGGGACCGATACGCCACGTATAGAGGAAAAGGCGCCACCGGACGGGGCAGGCCCTGTGTGCGAGACAGCATAACCCGCTGCTCCCCTTCCGCCAATACAGAACTTACTCAGACCGCACGCAGAATATTCTGGAGCACCCTTTCGCCGGGGCGCCGACGGTTCGCAAACTTAACTTTATTAGGTTTGAGCGTTGAAGTGCGGTTCGGTCTGAAAATGAAGATCCGATCGCTTGAGAGGCTGGCCAACATCCTCCCGTACCTGACGCTCTCTTTCTACATCGTCGGCTGCATCTTCTGTGTCTATATCGACAGAATGAGCTATCTGGTCAACGGTTCAATCATAGCGGTTCCTGCGATCATCGCGTGTGCCGTATTCATTCTCATAAAGAAAAGGGATCCCGACCTGTCAGAGAAAGCGGCGGTATTTCGGTATAGCCTTCTCTTGTCTCCGGTATTCTTCCTGCTGTACTCCACGCTTGCCGTCCTGGTCCTGCTCGTAACGGACATCGATTTCGAACTGGGCCTGTTTCCGGCACTCATCCTGTACACGACAATCTTCGTCCAGATACTGTCCTGGCGGCTACGCCCGGTGACGGTGCTCCTTGAGACCATGCTCACGCTCGCAATCACGATCTACAGCTACACCCTGCGGCCGGCTCTGTACTTCGGGACAACGGATATCCTGTCGCACAGTTACATGGCCACGGTCACGTATCTGTCAGGGCACGTCATCCCGCCCGATGTCGGAACATACACCTACTTCCCCCTATACCACATATTTGTGGCTCAATCTTCGCAGATGCTGGGCATGGATATCCAGACAGCCCTCTTTGTCACCACGGGCCTGATCTTCGCTTCAACGGTGCTGTTCCTGTACTATCTGGTCAACAGCATATTCCGTAACGAACAGATCGCCCTTCTGGCGGTTCTTGCGTACGCAATGAACGCCGACGTCATATTCTACGGGACGTACATGGTGACGAGGATCATGGCATATGTCGGGTTTCTCATCCTCCTGTACCTGCTCTACACCATGACAGGCCCGAAGGCCGACGCGGAGCATGCCATCGTCAGGCCCGCCGCCAGAAAGATCCCCGCCGTGATCATGGCCGTCTTCATTCTGTTGACGCACCAGATCTCCATGCCCATGATCATCATCCTGATCGGGCTCCTCTTCGTCCTCGGATGGGCCATCCAGGAAAGGAAGCACGTGGATCCGGTCTTCCTGATGGTCCCCATATCCCTGTTTGCCTGTTACTGGACTTTCGTAGCCTACTCCTTCGTGAGGGAACTGCTCCCGCGTACCGAGTTATCGCTATACCAGGAGGTTGTTTTCACCGACGTGGTGTACAACGGCTGGAATTTCCTGGTTAGCCAGATTGACGGCCTGTTCGTCGTGTTCTTCGCATTGATCGGGGCGATTTATCTTATATGGAAGCAGCAGCCGAAATATTCGGCTGTATTTGGCCTTTTAGGACTGTTAGCAGTTCTCCTGAACGTTCCGAATATCCTTACCGTGATCTTCCAGTTCGCGGCAATCCTCCGAATCGATCGGTTCGCAATTCTGTTTCTGCCGATTCTTGCCGTCGTTATGGGTGTCGGGATATACCTTCTCACCCGGTACCTGTCCGCCGTGAGGCAGTCATCAAGGTGGATCGGGGTAGTACTCATTGCCCTGATCCTCCTGTACGGCATCGGTTCTCTCGGGCTCGTCAGGGATGAGCCAAGCTACAAACGGTACTCTTTCGACCAGGACGAGGTAGCCGGGTTCGATCGCGTGTTAACGACGGTGCCCAGCGGATCCCCTCTGTACTCGGACTACTATACGTTGCGATTCTTCGGGAGAAAGAAGATCAACGAATCTGAAAGTCTGAACCTGCCTTACTATTCCGCTCGCATGATGCCGGAAGATCTGAGGATCTCGGAGAAGACGGGCTATATCGTTCTCCTGAATCACCAGTTCATGCATGGAGGGCTCCTCCTCGGGCCGGATGAGCTACTGGATGAAGCGGAGATTGATCCGGACAAAAGCCTTAAGCCCTACCGGCCCACGGAAGAGAATGTCCTGAACATGACAGGCAGATTGTCTACGGAGGATAAGGTTTACTCAAACGCCGCCGTCGAAGTCTACCATTTTCTGCACTGATGCCAGGAGAGGACGGATCGAACCGTCCTGCCATAACGGGCCCGGGAATTAACGGTGCGGCCCCCTTCAGGATTGCGGTTCATCTGTGCCCATCTTAAGGGTATAGCGGATTTCCATACCGGGCGAGCGGCCGGAGTCATCCAGGGTGACGCAGTTCAGGCTAACCTCGCACTTAAGACCCTCTGCGATCATGCACGCGATCAGGCTGCAGATCGAGCAGGGGCAGAGTATGCAGACCTCCGGAGACTCCTTTCGAAGTGCAGCACAGCCCGAGAAGAACAGGTAGTTGTGCAGGTGAAAGATCACCGTGTCGTCCACCCTTCTTATATCCACCCGGTCCGCGACGGAAAGGAGGTCCTCGCACACCTCACGGATAGCCCCCATCAGCAGGCCGTACTCAGAAGGCAGGACGAGTTCGTTGTCGCGTTTCAGATCCTCGAGAACGGGACCCGCCAGGGGATGGGCTATAGTCCCGGTGCTCCCGTCGTGATAAGCAAACCCACCTCCGTCTCCGAAAAGGGGCCTGCAGGCGGGCTGGGTAGGAATGAACTGCATAACCCTCCCGTCCGGGCTATCCGGCGGAAGGAAGATTGCAGTCCCGTAGCCACCCAGGTTCCGGATGATCCGGCCGAGAGCAGGGATGCCCTGCAGGGAGAGCCGGCTGGCCAACCTTGCGTCGACCGACTCGCCCCCGCCGAACGCGAAGAGAAACACTCCCCCGATGAAGCAGGTCGTACTCAGCATGAAGAGGGGGGTCTGCATGTATCTCCACTGATCTGTCGCCAGGGCTGCAATGAGGAGCAGGACTGCAAAACCTATGAGAAGGGATGCGCCGATTCTGTAGCGTTCACGTTCGTCTGTCTCCATGTCAATCACTCAAACAGAACTTATGTGATGCAGGGGACTCCTCACCCGCTGACCAGTTCCAGTATTCTCAGGACGATGACCAGACCGAAGAGCACCGTGCAGACTGCTGCCATACGGTGTATGTTGCGGATATACCCCGGTTTTGAAAACACCGGGTGGAAGATGTAGACTATGATGAAGAATCCCACGAGTATGGTGGCCATAAACATTTTCAGGTCCGGAATGTGGAGCATACTCATAAGACCGCTCACGGCAAGCATCCAGGCCGCCAGGGTGATCGATGCAACGTTTCTCTTCCGCATCGTTGTAACCGATCATGAGTCCATGCATATAATACCTGCGGAGATCCGAATCTATCGAAGGAGTGGCGACGGATTAGGGAGTTGCCCGATGTATATCTCCGATCTCCGCTGCACTGCTTCTTCCTTTCACTCCAATGGTGCCTTTCGCCTTCTCCTCCAGGAATTCGGCGAAGGATAGCAGGCACTCATAAGCCGCTTTGCACCCGTTTCATATCCATGCACGCAATGCCGTGCAAAACCCTCCCGTCGGCACCCAGGCCCCGTTCTCCGGGCGCTCCTGCCGGACACTCCTGTGAGAGGCCCTGCGGATGAGAGGGGCTAGCCTCCGTGCATACCTGTCACCCCATGAAATCGAAAACGGCATACCCACTCGTGACGAACCGAAACTTCCCCGGTCCCTGATGCGAGGATCCTTCCCCGACGGGATATCCCGCGGAGCCGGAAGGTGGGGGGCAGGCCGCTCATCGGCTCATGCCGGACCGGTCTTGCGATCGGCCAGGTGTTTGAGCAGGCCGGATCGATAGAGCACACCTTCAGCAATGCCTTTTATCGACTTTTCAGCCGTCCGGGCAAAACATATATCACTGATCTCGGGTCTAAAGCATGAGATCGCTTCATGCCGAGCTTCATCAGCAATCTCCTTAAGATGGCGTCGGGCACCGTGATTGCCCAGATCGTTGCCATAATCCTCATTCCCGTGGTTACGCGCCTCTATCCACCGGAATTCTTCGGGGTCAACCAGCTCTTCCTCTCCATAGGTGCGGTGATACTGGTCGTCTCCAACCTCTCCTATCACTTCGCGATCATGGTGACGGAGCGAGACGAAGATTCCGTGAACATCCTTGGGGTGTGTGTCGTCTGTCTGCTGGGTATCTCTACCGGGGTGGGCGTCGTCTTCGTCGGGTTTGCAGACTGGTTCGGAAGCGTCTTCAATACGCCGCTGATCGCCGACTACTTTGTATGGCTGCCGCTCTATATCATCTTCAGCAGCCTCATCGTGGTCCTGAATGAATGGCTCTCCCGGAAGGTGAGGTACGGCGTCATCGCCAGGGGCATCGTAACGAACACGGTCTCAACGCGGGTGATCCAGATCGGAGGCGGCCTGGCCCATGCCTCCCCGCTCGGCCTTATACTCGGTTCGGTGATAGGGACGGGTCTTGCCACTCTCTCCCTGCTCCGGGGATTGAAAGAGGACACTGCCCTCTTAAAGACCGTTACAGGAGAGCGAATGATGGCTCTTGCCGCTCGATATAAGCATTTCTCACTTTATGCGTCTCTCGGCAGCCTTGCCAACAGCGCATCCTGGGAACTGCCGGCCTTCATGCTTGCCTACTTCTTCAACCCGACTGTTGTCGGATACTATGCCCTTGCCATAATGGCAGTAAAGTTGCCCATGGCGATGGTAGGGAAATCGATCACACAGGTGTTCTTCCAGAAAGCGAGCGAGGAAAGAATCCAGACCGGGGACGTAAAGAACGTGGTCCGTGAGGTCCACACGAGGCTGATCTCCATCGGCATTTTCCCTTTCGTTGTCTTTGTGATCCTCGCCCAGGACCTCTTCACCTTCGTCTTCGGTGCAAACTGGCTCACAGCAGGCACCTATGCGATGATTATCGCTCCATGGATCTTCGCCGTATTCATCATCTCACCCATTACATCCCTCTTCGGCGTTCTCGACAAGCAGAGGGCTTTTTTCTTCTTCGAGATCCTGACCCTGTGCGCATTGACGCTCCTCTTCTACATCGGCGGCACCTTCGGCGATCCCATTATAGCGCTCACGCTCTTTTCCATCGGCGGCGTTTTCATCTGGGGGGCGAAGAGCGCCTACCTCATACGGGAGTCTGAGGCCGGGTACCGGGACAGCGTCCTCAGCCTGGCCCGGCACCTGCTGCTCAGCATCGGTGTATCCCTCCCCCTCATAATTGCGAAGTTTGCGGGGGTCCCGTTCCTGCTCCTGCTCGGGGTCGCGGGAGTGACCGCGGCGGCCTACTACCTCCTGATCTTCTTCACGGATGCCCTGATCCGCAAGGAGGTCCTGAGGATGATCCGGGGTTCCGTCCCCCCGGGACACGTTGAGTGGATGGAGCGGCTGGGGTTGTTCCGATGACGGGGTCGGCAGGGGTTGTACGGAAGCCGTTCGAAGGATCGGGCATGAAAAGGCAGGTGAATCCGGGGGATTCCCCATGTGGGCCAGTCTGACCGGCGGCCGTACGGGCCGGCTGTCTCACTCAGTCGGAGGAGCCCGCAACCCCTCTTTCTTCCACCACTTCGCGATCTCCTCACCGCTCGTCATCCAGGCGCCCTTATCGTGCCCATACTTCAGGATCTTCCGGTAGAACCGGAGCGTCGTGCCGAGCATGAATTCGTTATGCCAGAGTACGGTGATCACGCCGTGAAGCCGCTCGACAGTGGCGAGGAGGCGTTCTATCTGGGCCCAGGCCTGCTCCGGGTTCAACGACATGTAATGGAGCAATGTCCGGTCCATGATCGTGAGCGGGATCTCCATGATATCCATCTCCCGGCCGGTATTCAGGTTGAAAGGCAAAAAAGGGTGGCACATGCCGTTCCGAAACCCGACACAGTCCGAATACCCCAGGGTGGTGTCATACAGGAACCCTGCATCCTCCAGCAGTTCCCAGGTCTCCGGCACCCGGAACTTGAGAAAATGGTTTCTGCACCCGGCTATCTGCCGGTTAAGGATCTTCTCCAGGCGCCGTTTCTCCGCCTGCAGCCTCTCCGGGTTCAGGTAGGCCTCGCAACCTCCGTGCAGGCCGATCTCCCACCCCCCATCAAGGAGCGTGCACATCTCCCCTTCAACATCCTCAAGCGCGTATGCGTACTCCCGTGCCCCCTTCTCCGGGGCAAGGAAGTAGAAGCTGGAGCATGCGCCGTGGGACTCCTCGAGGTCGGCGATCTCTTTGAAGTTCCACGCGGGGAGTTTCTTCGAGCGCATTTGCAGAGCGGTGTTGCCGGCACGCTTAAAATTCCCGTCTTTCAGCGCTTTTGCGATCTCATAACCTTTGGAACGGAGAGGCCGGTACACAGTGTCGATGTCGTGCGTAAGACAGATTGCAAACGGCTGCGATTCCGGGTATTCGCAATGAAAGCCGTTCTCCACCAGCACCTGCGATGCCCGGGGCACGCATATGTCCCGGTGGCGGCTCCGATAGTATGGAAACCGATCGTGCCGGTCCTGATCGCAGCTCCCGTACTCCTCCTGTCTGGTGAACAGGTCCCATATCTCCCCATCCTGCCGGAGCAGATCCATCATGCTCGGGGATGCCTCTCCCCTGTAACCCTGAGTCGGCGAATATAACTTTCCGGTCAGTGCAGCATTCAATTGATGTTCCGCTAACATATCATGGCTCCTGTTCGGCCTCCGGCGATTGCTTTCGGACACGTCTGTCCCTGAGATGGTTGTCACTGGAAGACCTCCTCAAAGGAGAATGCCGTGTACTCCGCGTACGACGCATCAAGAATCTTCCGTTCCAGATCCTCCCGTGCAACGGCAAAGGACATGGTGTCGGGGTACCCGATATAGCTGTACTCGGTGGCACCGCTGTAACTGGTGGAGTTCGATGCCGCTCGCAGGATCTCTATCATCTCGGGCGTGCCGATGCTGCGGCCTTCGTTTATGAACCGGTTCAGGGTATCGTTCATTGCTATGTACCGGTAATGGGTCGGCAGAATAGATCCCGGCCCTCCGTCGGCTGTTGCTTCTGCGTCCGGTCTGGCGTTATAGGTATAGAAGCTGTTGGTCGTCAGGATTGCGGGGATGCCGGTCGGCGGAACGTCGCCGGGTCTCCGTACCGCCATGCCATAGGAGTCGGACTCGAACGTCACCGACGGGGTCTCGTTGGGATCCGTTTTGTACGGCACCGAGACTGCGGTATTCCAGCCTCCCGTCCGGGTCATGTCCCGCGACATCCAGTAGGCTTCCGCCTCGGGGATGGTCCGGCAGTGCTGCAGGGTTTCCATATAGAGCGTGGAGTATTCTAGCAGGTCCGTTGCACTGAAGTTCGGGCCGTATCCGACGGAATGCGTGACCAGGATCAGGCCTTCCTCGTTCATGGCGTTGTATGTCCCGTAGAAGCCGGGCCAGTCGATACCCACGACCCGCATCTTGCCGCTTCCCTCTTCGGGTTCGGTTGCGACGATGAGGAGGGTGTTCACCGTGACCTTCCGCAGGTCGTTCTCTCCGTCCATGTTCTTGCCGTGGATCAACCCACCGGAAAGTTCGTCGTTCCGGGTCAGGTTGCCCCAGACGACTGCGTTTGAACACATCGGGCTGCCCGGTTCCCCCTTCTCCTCGTTCAGTATGGCATCTCTCAGATGTACCATACAGTAAAGAGCATTTATCGCCAGAATATCGTCGCGCGTGATATCCCGCTTGAGGACGTCGATGCGCATGCTGGTTTCGGAGTCCCGCATGCCCTGGATCATCGCATCGGCAACGGGAATATAGGGATCGTTTGCTGAGAAGTTGTCCCGGATGAAGGGAAGGAGGTCGTTTTCATAGAGCGACGGAGATCGGGCATAGTACTCGATCAGGACATACTCGACCCAGTCCCTGATCTGCGGACCGACAAGATATCCCTGGGCATACGCCCGCTCTTCGTCGGTCCCCCGGAGTTGCAGGACCGGATACCCTTTTATCGTCTTCAGGGTTCCCCCGCCGCTCCCCCGGCTGACACTCAACTCCTCATCCGGGTAAGGAGTCGGGGCGAGCAGTGTCAGGTCAATCCCGGAAACGTCGTTGCCGTCGGTCACGTCAACGCTCGTCGGCAGCAGGTAATCGTCGGTCCGGTACCAGCCGGCGGGTTCCAGGTAATCTTCATGATCGATTCCCCCGTCACCGTTCGTATCTTTCCAGGCATAGAGGAAGTATTCGCCGGGTTTGGGAACCCTGATGCTATAGGAGCCCGGGGCGCTGATGGTTGTATACGCGACAACGTGCCGCGATGCGTATGGCTGCACCTCCGTTTCCACCTCGCGTATCTTCTGAAGAACGACCGGGTAGAGCGCGAGGATGTATATCGTGCCGGGGTCCCGGTCCTCGGAGACAAGGGTGCCGGATATCGTAACCTCCTTGTCCGTTAACGGCAACTGCTGAAAGCCGGGATAGAAGGCAATCAGTGCCATGAGGGCGATAAGGACGAAGATGGCCGCGAGCAGCGCCTTCATCAGGACGGGACTTCCTTGTTCCATGTATATGCTCCAGGTGATTTGTCGGTGTGTGCTTGCGGTGAGAAGAAACCTGTCATCGTCAAATCCTTGAGAGTATATTAACATTACGCCGGGAACACGGGGGGATTTACTTCTTCTGCAAAATCAAGGTTTATCCGAATTCCAGAGAGAACTCGTAAAAATGAGGAGCCCGCGTAGAACCCTCAAGCAAAAAATCCGCCCTCTCACAACGGCCCTGCAGGCATGCCCCGCACCGGTGCGATCTCCGTCAAACCAGGCAGTCCGACTGCCAGGAAGGGCGATAAAACGGCGGTCGGCAACTGCTCTGTGCCGGTCAACCTACCCTGCAGTGGGGGCATCAGCAGGTTGAAGCCCGGAGAGTTTTCGTTTCAACTGGTAAGCAAGAGATACTGTCCTCGATAGCGGGACCAATCTTGCATGAATCGGTACGTGCTCGGCCCCGAATTTTGCCTTGCCCTGCAGGCGGGGGTTTCCCGGTTCCAGTTTCTGCCGCCCGAAGGAGAGTTTTTCATAGCCGTTATCCCACGCCCAGTTGACCAGGTCCCAGTAAATAGGATACGTGGGGGTATACCTGTTCGGAAGGTCCCGGTTCAGGGCCAGGTACTGGTAATAGGCGGTTGTTCGATCCGGGGATGCCAGTGTCAGCCATCCGCCTGCAAATACGTCGCCGTTCGTCAGGGTCGCGATCCTCACTTCGTCCGGGAAACGTTCCATAAGTCTCTCAAAGAAGGAGAACGGCAGGATATCCCCGTTGATGTGTGTTAAGTTTTCTACATAGTAATGATAGAATCTTTTGATTTCCGATGGTTCGTGCACCTCCTGAATCGTAAAACCTCTCTTTTCGAATATCTGGATGTTGTACCGCATGTTCCTCGAAAATGTGCTCCATATGGCCTCCGGAGGTTTCTGTTTCAGGTCCAGCATCATATTGCCCGTATGCTCAACAATGAAATTGTCGCGGTTTATTGCCGCTATAATGTCCGGATGGTAGACGTTGAAGTGCAGGAACGAGTAATCTTCTGCGAAGAGCGACAGAATCTCATCAAGGCGGCCGGCATCAAACGAATCATCCAGGATCATGTTGTTGAATTCGGAGTGAGGCAGGCTGTTCAGGCCCCGGAAAAAGCCTACCGACTGTTCAATGAACGGGCATATGCCAACGACCTTCCCGCCATCCAGGATAAGATAGTAGCGTAATCGCAGTTTCAGCACATCCTCGAGGATGTGCTTCCAGCGTATGCTGTGAAACGGTGTGCCCTCCCGGGATCGATCGTTAAACTCTTCCCATTGGTGTATGCTCCCTTCGGACAACAGCTCAATGGAATAAGCCATGAGGGGCACCTTGCCGAACAACACTGATAATACTTTCCACTACCTCTGGTCTGTCCTTCGAACGGATGCGGCCCATGCAGCCCAGCAACGAAGCGCCGCGGTAAAACCCGGTCACCTCCGTTGCGGGGATCCTGTGCCGGCTCTTGAGGTGAGGCGGGAGGCCACGCCCTTCACGCGATTGTTGAGTCCGTTTATGATGTTGTACCTGGGCCCGGACAGTTCAACGCCGTAGTAAGGAACAAGGTCCGGGTTGAAAGTGGAGACAAATGCACTCAGGCGGGCCATGTTTCCTCCCATCAAATTGACTGATGAACAATTCCGATCCGCGAAGTGAGTGATAACCTCGCCGAGAAGAAGCGAGGCCGCCCCTGTGTTCAGGTGCTCTTCCGAGGAGGCAGCAGACCAGCGATGAGCAGTCTTCCGGTCGCAGATGATGACTTCAGCCGCAGCGACCTCTCCCGAAGGAGTCCTCGCGACCCACATCTCGCCCAGGTTCTTCTTCCGGATCGTATCCAGCATGTTCACGAGGTGTTTCTTGGAGAACGGCGGTTGCGAATTCTGCTTTGCAAAGGTGTTTTTCGTGAGTTCCCAGTATGTCTCGGGGTCGAAATGCTCTGTCGCGGTAATACCCAGTTTCTCGGCTTTACGAATACTTCGCCGTGCATTTTTGGAAATGTGTTCGAACACGTCCCCGTCGATCGGAAGCATATACGTGTAGTATACCCTGGCACCCCACCCGTTCCTGGTGAATCCTCGAATATCCCCCAGTCCCGGGGAATTCACCAGGTCCACGTGGTCGAATCTTTTCCGGACAATGTGATCGCGGATGGATGCGATGACCTTTTCGGCATGCAACTCCTTCTCTCTCCGTTTGGTGCTTTCTATGCCGGCTGTCACTATCCCCCCGTATGGGGCCAGCAGCGCCGCGGAAGAGGCGATTCTGAGCAATCCGTACGGATTCGACAGGAGAAGGGGGCAACCCCCGATCAATGTCTCATCCTCGTAGCACCCAAGTATCACCAGTGTCCGGTCCAGGGATGAAGCAGTCTTCTGCAACCAGTCGCTCGTGTGGAAGACCGTCCCCTGAGGAGAGCCGGCGACCAATTCGTCCCAAGCCGTCAGTTCGCCGGACTCCAGCGCCCTTACCTCGGTTCGCGCCATTCAGGACACCCGGCCCGTTGAGGGGGCACCAGCCTCCCGGCTTCCTGAAACGGTCTGTCTCAACTGGTAGAGCAGGGAAGCCGTCTTCGAAAGCAGGACTACCCTCGAATGGATTGGCACGGGTTCGGCCCCGAACTTTGCTTTGCTTCGGACACGAGGATTATCCAGCTTCTCCCGTCCGAACGATATCTTCTCATAGCCGTTCTCCCACGCCCAGTTGATCCCCTCCCACGAAAGGTAGTAACTGGGAGAGTACTTGTTCGGGAGGTCCCGGTTGAGTGCAAGGTACTGGAAGTAAGCGGTTTTTCGGGCAGGGTCCAGCAACGTCAGGTTTCCGCCGGCGAATACGCCATTGTTCGTCACGATTGCAACCCTCACTTCGTCCGGAGAAAATGAGTCCAGAAGCCTCTCGAAGAAGGTAAACGGCAGGATATACCCTTTTATGTGGCTCAGGTTTTCCCTGTAATACTGATAAAATTTTTCCATGTCCTGCCCTTTTCCTACCTCCTGGACCGTAAAGCCTCCTTTTTCAAATCTACTGACTTTGTATCGCTCGTCCTTCGAGAGGATCTCCTCCCATATCGTCTCGGGCGGAGTCTGATCCAGGTCCAGTAGTATATTGCATCCATCCTCGTTCGGGACATTAACGTACCCGATCCTGTCAGGTAAGGCCGAATCGTACGTATTAAAGGACAAAAACGAATATTTATTCGCGAAGAGGGACAGAATTTCGCTGATATGATCGGCATTGAACGTATCGTCCAGCAGGATGTTGCTGTACTCGGATCGGGGTATACTGCTTAAGCCTCGAAAGAGTTTCATCGACCGTTTGACAAAGGGGCATATGCCGACGACCTTCCCGCCATCCAGGATAAGATAGTAGCGTAATCGCAATTTCAGCACATCTTCGAGTATGTTCTTCCAACGTATGCTGTGAAACGGCGTCCCTTCCCTGCACCGGCAATTAAATTCTTCCCACCGGTGAGCATTGCTCTGTGATAGCAGTTCGATGGAATACGTCATGAAGGGCACCTTAAGCGACACCGGCATTAACGTTTTCTATCATCCCGTAAGGCCCATCCCGATGCTCTTCCGGCCGCGATGATGCAGGCCCGATCTCTCTGTGCCGGGATCAACGCCCGTTATCAGGGCCTTCCTCCTGCATGCTTCCGGGTATTCGCCCGGTATGCCATATCCGTCGCCCGATGATACGAAGTATTAATACCGCTGCCCGGGTAGGTATCCCCATATGGCATATTCGATTGAGTTGTTATCCGAGGACACTGCAGACCAATGGGAGGAATTTAACAACCAATCAGGAGGAGGAACACCATTTCACAGTTTAAGGTGGAAACAGGTTCTCGAGGACATTTTTCATTCGAATTTGCGATATTATCTCATCCTCAACGAACAGGAAGTCGTCGGAATAAGTCCCTGGGCCGAACGGTCGGCGCTGAATTTCCTGGGGCTGGTCAGTATCCCCCACTCCGAGATGAACGGAATTGTGCTGGACGATACGTTCAATGCCGACCATTTCAATGAGATCCTGTCGCTCTTTGCGAAGAAGTACTCGTTCCTGCACTTCAATACGTGCAACCCCGCTCTGCTGGACGGGATCAGGTTCACCCATGTCTCCGGCGAGGATACAGGCCATATGATGACGGACCTGAGATCCAGCCCCCCCGATGCCATATGGGCCGGGCTCTCGAAGCGTACGAAACAGGCCCTCCGCACATTTGAGAACGACGGATTCGAGGTCTCGGAGATAAACCATCCGGACGAACTCGATGACTTTTACCGGTACTATTCCGGGAACATGACGCATATCAACGGCAAGATCCTGCCTCTTGCCTTCTTTGAGAAGCTCCTGGAGCAGTTCCCGGACGAAATAAGGGTTACGGCCTTAACCCGGAACGATCTCTTTGCCGGCGGATCCCTGGCACTCCTGGACCCGGCCAGGAAGATATACTATGGCAATTACCTGGCCATCAACCGGGACCTTCCGAACCGGTATACCCCCTCCTACCACATCATGTGGGAGAGCATTAACTGGGCGTGGAAGAACGGGTATGAAAAGTTATCTTCCGGGCGGCAGAAACTGGAACCGGGCAACCCCCGGTTCCGGTACAAGGCGAAGTTCGGGGCCGAGCATCTGCCGATCCATTCAAACCTTGTCCTGCTCTCAAAACCGATGCTGGTATCCTATAAGATAAGGGAGATGCTCCTCACGAACCGGGGAGCCTGACCGCGGGTACCCCTGCGGGGAGCAGGCCGCTGCACGAATTTTTGAGCGGGGATCAGAACGCTGCGGCCGATGCGACGGCTCCGGCTGTCATAATCTCCTCAAATTCCGGACTCGCGTCAGGAGAACCGGATAGATCACTCGAATCGGGCAAAAAGCACCCGGCGCCCGGATGCCGCGCCCATTAAGTCTCGCACCCGTACATGTCGAGGGGAATTCCCCGGGCGGATTGGTCGGGGGCTGCCCCGGATTGCAGCAACGTCTTATAGAGTCCGATATATCGGCATGCTACGGACTCCCAGGTGAATGTGACGCCTAACTCCCTGGCGGCCGTCATGAGCTTCCTGAGTCTCCCGGGATCGCCGAGCAGGTCCAGGACAGCGCTCACGATAGCCTCATCGTCGTCGGAACGATCGAATATCAGCGAACACGATCTAAGGAGATCGGCATGGTCGACATCGGCCCTGACGATGGGGACGGTGCCGCATATCAGGTATTCATAGATCTTGTTGGGGGAGGTTCTTACCCAGTACCTCACGTCCGGTCGTATGAGAAGGAAGCCGATGTGAGCCTTCTCGGTAAGTTCGACGGTCTCCTCCCGGGGAACACGCCCGAAAAACCGGAACCTGCCGTCATGCTTTCCGGCGAGAGCGTCGATCTTCGCCTTCGAGTCTTCATCCAGGGAGGTTCCACCGACGAAGAAGGTCACGTTATCATACGACCGAATGGCTGCATCTGCAATGTTAAGAAGGAGGGAAACATCTCTATCGGCCATGTTATTGAGGCTTCCTACATATACGGCATTTATGGGCGCCTCCGAATTTGCGGGGTCAATCTTTCTGTTTATCACCTCATCGTCATAATCCTCAGGCAACGGATAATTCGGAACCGCCACAACGCATGATGCCGGGAACAACCTCTGGACCGTATCGATATGGTGTTCGGAGACGGCAACTGCCCCGGAGATAACGTTCTTACCGAGGCCCTCGTAGAAAGCCGGCGTAGAAATACCCAGGTACTGTTTCCATACCTCGTAAACCTCATGCCTGTCATAGACGACCCTGGAGTTCTGCAGGCCGCCTTTAACCAGCATTCCGGCCAGCGGCAACAACTGGGGGTCATGAACATGGATAACAGACGGCTGCGCGGGATCGAAGCCGAGTACCTCCAATGCTTCAAGGCAGTCTTTCAGCATCTTCCGCCTTAAACAGTATCCGAGGAAATACAGGGTCCTGATCTTCCCCTGAAGGATCGATATATTTATTCTAAACCCCTTCTCCCCGTATCGGGAGAATGCTCCCGGTTTTGCGGAATCGCTCTTATAGTTATAGTGTACCCTGTAGATATTCAGTCCCTGATCCACAAGATATTTAGTATGCCTCTCAATCCTTGCATCCCCCTCACGATGCGCATCGAGAATAACGACGTTCATAGAACTACCTGCCGGTCAGTGGCGCCACGCTCGGGTTTATAACTAACGATCTTCAGACACCTGACGGGGCCATCCTAAATAACCAGCCTCGCGATAAAAATTCGAGATCATGGCATTTCCCGGAATTTACTGAAATTCCTGGGAAATTAACGGAAAACACCTCCACTCTGAAGCCGCACGCCAGCCGTCCCTGCGATGACCCCCGGAAACCGCAGGCGGCCTTCAATCACCTGTGCCATCGAACGGCTCTCGAGCAGGGGTAGGAGCGTCCAAGATGTAGTAGCAGAAGAAGGGGGAAAAATCCCACTCTCGACTCTTTTTTATACATAGGTGGATCCCTCCCGATGAGCAGGGTCAAATGTATTATCGCTTTAACTAACCGCTGAACGATCGATACTGAGAGGACACTGAAGGATTTCTCTCATGTTGTAGATCGTTAGAAATAGCGTTACAAAATTCCTCAAAGTATTTGTTTGAAAGAACCTCCCAATCAAAGTTTTTTATGGCGTAGTTCTGGATCTCTTTAGAATAATTCGAGTCATAATTACTCAAGTAATTGAGAATTTCGGACTCAGCGATATCATCGTTTGAAGGGTGAAACAGCAGTCCCAGATTGTTCTCTTCGACTAACTTAAAATTTGGTATTTTTGAAGCAATACACGGCAAACCTGACGCCATAGCCTCTGCTACCGTAAGAGTGGGTTCTCCTCCCTCATACTTGCTGGTCATGAAGAAAAAGTCTGCGCAACTGTATATCCCAGGCAATTCTTCGGATTTAACATAACCCAAAAACTTCACCTGCACGCCATTCTTTTTTGCGTATGCTTCTAATTCCGGTAAAAGTTTACCTCCCCCAACAACAACCAGAAGAACGTCATTATTGTAGTTTTGAATTCTTTTGAATAAATCAATCATCCTGAACGGCATTTTGTGGTATGTTAATCTCCCCACAGAGAGAAATACTGTTGATCCTGTTGGCAAGCCATACTTAGCTCGAATTTCATTTTTTTCGTAATTAGAACCAAATAAACCGGGATCTACCCCATTGATTATTTTTATGATATTCTTTTTATCAAATCCACTTGCTCTTAGATCTAAAATTGATTGGTCGCTGACTGAAGAAAAAGGAATATCTTCGTCCAATTTATCCAGACAGTACCTTTCAAGGGCCTCAGAAATGATTTGATATGGCTTTAGATAGAAAGGATATTTTATGCCGTGCGCCGTCGAATGAATGGTTACATAACTCCTCTTGAAGGGATTTGATTTTAGCATCAACGGATAGTGTAACCAGGCTATATCATACTGATCTTGCCGATTCTGGAAATATTTTGATACTTTATACCAGTAATGTACCAGGGAGAGTCTGCCGCATCCTGATACCGGTTCGATGGTTATATCCGGTCCGGTGGGAGAACAGACAGTGCATTCGACTCCCTTCTTTTCTAACTGCCGAACAACATTATATGCAACATTAGCAATTCCGGAACCGTAGGGATAGTATTCTGTCGTGCAGACTAATAGTTTCATTTTATTCCCCCATCCTGACGTTATAGTCGAATAATTTCAGTTCGCCTGTAACTGAATGCTCATGATCTGGCGGCACAGGCCTTACTCCACAAGCACGGGGTATCTTCATCGGCAACTTCCCCGGTTGAAAGGGCATTCTGAGGGTGTTGGGCGTATGCATACCGCTTCCTCAAAGATTCTGCATATACCACCTGGCAAATCTGCTCAGGCCTTCCCCGATAGGAACCTCGGGCCTGTATCCAACCAGTTTCCTCGCAAGAGAGGTGTCCGCCAGCGTATGCTCCGCATCGCCCTTCTGCCTGTTGGAGTACACCACCTCAGACTCACTCCCGGTTATCTCTCTGAGATGGGCGATCAGGTCGTTCACCGTAATCCGATGGCCGCCGCCGACATTCATCACGCGGCCGTCGGCGGCGTCCGTCTCGAGCAGCCTCCGGTTCACCCGGACGATATCGTCGATGTAGGTGAAGTCGCGGGTCTGGTTGCCGTCGCCAAAAACCGTGATCGGCTCGTTTGCAAGCAACTTTTTGGTGAAGATGGATATCGCGAGGTCAGGGCGCATCCTGGGGCCGTAAACCGTGAAATACCGGAGCGAGACTGTCGGGAGGCCGTAGACCTCGTAAAAGACCCGGCAATAGTGCTCGGCGGCGAGCTTCGAGACTCCGTAGGGAGAGAGCGGCACGGTGGGGTGCGTTTCATCGAACGGCAGGTACTGCACCTTCCCGTAAACCGAAGAGGAGGAAGCATTGATCACCCGCTTCACGCCGGCATCGAGGGAGGCCTTGAGGACGTTTAAGGTCCCGAGCACGTTGACGTTGTTCGGTTTGAACGGGTCCTCGACCGAGATCCTGACGCCGGCCTGGGCTGCCTCATGGAAGACGAACTCCACATCGGGGTCTATCACCCTCCGGAGGAGGTCGAGGTCGGTGATATCGCCTTCGATGAAACGCACGTTCGGATTTGCAAGGAGGGTCTGGAGGTTGCGCCGTTTCAACTCCGGCGAGTAGTAGTCGTCAAGGTTGTCGGTGATGACGACCTCGTGCTCTTTTGCGATCTCTTCGGCGATGTGGGATCCGATGAACCCCGCTCCTCCTATCACGGCAATCTTTGTCATAAATTCTCCTTACGATCAATATTTTTGAAAGGGCTCTACAGTCCCCTGGGATATGGATTTTTCGGCCCGGAGATCTTCCGGCTTGAGCCTCTCAAGAGACGAAAGATGCTCGGCGACCTCATCGCACGTCTCAGGGTTCTCTAACGCGAAGTCGATGATCACCTTGATGTATCCCGCCTTATCCCCGGTATCATATCTATGCCCCTGGAACGCATGAGCATAGATCTCCTGAGACTGGAGGAGGATCCGCATCGCGTCGGTGAGCTGGATCTCGCCTCCGACGCCCGGGGACGTACGCCCCAGGCATTCAAAGATCTCGGGACTGAAGACATAGCGTCCTATGGCACCGATGTTCGAGGGTGCATCCTCGATCCGGGGCTTTTCGATGATGTCATCGATGCGGTAGAGCGACGGGCTCGCCGGGGTGCCCCTGATGATCCCGTAACTGCTGACCTTCTCGCGGGGCACCGCCTCGACCGCAACGACGGAACGCCCGGTCTGCCCGTAGATCTCGATCAGCTGCTTCGTACAGGGGATATGGTTCCTGATGATGTCGTCTCCGAGAAGGACCGCAAACGGTTCGTCGCCGATGTGCTTTTCAGCACGCAAGATAGCGTCGCCAAGTCCTCTCGGCTCCTTCTGCCGGATGTAGTGGATATCGACGAGGGAAGAGACGTCACGCACCGTCTTGAGCGTCTCGTGTTTCCCGTGATCGCGCAGGTGCATCTCGAGTTCGGGCGAGTCGTCGAAGTAGTCCTCTATCGCCCGCTTCCCCCGCCCGGTAATGATGATCAGGTCGTCAATCCCTGAGTCGATCGCCTCTTCCACCACGTACTGGATCACCGGCCGGTCGATGAGCGGGAGCATCTCCTTGGGCATCGCCTTCGTCGCCGGGAGGAACCGGGTGCCGAGGCCTGCTGCAGGGATGACGGCCTTCCTGACCTCCCTCACCAGCAAACCCCCTCATAAATTTCCGCGGTCCGGGAAGCAGCCGCAATCCTCCGCCCGTCGATGACGGTCGCCCCGCTGTAGTCGAGGTGCTCAAACTCTTCCCACTCGGTCGTGATCAGGACGGCGTCGGCCGAGAGGACGGCCCGGGCCGATGGCGCGTAATCGATCTGCGGGAAGAGAGCGGCGAAGTTCTCCATGGCAAGAGGGTCGTAGGCAATGATATCGGCCCCCGCATCGAGCAGCGCCCTGACGATCGGGATGGCCCGGCTCTCCCTGACGTCGTCGGTGTCGGGCTTGAAGGCAAGACCGAGGATGCCGATCCGCCGCCCTTTGAGGTCAGGGATGCGTGCCTGTATCAGCCGGAACAGCCTCAGGGGTTGATCCTCGTTGACGCGCAACGCCGCGTGCAGGACATGGAGATCCTCGCCGTGGCCTCCCGCCCCGGCGATCAGGGCCCGGACGTCCTTTGGGAAACACGAACCCCCAAACCCGATTCCCGTCCGGAAGAAGGCCGGACCGATCCGGCTGTCAAGCCCGACCCCGGCAAAGACCTCCTCCGAGTCGATCCCGAGCTTCTTTGCAAGGTTGCCGATCTCGTTCGCAAAGCTGATCTTCGTGGCAAGGAAAGCGTTGCTCGCGTATTTGATCATCTCCGCCGTCCGGATCGAGGTCTCGATCTTCGGGCAGGTGAAGGAGGCGTAGAGGTTCCCGAGCATCCTTGCCGTCCTCGTATCCCCGGTACCGAGCACGATACGATCGGGCTCGCAGAAGTCGCGGACAGCGTTTCCCTCCCTGAGGAACTCCGGATTCGATCCGAGGCCGAAATCGACGAACGCCTGTTTCCCCGACTCCTGCTCGATAACCGAACGAACGGGTCCCTCGGTGCTCCCCGGGAAGACGGTGCTCTTGACGATGATGGAATGGAAGCCCGGCATCTCTTGCAGGCCCTCTCCGATCGTGGCACCCGCCGAGAGGATGTAAGCGAGGTCGATGGACCCGTCCTGCCGGGACGGGGTGCCGACACAGACGAACGTGATATCGGTATCGCGCACGGCAGCGGTGAGATCCGGAGTCGTGACAAGGTGCTCCCGGTTCTTCCGGATCAGGCCGTCGAGAGAGGGTTCATAGATCGGCGCCTCCCCCCGGGCGAGGAGATCCAGTTTCTTTCCATCGATATCGTAAAAGATGATGTCATGACCAAAATCAGCAAAACAAACACCGGTAACCGTGCCGACATACCCGCAACCAACGATCGATATTTTCATGTCTTTACCACCAGCCGATGATCTCCTATCCGTCGATCCTTTCAAATTCCTCTAATTTTGAAGATTTCTCTGCAACATTCGAGATCCGGGACGTATTGCGATCCCTGGAAGCAGGGTGAAGGAGCGAGGCGTAGAGGTCGAGAGTTCTTGCGACCGTGTCGTCCCAGGAATACTGCGAGACGACCTTTTCCCTCGCCGACTGCCCGAGGTTACGGGCGAGGGCCGGCTCCGATACCAGTGCTGAGAGGGCGTCGGCCACGGCCCCGGCATCTTCGGTGGGGACGAGCATCCCGCACCCCGAAACGATATCGATTAGCTGAGGGAGAGCCGTGCAGACCACCGGCCTTCCGCAGGCCATCGCCTCCAGGATCGTTCTCGGGACGCCTTCCTCAAGGCTCGGAAGAACAAAGAGAGATGAATCCTGGTACAGGTCGGGGAGTTCCTTGTTCGGAGTGAAATCCCTGAGGATTACCCTGTCTTCGAGACCCATTTCCCGGATCGTCCTGATGAAATCGTCCCGGAGCGGCCCCCGGCCGACCGCCACGAGGGTGTAGTCGGGGAACTTCCGGGAGAAGGCCTCAAACCCTTTCAGGAGATACTCCACTCCTTTTCCAGGAGTGAACCGTCCGATCCAGAGGATCTGTTTTTTTGGGGACGAGGACTCCGAAGGGACAAAGACACTGGTGTCGATGCCGTTATGGATGACGTGGATCTTATCGGGAGAAACGCCGAGGTCGATCACCTGGTCCCGTTCGGCCCTGGTGTAGCAGATTACCGCATCTGCCGTTTTAAAGACCCACTTCCCGATCGTCGGCAGGTAGAGTCGCTGCAGCCACCCAGGCGCGGTCTGTGATACAAGGCCGTGGTTCGTGACGACCAGCGGGGCGGATCGCAACTTCCGGACAACCGTGCAGAGGACCGTTGAGAAGAAAAGATGCGAGTGGGCGTGAACGATGTCATAGGAGTCCCAGCGCTTAAAAAGAGAGAACAACTGGGAGAAAGAGATTGAGTTCCCGAAGAGATTGAGCGATGCATTCGATCGGATGATGCTGTATCCATCCTTCTCCTCAAATGCAGGCTGCCCGGAGTCAGTCTGGTCTGTAATGACGGTAATATCGTGTCCCGCCTGTGCCTGGAGGCGGGACATCTCATGGGCATGCAAACCGAGCCCTCCGACAACCGACGGATAGAGGTTTGAGGAGACGCGCAAAATCTTCATAGGCACAACCTGGTTCTCTCTTTCGTCATCAGCAACTCCTGAATCGGTCGTGCAGGACGGCAAATGGGTTCGCTGGGAGCCTGTACCCGGCAGATTCAAATATTCGCCGACCGGATGCCAAACACAATCGCAATCACTCCCGGGACCTCCAGGGCCGACGGGGTCTCCCCTGCTCCACTCTTCCGGAGTCCTGTCCGGCCGGGAATCCGACCGCAACGACCCCTGCTCTCCTGCAGGAAAATCTGTACGAATGATTCCAGAATCGTTTCCATCGCGACGAGCAGGAGCCCGAGAATGAGCGCGGAGGATCCGCCGGGAGCCAATCAGCCCGAGGATCCGGGCGAGCACCCCGAAGCCGTGCGAGACCGGGTTCTTCTTGTGCTTGTGGGGGACATCGTAGGTGACGGAGATCGGGACCTCGGTCATCCTGAGATTCAGGGGGGCGAAGTGGGCGATCATGTCGGACTCGATGTTGTAACCCTCAGAGGTGAAGGTGAGGTTCTCGAGGGCCCGGCAGGAGAGCGCCCGGAAGCCCGACTGGGAGTCGGTCGTCGCAAAACTACCGTCCACCGAGAGGTTCGTGAACCCGTTGAGCACCATCTGGCCGGCCCTGCGATAGGTCGGGATCTCGGCCCGGGTTTCCAGGAACCGCGAGCCGATGACAAGATCAGCCTCGCCGGCGAGCACCGGCGCCGCCACAATCGGGATCTCTTCGGGGTCGTGCTGCCCGTCGCCGTCGAGCATCACGACGGCCTCATAGCCGAGTTCACGCGCCCGGGCAAACCCGGCCATCATGGCCTTCGCCTTGCCGCCGTTCTCCGGCATCTCGATGACGTCGGCGCCGGCGAGCCGGGCGATCACAGCGGTTCGGTCCGCCGAGCCGTCGTCGACGACGATCACCCGGTCGGCGTGCTTCTTCGCCAGGAGGACGACGGAGCCGATGACGAGGGCTTCGTTATAAGCAGGAGCGATAACGGCAAACGCGTGGGTTCCTGGCGTTGCAGGTGCGGGATATACTCTCGCGGCGGGTGAGGAACGACCATCTTTCGGGATATCGACGCCGTTACCCGAAGGGGACAGAGGGTGTTCCTGCCGACTCCAGTTTCCATCGACCTCCTGGGAGGAGTTCTCGGGATTGTCGGCAGGGGTAACACCTGTTGCTGAACAGTTCCCATCCACACAGACAGAAGTCCGCCCGGGGTTCAAGCAGGCACAGGCCGGGCCCGGAGCACAATCCCGGCTCCGCCGGCTGCCTTTGATGGGAGACGTGAAGCGTGAGGGTCTATTGAGAACGGGAAAAGCCTTCTGGACTATTGTCCTTTTCCTACTGATAGGAATTCTAACTGCAACAGATCCAGCCCAGCGCACGTACATAGCCCCCATAAGTTATTCGCAGTGCGATATCTGACATCCTCTGCTATCAGAGGTATGGAGAGCGGATCCCGGTGCACATATGAGGAAACACCCACCTCATCTGAGGAAACACCCATCTCAATCGCACTGCCGACATCGTGCATACTGTTTCTTCCATATATATCTTTTCCATAACGCTTATTCGAGCAGGGACATCCGGACCGGCCCTTCACATCGATTTGGTTTCTTTAAAAGCGTCATGGGCAGCCCGGATAGGAGGTCGCAGCTGGAGTACAGTGGATAGTACGCTCTGAGAACCGATCAGGAGGGATACGCATGCACAGGCCGGTACAGAACAACCGGGTTTACGTAGATCGTCCCTGTTTAATCCGCACCGACGCGGATGCTCCGCCGGCGACCGTGGGCAGCAGCCGGTATCGTCACAAAAACAGCGGCCGCCGCATTTCGGAGCCTGGTGGGCCGGAACGATGCGGAAGGCGCGGAGAACGAATATTCCCCGGAACATGGGCCACCCTTCCACGGGATACACAGCGGCATCAGTCCCCTGCTTCATCACCGGATCAGTGGGGGTAACTCTCATCATCTGCCGCCCGGCAGTCCAGGTACGTATTCAATGTAAAAGCAGTTAATGGTTCGGGGTGGTGCCGATTCAGGCGCCATTTCGTGCCCCACATGGAGAGCCGGAGCCTCCGGGGCCACCGTATGCGCCGGGGTCTGCTTGCCGGGGGCAGAAAGCGGGGCAAAATATATATTGTCACACTGCCTGTCTGGAACTCAACGCTTCGATGGAGGGAGGGCAGTATTCCAGATTACCCGTATATGAAGGTTTTTCTCGTAGACGGCAACAGAACTCCACCGCAGGGACTTAAGAGAGTGGGAGCCTGCAGGTCGATGCAGAAGGCCCGGGCCTGTGGCCGGCCTTCAGCAGCGAACGAAGAGACTGCCGGGGGAGAGGTATGACATCGGTGCGGCTGCGGGCCGTCGGAGACGTGCTGCTCTGGATCAGGAACGACAAAAAGCCGTTTGCCCTGATACAGCACGAGCTCAGGCAGAAAGACCTGCTCTTCGGGAACCTGGAGACGGTCCTCTCCGAGAGCGGCACGGAGAGCAGGAAACGCTGGGTCAACACGACCCCGCCGGAAGCGGGCGAGCATCTCAAGGACGCAGGGTTCGACATTCTCAGCGTGGCGAACAACCACACGCTCGATATGGGCCGGGAGGGGTTCGAGAAGACCCTTGAGGGTCTCGAGACCCGTGGTATCGCCTACATCGGAGGGGCACGGGGCGACGACCCCCCCGGGGGGCTGGTCGTCGAGCGAAACGGGATCCGGCTCGGCTTCCTCGGTTACACGAGCGGGAGGTTCCGGTCGCCGCCGGGAGTTACGGTATCCAAACTGAAGAGAAAGGCCATCATCAATGACATCAGGGCACTGAAGGACCGGTGCGACCACATCGTCGTCTCCCTGCACTGGGGGATCGAGAACACCTACTATCCATCCCCGGGCCAGGTCAGACTCGCCCGTGCCCTCATCGATGCCGGGGCGGCCCTGGTTCTCGGGCACCACTCGCACACCATCCAGGGGCTGGAACGGTATAACAACGGCCTGATCGCCTACTCCCTCGGGAACTTCCAGTTCGACACCGAGATCTTCAAGGAGCAGATCAACAGCACCATGATCCTCTCGGTGGACTTCGACCGGCACGGCATCCGGGACTACGCCGTCACCCCCTGTGTCATTAACAGCGACTTCCAGCCGGAGGTGGCGGAGGGGCGGACACGGGAACTGGTGCAGCACTGGATCGGGAAGTGCTCGGATCGGGTTCAGAACGGTGAAGTCAACCGGCAGTGGTGGTTCGAGCAGATCGGCGAGGATTACCTGACATACAACCTGGAGAGTTACCGCTACCGGATCCGGCAGCACGGGCTCGCGCCCCTGGTCGAGTGCGGGGTCTGGCTGTTGACACCGTTCTGCTTAAACTGCTATGCGGGTCTGATCAGGAGACGGCTGAGGCAACGACATGCAGGAGGACAGGCATGAAGATATTACAGGTTACCCCGTTCTTCAAACCGCTCTGGGAGTCGGGGGGGGTGGCGCGGGTAGCATACGACATCTCCCATACCCTTCACGAGAACGGGCACGACGTCACGGTCTATACGACGAACAGGAGCATCTATCCAAACGACCTGCCGACGAACCGCCTGACCGCAGTCGACGGGATGGACGTCTACTACTTTGAGAATTTACGAAGATACACCCGGGGCACGATCCTGCCGGTGATGCCCTACCGTATGCCGACGATCGCGAAAAACGAGATCGACAAGTTCGATGTGATCCACATTCACGACCATCGCACCATGCTCACCGTCATCGCCTCGCACTACGCGAGGAAGTACGGCGTACCGTACGTGCTCCAGGCGCACGGGGCGCTCCCGCAGGATACGGGATCCAGGCGAATGAAGCGGTTGTTCGACCGGTTTTTGTCGGAGAGGGTAATCCTCGGCGCCGCAGGCGTGATCGCGCTCAACGAGACGGAGGCGGAGCGCTACCGTGCCCTGGGCGTCGCCGAGGAGAGGATCGCGATCGTCCCGAACGGCATCGATTTCGCCGAGTATCCCGACCTTCCGGCCCGCGGCAGGTTCCGTGCGGCGTGGGGAATCGACGACGCCACGAAGATAGTGCTCTACCTCGGGAGGCTCGACCCGACGAAGGGGATCGATCTGCTGATCCGCTCGTTCGCAGAGGTCGCACGGGAGGACGACAACGTCATCCTCATGCTGGTGGGTGGGGACATGGGCCACAACGATGAGTTCAGGCAGCGGGTCCGGTCGCTCGATCTTGACGACCGGGTGGTCTTCACGGGGTTCGTGAGCAAGGAGGACAAGATGGCTGCGTATACCGATGCCGACGTCTTCGTGACGCCGAGTTTCACCGGCTTTCCCGTCACGTTCCTCGAAGCATGCCTCTGTGGAACGCCCATCGTGACGACGGGCCAGGGGGACCTGCTCGGATGGCTCGACAACACCGTCGGGTTCAATACCGGATACACGCCGGAGGCGCTCGCCGACGCCATAGGACGTCTGCTCGCCGACGACGCCTTACGAGCCAGGTTCGGCGAGCAGGCGAAGGAGCTCGTCCGGACCCGGTACAACTGGCAATCAATCGTCCACGAAATCGAGGCCTTTTACGCGAAGGTTGCAGGCGGTGGCACGAAAGGTAGTATACCGGTGGAGTTCTCAAAAGGGGCGGCCCCGAAGGCTCCGGATACCTTTTGAATGCATTCGGCCGGAGGGCGGGTGCAAAAAAGATTGGGGTCGGGCCCGGTCAGGGCCCGATAGTATCGGCTGGTTTACTCGCCGGCAGACGCAACCGTAATGCCTGCGGTCTGGACGTTCTGGCCGCCTTCAACCAGGAACGCCTTTTCGGAGTCGGAGGTGATCTCTCCGGTGTACTGGACGTTCTGGTTGTTCTTCGCCCAGACCAGCGTCTCAACCTGGTCTCCGGAGGCGTGGATGTCTACTTCGGCGTTGCTGAACTGGCCGTTCGTACCGCCGAGGCTTGCACCCTTGCCATCGATCCCGACCGGGTTCACGAGCTCGAAGTTCTTAATCTGGATGTTGCTTGCGAGGTCGACCTGGAGGCCGTAGCCGTGCGAGTCGATGCTCGTGCAGTTCTCAAGCACCAGAGCGGGATCGGTCGAGCGGCTCGGGATGCTGTAGTAGCCGGCCGGCTTCCGGTAGGTGTAGTCGGTCTTCCCGGCACCGGTGTCCTTATCGACACAGTCGTAGAGCTTGCCGCCGTTCGTCGCATAGAACCCATACAGCGAGTTGCCTTCCGCCGTGCAGTTCTTGAACGTCACGTCGCAGTTCGGGGCGTAGTAGCCGCACCCGAAGTAGTGGGTCGACATGTCGCTCTGCTTGTAGGGCACCGTCGGGTAGGGTTTCTGCCCGTTGTTTATGCTCGTGCAGTTCTCGAGGACCGCGTCCGTCACTTTCGGGTCGAACTCGAAGTGGAACCCGGACTCCAGGTTGCCTTCCGCAAGACAGTTCGTCACCCGGAGACCTTCCATGTCGTTCAATTCCGCAAAGTCGAACCCGGTGATCCAGGGGTTGAACGCGCCTTTGCTCCCGCAGTTGATCGCCTGACAGTTATCGTAGCGGACGTCCTTGATCACCTTGTTGGACGAGCCCCAGGCGTTGTGGATGAACCCATAGGTCCCGGTGTCCACGGCCTTGCAGTTGACGAACTCGACGTCCTGCAGGGTCGGTGCATAGACCGCCGGATCGTGGATCAGGAGGAAGACCGCCTGGATGCTTGTATCCGCCGTTCCCTCAACGTTGTGGATCTTCGCGTGGCTCGCCCGGATGGTCATCACGCCGAGCCACTTGACGCCGCTGCTGTAACCGGTTCCCTCGATGTGGAACCCGTCCAGTGTGATGTTCTCCTGGTCGACGTTGATCCGACCGTCGTTGGTGAATTCAAGGAACGTCGCATCCGGACCCTGGCCGGAGAGCGTCGTGCCTGCCGCCGGCGCGAGGACCCCGGCGCAGTTGAACGTACCCTCGGTCAGGACGACCGTGCCGCCGTCCGGCAGTGCGGCGAGCGCCGCCTGGATCTCGGCCTGGTCGTCGACTCCGTCACAGACATAGTCTGCCTGGTTCTTCGACAGTTCGGTGCTATCGTTTGCGGCCACGGTGAGCGTGGCCGGACTTGCAGACTCGGCTGCACTTACCGGAGAGAATGCCGGGATAAGGCAGCACGCCAGAAGTACTGCAGCCAGTCGTAGTATATTTTGCCTGTCTGTCATGCCATTCAGCCTCTCTGTGAGGTATTACTACCGTCTTTCCATTGCAATATAAATATTTTATTCATAAAATAAAATTTCTTATAGGGATTATTCAGCAATATAGGCTCCTAAAATCCAGTTAGTTAGGATGAAGGCATAGCAGAACTGAGATAGACTTCTGCCAAAACGTATTATATAATTATTAAAATTAAAATCGGAGGATATAAATAGCCGCGCCTTCTGTCGCCGATCGTCGGGAACGGCCTTCTTAAAACGCCTTCACGCAGAGCGGATGGAAATTCGGTTCCGTGCGCCGGTATGAACCGGGACCTCCAGCCCTCGCTGCAGGGCGACGGTGTGAAACGACGCAGGCTCCATCCCGCCATCCGGAATCCGGAGTCACGGGGGCCCGATGCTGCAGGGACAGCGGGCAGAAACGCCCGGAGGAGAACCAGCCTCAGAGTGGAACCCGCCGCACCCATACCCTTCTGCCCGGAGTCCCCGGGTCAAGCGGCGCTCCCGGACGCAATATCTATATAGAGCATCCTCACAGAGAGTGCCCCATGCGAGTGGCATGCCTGACCTTCTGGTTCTACGACTACACCATCCAGATGGCAAACGAACTTGCCCGGCATGCCGAGGTGCTGCTGCTGCTGCCGGATTACAGGTCGGAGGAGTACCTGGAGAGCATCGACCCGAACGTGAAGGTCCGTATCTTCGGCTACTCCCGCTACGCCGGGAGGTTCGGTCCGTCGTGCTACCCGATGCTCAAGGAGATCGTCGCCGCAATCAACGACTTCGAGCCCGACGTCATCCATTTCCAGGTAAACAACCCCATGCTCTGCCCGCTCCTCCCCATGCTCCGGAAGTATCCGCTGGTGGCGACATTCCACGACATCGAGCCGCACCCGGGCGAAGACCGTCTCCTGGATATGGGCTCCCTGCTCTACCGGCTCACCCTCTTCGTATCAAGGGTCCTGCCCGACCGGATCTTCGTCCACGGAAAAGCGCTCCGGGATGTTCTGGTGGAGAACTACCGTGTCCCGGGGCGGAAGGTGCATGTCATCCCGATCGGCGAGCACGAGGTGGCGCCGTTCGTGAAGTTCGAGCAGGACGGCCTGGAGCCGGACGGTCTCAGAGTCCTCTTCTTCGGCCGCATTCACCGCTACAAAGGGCTCGACTGCCTGATCCGGGCAGAACCGCTCATCACCCGGGAAGTCCCGGGAGCCCGGATCGTCATCGCCGGGACGGGGGAGGACTTCGGCAGGTACCGGGACGCGATGGCGGGCCGGGACGCATTCGAGGTCTACAACTACAGGATACCCTACGAAGAGGGCGCCCGGCTCTTCCAGCAGGCGAGCGTCGTGGCGCTCCCGTACGTCGAGGCGTCCCAGAGCGGCGTCATACCGACCGCATACGGGTTCAAAAGACCGGTGGTGGTGACGGACGTGGGGAGCCTGCCGGAGGTCGTCGACGACGCCAGGACCGGGTATGTCGTGCCGCCGCGTGACCCGGAAGCACTGGCAAACGCGATCGTGGCCCTGCTGAAGGACCCGGCGGGATGCCGGCGCATGGGAGAGCAGGGTTACGTAAAACTGAAGACGGACATGGCCTGGTCCACGATCGCCCGATCGCTCCTCGCGGTCTACAGCGAGCTCGCGCCTGCTCCGGGGAGGGGAAAACCTCATGCTGAAGAGGCCCTCGTCGAGAGAGCCCCCGCCGGCGGGAAAGAGCGATGACCCTGCGCACCCCCCGGCCGGCTGCACGGGAACGGGCCGCTCCCGCAAACAGCCCGGGCCGGCGCAACACATTAATAGGTTGACCGGAGAGTAGGTGCACCGGTAGAGCACACGGCCTGTCAGACGTCACCGAAGGAAAAGATACGCTGTCCATGCAGATAGCCGACCAGAGTCAGAACAAGGGATACCATGCACCTGCCTAACCCGCTCCGGATGAACGACTGGGATAACAAAACGTTTTTCTGGGCATTCCAGGCGATCCAGCTCGTCTTCGTCGGGGTAGTCTGCCTCGACCTCGTCGGGTACCAGATACCGATCGCACGGGAGGCGCTGGCCTTTCTCTATCTCACCTTCCTTCCCGGGATCCTCGTGCTGAAGGCGCTCAGGCTCCACAATCTCGGCACGATCGAGACGGTGCTCTACTCCGTCGGGCTGAGCCTTGCGGTCCTCATGCTCACCGGCCTCGGTGCCAACACCGTCTATCCGCTGCTCGGGTATACACGGCCGTTCTCGTTTGCTATCCTCTTTCTCACGATCGTCGCCGTCGTGCAGGTTCTGCTTTACCTCGCGCTCACCAGGGACCGGGGACATGCCGGCTCGAGTCCGAAGATAGCCGTTCCCTCCTCCCCTGCAGCACCGTTCCTGATGCTGCTGCCGTTCCTTGCAATCATAGGGACGTACCTGCGCGACGAGTACCATATGGTCACGCTCCTCTTCCTGCTCCTCGTCCTGATCGCCATCGTCGGCCTCGCCGTCGGGTTCGACCGTCTCATCCCGACGTCCTGTTATCCGCTCGCGATCTACGCTATCGCGCTCTCGCTCCTCTATCACACCTCGCTGATATCGGAGTATGTCTGGGGTTACGACATCCACCACGAGCTGCATCTCGTGAACGGGGTGCTGATCCCGGGGTTCTGGGACATGACCATTCCGTACAACACGAACGGGATGCTCTCCGTCGTTGCGCTCGTCCCCATCTACTCGCTTATCTCCGATCTGGACCCCGTATGGGTCTTCAAGATCCTCTATCCCCTCCTCTTCGCGCTCGTGCCGCTCGCGCTCTACCGGGCGGTGGAGAAACAGACGGACGCGAGGATCGGGTTCCTCTCGATCTTCTTCTTCTTCTCGTTCTTCACGTTCTATACGGAGATGATCTCCCTTGCGCGCCAGCAGATCGCTGAACTCTTTCTCGCGCTGACCGTCCTTGTGATGATCGACAAGACCATGGACCGCAACAGGCAGGCATTCCTCATGGTCACCTTCGCCTTCGCCATGATCGTCTCGCACTACGGCCTTTCGTACATCTACTTCTTCTCGCTCGTTCCGGCATGGCTGCTGCTCGTCGTCTCGGAGCGCCTGCATTTCTCGCTCCCGGAGAGGCTCACCGGAAGGCCGGGCATCCTGAAGCCCGACCTGCTCGCTCCGTCGGGGACCGGCGGGAGGATGTCGGCGAGGACACTCGTCCTCCCCTACATCCTCGTCTTTGCCGCCCTCGCCTACCTCTGGTACTCGACGGTAGCCGAAGGCACGGCGCTTGCTACCGTCACCGGCATCGGGGATAAGATCTGGAATACCCTCTTTGCAGACTCCTTCAACCCGACGACCGCCCAGGGAATGCAGATCCTCACCAGCCAGTCGACGACACCCCTGCACAGTCTGGCAAAGGTCGTCCATATCGCCACCCAGGGGCTCATCTCCGTGGGACTGCTTGCAACCCTCGCGAGGCGGGAGCGGTGGCGCATCGAGCCCGAGTACCTCGCCGTCTCGCTCGTCTTCCTCCTCATCAACGTGGCCGGCATCGTCGTCCCCTTCTTCTCAAGCTCGCTCAACACCAGCCGGCTCTATCACATCACCCTGATCTTCCTTGCCCCGTTCGCGATCATCGGCGGCATAGCGCTCTACGAGGCGGCAGTCGGGAGGATACGCACGATACAGGTCGCCCCATTCATGGGAACGGCTTATCAGGCGTTATCGGCATTCTTCGTCGTCTTCTTCCTCTTCAACAGCGGGCTCATCTACCAGGTCGTGGACGACGACCCGACGTCGATGGCGCTCGAGACTACCGGGGATAAACCGGTCTTCAACGGCAAAGAAGTGCAGGGAGCACGATGGCTCTTCTCAGAAGGAATCGAGCGCCCCATCTATGTCGACGGCACGCGCTGGTGGCTCCTGCTCGGGTTCGACCCGCACCGTCAGCGGTACATCCCGGCAAACTCGTCGCTGGTGGAGCCGAGCACCTACCTCTACTTCGGCACGTATAACGTCGTACGGGACAGCATCCGGATCGAGGCGCAGGAGCATGCGGTCACTACGGCAGTCTATACCGATGCAGGATGGTTCATCCGGAACAGGAACAAGGTCTACGATAATGCCGGTTCCGCCGTCTACTACCGGTAAAGGACGGGCGGCTGCCCCTGCGCGACCAGAGAGGCAACCGGGACCTTGCAGCAGCCCGGAAAACAGTCATAACCATCCTTTCTTCTTCAGGATCACGCCGACGAGGAGCGTTCCTGCCACATACGTGGCGAGCCACGCATACCCCATGCCGATGAGGCCGAACCGGTTCATCAGGGTATAACCGAGCCCGAGCAGGGCAACGCTGATGAAACCGCTGAGAATGATGAGGCTCCGGATATCGTTCCTGACCTTTGCGATCGATATGAAGGTCTGGCAGATGGAGACAAACAGAGCGGATGCGGCGAGCACCTGGAGCAGGGCCATCCCTTCGACGTAGTCCTTGCCGATCAGGTTGAGGATCTGCTCCCCGAAGAGAGAGAGCCCGATGATCGCAGGTATGAGCAGGGCGAACATGCTCGCGAGCGTCCGGAACACGCTCTTCTTCATCTCTCCTCCGTGGCTTCCCTCGACGAAGAGCGAGGTCGTGAACGCGTAGGGGATCATGAAGAGTATCGAGACGATCGCGTAGGTGATGTAGTAGTTAGCGGTGCTCTCCGCCCCCAGCACGTGGAGCACCATGATCGGGATGGCCATGTTCGGGGCGGACATCAGTATCCCGGCAATGTATGCGCCGGCAGAGAACTGCCATGCCTCCCGCAGGAAGACCCGGTCCACCCCCAGTGCCGGCCGCACGGAGCACCGGGCGAGGAGGACGAGGGCCAGGACAAGCCCGAGGACGAACGAGAGACCGAAGGCACTGAAGATGCCCATCGCTCCGAGGAAGACCAGGGGGACGAGGAAGAGGATTCTCGTCCCGTAGAGCAGGTTCAGGGTGAAGTAGTGTTCAGACTTCCGCAGCGCATTGAACGCGCCCTCGAGAACCCAGGTGATAGAGTAGGCCCCGAGGAAGATGAGGTAGAGGGGGGCGACCGTCCTGACGATCGTGAGCTCGGGAGATATGACGTCCACTGCGGCGATGAAGACCACCCCCGCACCGAGCGCCACCCCTGTCGGGACGAGGATGGCGGTTCCGAGCACCCTGTTCTTGTCGCGCTGGGGGAAGAACCGGATCACCGACTGGTCCAGGCCGAGCCGGGAGATGAGGATAAGAAGCCCCATGGACGACATCAGGGCGGTTGCAATACCCACGTCCGCTTGCGAGTAGAACCTGGCTGCGATCATCCAGAAAAAGAACCCAAACCCTGCGGCGACGAACGATGACGCCATGATGAAGAACGAATTCCGGATAAGCGGCTCCTGTAAGTGCTGCCTGACCTCGCTGAAGTTTTTAGGAAGTGCTACTGCCATTCGGTCGCCATTATCGGGTGGCACCTATATAGATGTATCCACCGCTCCGACCCCGGGAGAGCCGGAGATCCTTCCGGAGAGAATTTTCAGGGCCTCGTTACACGAGACGGCAGCAGAAGAGGCTCACCGGATCCGGTGAGGAGATCCGCCCATAACCAATATGGTTGCACACTGCACAGGTGTTAGGGGGCGGCACCTGTGGCAAAACCAGGAGGAGGGGAGGGACAAAACCACTGCTCCTGGCAAACGCTTTACAGAGAAGGAGTCCTGCCGAAGAAGAAATCGGCGAGCAGGGCAACATCCTTCCAGTCCACTGTGCCGTCTCCATTACAATCAGCAGCGGCATCGGACGGGGTGGTTCCCTGTGCCATTCCGGCGGCGATCGTCACGTCGGCCCAGTCAACGCTGCCGTCTTTGTTGAGGTCTCCCCTGACGGGGACAGGCTGCGTTCCGGCGACGATCTCCTTACTCATAACGTTGTTCGCTTCGTTGCTCTCGGCGATCCGGTTGACGTCGTCCACGTTGGCCTTCACGGTGTGAGTGCCTTCGACGGCCTTCCAGGTTGCACCGGCCGAACCGCCGTTCGCGGTCAGGGTGACGGATGCACCCGCGGCAATAGCCGTGGTGTGGGTGTCGGACCAGACGCCGGACCCGGCGGCCCCGTCATCGAACGTGAAGAGAACGCCGTGCTTTGTGCCCGCAGGCGTGGGGGCCGTCCCCTGGTTCTTGATCGTGGCCGAGAGGGTCACCGCGCTCCCGGGGGTCGGGTTTGCCGGTTTCCAGGAGATATCGGTCACCACAAGGTCAGGCTTCCCGGAGGGAGCCGGAGTGGTAGGAGTGGGGGTCGGGGTTGACCCCGACGCGGTCTTTGCGACCGTGATCTGCTTGCTCATGACGTTGTTCGCTTCGTTGCTCTCGGCAATCCGGTTGACGTCGTCCACGTTGGCCTTCACGGTGTGAGTGCCCTCGACGGCCTTCCAGGTTGCACCGGCCGAGCCGCCGTTCGCGGTCAGCGTAACCCATGCACCCGGAGCGATCGACGCGGCGTGGGTGTCGGACCAGACGCCGGACCCGGCGGCCCCGTCATCGAACGTGAAGAGAACGCCGTGTTTCGCGCCCGCAGGCGTGGGGGCCGTCCCCTGGTTCTTGATCGTGGCCGAGAGGGTCACCGCACTCCCGGTGGCCGGGTTTGCCGGTTTCCAGGAGATATCGGTCACCACAAGGTCAGGCTTCCCGGAGGGAGCCGGAGTGGTGGTGGGGGTCGGGGTAACCGGTGCCGGTGTGGTGGGCACCGGGGTGGGACCCGTGACGGTCGGGGTCGGCACCGGCGAACCGGTGGACGTCACCTTCACGTTCTGGAGGGTCGCCTGACCGGCCGGAACCGTGCTCACGATGGTCACACCGGAGGACCCGGCGGGGAGGGTCTTGGAGACGATCTCCATGTCCTTCACGAGGACGTTTTTGGTTCTGTAACCCTCAACCACGAACGGCTTCGCGGCATCGGAGACGATCTGACCGGAGAAGACGGTGTTCACGTTCTCCTTCGCCCATACGAGCGTCTCCACACGGTTGCCGGATGCATAGATGCTCACTTCGGAGTTATCGAACTGGCCGTTCGTGCCGCCGAGGCTCGAACCCTTGCCGTTGTATCCGACCGGATCGATCAGGTGGAAGTTCCGGATCTTGACGTTGTTCGCGAGGTCGACCTGGAGGCCGAAGGCACGCGAGTTGATGCTCGTGCAGTTCTCCATCACCGTGGAGGGGTTGACCGAACGGGTCGGGATACTGTAATAGCCGGCAGGCACCCGGTAGGAGAAGTCGGTCCTCCCGATACCGGTGTCCTTCTCGACGCAGTTGTAGAGCTTGCCGCCGTTCGTCGTGTAGAACCCGTTCATGGAGTTGCCCTCCGCGGTGCAATTGATGAACGTCACGTCGCAGTTCGGGGCGTAGTAGCCGCACCCGAAGTAGTGGGTCGACATGTCGTTTACGTTGTAGGCCTTCGTCGGGAAGGCTTTCTGCCCGTTGTTTCTGCTCACGCAGTTCTCGAGAACGGCATTCGTCACTTTCGGGTCGAACTCGAAGTGGAACCCGGACTCGGTAGTGCCTTCCGCAAGACAGTTCGTCACGCGGAGGCCGTCCATGTCGTTTAATTCCGCAAAGTCGAACCCGGTGATCCAGGGATTGAACTGCCCGTACTTGCCACAGTTGATCGCGGCGCAGTTGTCGTAGCGGACGTTCTTGATCACCATGTTCGTCGAGCCCCAGGCATTGTGGAGGAACCCGTAGGTCCCGGTGTCCACGGCCCGGCAGTTAATGAACTCGACGTCCTGGAGGGTCGGGGCATACACGGTCGGATCGTGCACCAGGAGGTAGACCGCCTGGATGCTTGCATCCGCCGTGCCCTCAATGTTGTGGATCTTCGCGTGGCTTGCGCGGATGTTCATCACGCCGAGCCACTTGACGCCGCTGCTGTAGCCGGTTCCCTTGATGTGGAACCCGTCCAGCGTAATGTACTCGCGGTCGACGTTGATCCGACCATCCTTGGTGAATATCAGGAATGTCTCCGATTCACCTTCCCCCATGAGAGTGGAGCTTGCTTTGGGAGCAATGATTCCCGCGCAGTTGTATGTTCCGCTGGTGAGGAGGACAACACCGCCGGATGATGGCAGGGCGTTCAGTGCTGCCTGAATCTCCACATGATCGTTGACCCCATCACAGACGTAGTCGGCCGATGCCTTATCGGCCGCACTACTGTCGCTTGCCGCGACAATCGTGTTGGGGGTCGCTTCGAGTGCCCCGACAATCGGGACGAGCCCGACAATCAGGAACACTACGATTAGAAGCTTCGTTGTCCGTCTATCTCGCATTATCTCACCTCTTGGGAGATACTGCATTATCTGACAACCGCAATTTAAAATGTTTTTTAAATTAATTAGACAATCCAGATTATTTTAAATTACAAACAGGCAATTATTTTCAGCGAGAATTGCTGGTTTTTGGTATTTCCAAAATTTAGGTGAGAAGAGAAAAACATAAATATACAATTAAACTTTAGCGCAGATATCCCGGAGAATACCTGTCCCGACCGGAGGTTCGAGGGGACATTCCGGACGGGTGAACGAACCCTGAATACGAGTTATCATCCAGTAAATTTTATAAAAATCCCTTATATTCAAAGATCTCCGTCGCCAACCAACCGGGGCGGCAGCCACCCCCCCTGCCGCACCCCGGAGAGGCCGGGGGAATGCCTGCGGCACAGACCCGTGCGACACCCGGTCGCAACCGGATCAGCCATAGAATGACGTCAGGTATCCGGCACCGGTCAGGATTCCGCGACACGCCGGTAGTCAGGGCGTTTTTCAGGATACCGGGACCACATGGCCGGCGTCACCAGACGGAAGGGGGCACCGGGCCCCCACGCGAAGCGTCACTACACTCCCGAGGTGACCGCCACGTTCTCAAACGTCACCGCTCCCGCAGGCACCGTATTCGTGAGGACCACACCGTTGTTAAACGGCGCGAGGCTTGCAGAGACGATCTCCATATCCTTGATCCGGACATTCCTGGTGCGATCTCCCTCGATCACGAACGGCTTTGCCGTATCTGAGACTATCCGACCCGAGTACTCGACATTATCGTTATTCCGGGCCCAGATCAACGTTTCAGCCCGGTTGCCCGACGCATAGATGTTTACCACGGAGTTGGCCAGCGGCCCCCCCTGCGACCCGCCAAGGTTTGTCGCCTTTCCGTCGATCCCGGCCGGGTTCTCCAGACGGAAGTTCTTGATCCAGACGTCGCTTGCGAAGTCGATGTGCAGGCCATACCCGCATGAATCGATGCTCGAGCAGTTCTCGAGCACCAGAGACGGGGCAATCGAACGGGTCGGGGCAGCGTAGAACGATGCCGGCTGGATGTGCCGGTAATCGGTCTTCCCGGCGCCGACGTTTTTGTCGACACAGTTGTAGAGCTTGCCGCCGTTCGTCGCGTAGAACCCATGCCGGCTGTTCCCCTCTGAGTAGCAGCTGATGAAGGTGATGTCCCCCCGGGGGGCGTAGTAACCGCACCCGAAGTAGTGCGTCGACTTATCGTCCTCCCGGTAGGGCTTCGTCGGGTAGGCTTTCTGTCCGTTGTTCTTACTGATGCAGTTCTCGAGGATGCAGTCCCGCTTCTCGGGGTCCCACTCGAAATGGAACCCGGACTCCAGGTTGCCTTCCGCGAGGCAGTTCGTCACCCGGAGCCCTTCGATGTCGTTTAACTCGGCAAAGTCAAACCCGGTCACCCAGGGATTGAACGCACCGTACCTGCCGCAGTTGATCGCCTGACAGTTCTCGTAGCGGACGTTCCGGATCACTTTGTTCTCCGTTCCCCAGGCGTTGTGGAGGAACCCGTAGGTTCCGGTGTCCACGGCCCGGCAGTTGACGAACTCGACGTCCTGGAGGAGGGGGGCGTAGACGTCCGGGTCATGCAGCAGGAGGAAGACCGCCTGGGTGCTCGCATCGGCGGTCCCTTCGACGGCGAGGACCTTCGCGTGGCTCGCATAGATGGTGACCACGCCGAGCCAGAGGTCGGTCCCGGTCTGCGGGTATCCGGTGCCCCGGACGTGGAAATTGTAGAGCGTGACGCCTTCCCGGGTGACATGGAGCCGCCCGTTCCGGGTGAACTCGAGGAACGTTGCATCCGGCGCCTCCCCGCGAAGCATGGTATTCACGGAGGGGTAGATGCTCCCGGCACAATTGAACGTGCCTTCGGTCAGGACGACCGTGCCGCCCGACGACGACAGCGAATCGAACGCCTCCTGGATCTCGCGTTGATCGTCGGTACCGTCGCACAGGACGTCGGCCCGGGCTTTCGACGCGGCGCTGCCGTCGCTTGCCGCGACGACGATCGTCGGTCCGGCCACCACCGGCGGCACTACCGGCGTCGTGGGAATCGGGGTGATGGGCGGCGGAGGAGGAGGCGGAGGCACCGGGACCGGCGGATAAAAGTATACGATCAGCACGATGGCGACGATCACCGAGAGTATGATCGCGATGGCGATGAGGATACGTCTGTCTCTGGCTCCCAGAGGTAGTCTTGCCGACATGGAACTATGACCTCTTCGACGTTGCCGGTGTATCTCGTACGGGACCGTCCGGACCCGGGATCGAGAGGGGCCGCAACGCCTTCTGCCCGGCTCATACCCCTATGGCGCAGAAGTACCATTTAAGGGTTTAGCCGACCTGATCCCCCCGGAGGGTTCGGCCCGGAACTCCGGGGGGGCAACCCCGGGATCTCCGACCCCGGGCGGGTTAGAAATTCATGCGTGGTGGTTTTCCGGAACCGGAGAATCCGGAACCGGAGAATCCGGAACCGGGGAACCCCGAACACCCCCGACCGCGATGCAGCCGTCCGGATGCTATGCCGTGCTGTTGGCCGGCAGCACCTCGAGGCCGGAGAGGTCCACACCCCCCGCCAGGGTCCACTCGACCAGCACCGGCCTGACGGCATCGGAGACGACCATCCCGGAATACGTGACGTTTCTGTTATTCACAATGTACACCAGCGTCTGTGGCCGGTCTCCCGATGCGGCGAGATCGATGGTCGAGTTGGAGACACCCATGTCGATCGTCGAGTTCACCGGGAGTTCTCCGGAAGGGCACCCCAATATCGCCCCGATACCGTCGATGCCCGCCGGATCGGTCATGGTGAAATCCCTGATGAGTGCGTTCTCCGTGCCGCAGATAAAGAGGCCCCAACCGTTCGAATCGAGACTCCGGCAGTGATCCATCACGATGGACGGGTTTGCCGGGACAGGCATGGACTGGAGAATACAGTACGAGATGGGTTTTTGGGAGAGAGCGATGCCCGGGACGCGCCCGGTGCCCCTTTCGGTACAATTGTACAGGAGCATACCGTCCGGGTTGATGATGAAGAACCCGAACGCACTGTTCTCCTCGGCCCGGCAGTCTATCAGGGAGACCTGTCCTCCCGGGATGTAGAAGCCGGACCCGAAGAAGTCCGGGTCGCCAACCAGATAGTCCCCGGGAGAGGGCTTCTGCCCGTTGTTCCGGCTCGAGCAGTTGATGAAGACGCAGTCCTGCTTCGTCGGGTTCCACTCGAAGTGGAACCCGGACTCCAGGCTGCCTTCCGCGAGGCAGTCCGTCACCCGGAGCCCTTCGATGTCGTTCTGCTCGGCAAAGTCGAATCCGGTCACCCAGGGGTTGAACGCGCCGTACCTGCCGCAGTTGATCGCAGCGCAGTTCCTGTAGCGGATGTTTTTGATCGTCGTGTTCTCCGACCCCCAGGCGTTGTGGAGGAACCCGTAGGTCCCGGTGTCCACGGCCCTGCAGTTGACGAACTCGACGTCCTGGAGGATGGGGGCGTAGATGTTCGGGTTGTGGAGCAGGAGAAAGACGGCCTGGATACTCGCGTCGGCGGTGCCCGTGACGTTGTAAACCCGGGTATCGCTCGCGTAGATGGTGAGCACGCCCAGCCACTGGGTGAGGTCGAGGGTCGTGTTCGTACTCGCATTCACGTAGCCGGACCCCTCGATATGAAACCCGTCCAGGGTAACGTGCTCCTCGGAGACATTGAGCATCCCGTTCCGGCTGAACGAAAGGTTCGTTGCTTCCGGACCCTGGCCGAGGAGCGTCGTCCCGGCGGAGGGAACGATGCTTCCCGAGCAGTTGAACGTGCCGCGGGAGAGGACGAGCGTGCCGCCCGGGGACAGTGCGGCAAGCGCCGCCTGGATCTCCACCTGATCGTCGAGACCGTCACAGGTGTAGTTCGCCTGTGCCTTCGATGCAGGGCTGCTGTCGCCTGCCGCCACAACGAGCGACGCTCCCGGTGCTGCAGCAGCACTCGGGACGAGCAGGAGGCCGACAACTATGCCAACCAGGAGAACGACCGGCAGGTCCGTGCCGGCCGGGCGTTTCCGGGGCGATTCTGCCGGTTTTTCATGCAGGCGGGTAATCATCACGCTCCTCGGGCATATCGTACGGGCTACCGGGTATACCTGTCGGGAACTCCACCCGCCAGTATAGCGGCAAGAATATAAAAATCAATGGGAGAGGAAATACTCCCAGGCCCACGATGCTCCGGGTTTCAGACCGGCGGGGCAGCGGACGGCACGGGTCCCGCCCGCCAGGTTGCCGGGACGGGAACCTGCCGGAACGCCCGGGACAACCCCCGTTTCTACCGGACCGATGACCGGCGGCACGGACTGCTCTCAATGCAGGAGGCGGAGAAACACGACCGGACTGACCGAATGGAGAGGCGATGCGGGTCGCCGGTGGAATTGTATATAATGGAATACAATATTTACTGGAATATATGTCCAGCAAGAAGGAAGTCACCATCGGGATCACCATCAACCTCGAGAACTATGAAAACCTCCGCCTCGAGGTCGAGGGGGATGTAGAGACCCGTGAGGATGTGGACGACCTTATCACGTTCCTCGACGGGATGCTTGCCCGGCTCGGACGCGGCGATCAGGCAACCGCCGAGCGCGTGGATGCGTACCGGCGGCGCGTTCTCGCGGTCAAGCCTGCAGCGCCACAGGCACCGGCGCGGGAGGAGAAGGCTCCCGAGCCGGCGGCGACAACGACCCCGGAGACTGAACCGGCACCCCGGGAGGAGGAGAAAGCCTGCCCTTCGCCCGAGATCATCGAGAGAGCGATCCCGGCGGCGCCGGAACACCCGGAGCCGCCCCGGATCCCCGAACCGCCCGCAAAACCCCTGGAAGCGGTTCCGGCACAGCCGGAGGCGGCCCCGGAACAGGCACCGGTCGCGGCAAAGCCGCCCGCCGCTCCCGGGGAGGACGTCTGCGAGATGTGCGGAGCAGAAGTGACAAAATCACAGGCAAAACTCTCTCAGCTCTTCATGAGCAAAACACTCTGCAAGAAGTGCATGGAACAGCCATAGGCCCTGCAGGATCCGCGCGATGAAGGAAGAACAACCTGGAGGATATATATACTACTGTATCCGAGGTTTGTATAATGAAGAAGAACCTGCTCATGTGGGACGAGACGCTTTTTCGGGACCCTGAAGTCTTCGAGATCGATTACGTTCCCGAGCAGTTCAACCACCGTGACGCCCAGATCCGGGAACTCGCTTTTCAGGTCCGGCCGGGCCTGCGGGGGGCCCGACCCCTCAACACCATCTGCCGGGGCCTCCCGGGGACGGGGAAGACGACGAGCGTCAAAAAGGTCCTTGCCGAGATCGAGGAGACCACGAAGAAACTCGTCCCCGTCTACATCAACTGCCAGATCGACAACACCAAGTTCGCCATCTTTTCGCAGATCTACCGCCGGGTCACCGGACACCCGCCGCCGGCGTCAGGCACATCGTTCAAGCAGGTCTTCGACGCCATAGCCCGGGTCCTGCAGCGGGAGGAGCAGGTGCTCCTTGTGGCGCTCGACGACGCAAACTACCTTCTCTACGAGAACGAGATCAACCAGGTGCTCTATCCACTGCTCCGCTCGCACGAGGCCTATCCGGGCGTCCGGATCGGTGTCGTCGCCATCGTCAGCGACATGTCCGTCACCCTGCAGAGCGAGGTCGACGCCCGGGTGGCATCGGTATTTCGGCCCACCGAGATCTACTTCCCCCCCTACTCGGAGGAGGAGGTGCACGGCATCCTCGAGGAGCGGGTCCTGCAGGGGCTCTACCCGAACGTCATCCGGCCCGAGACGCTGGACCTCGTGGTGGAGCAGACGATGAAGAGCGGCGACCTCCGCGTCGGTATCGACCTTCTCAAGCGTGCAGCCCTGAACGCCGAAAAGGAGGCACGCCGTTCCGTCGAGCGAGAGGATGTCTGCAAGGCATACGAGGTTTCGCGGTACCTGCACCTTGCGTTCTCGCTTCGGGCGCTCAAGGCCGAGGAGAGGGGGGTGCTCGGGAGGATCGCGGAGATGTCGGCCCGCGACGACCAGGAGATGAACGCCGGCGACGTCTACCGGTTCGTAAAAGAGCAGGAAGGAGTCAGTTACACCAAGTATTACGAGATAATCCAGAAGTTTGACGCGATGCGGCTCTTGAACCTCCACTACCGCCAGGGAAGGGGGAGGACCCGGCTGATCAGCCTCCGGTACGATCCCGGACGCGTGCTGGAACACCTGCGGCAGACGATTTGATAATCCTTATCTATTCCCCCACCGTTTGTATTCTGATGAGGTTTTCCACATGCTCAGCGTGAACGAACTGGCTCTGGATATTTTTGAGGAACTCTTCGAATACGCCGAGGAGTTCCATGCCGTCCCGCACGAGCTCGACAACGGGGCACGCATCGTTGACTGCGGCGTCAGCACGACCGGCGGGTACCTGACGGGAAGACGGTTCACCGAGATCTGCATGGGCGGGCTCGGCGAGGTCGACATCACGATGGGCCGGATCCGGGACGTTCCGATCCCGTTCATCGAGGTCAGCACCGATTTCCCATCCATTGCATGCCTCGGCGCCCAGAAGGCGGGCTGGACGGTCAACGTCAATAAGTACTTCGCCATGGGCAGCGGCCCCGCACGGGCGCTCTCCTTGAAGCCCAAGCACACCTACGAGGTCATCGACTACGAGGATGAGTTCGATTACGCGGTCATCTGCCTCGAGAGCGACCACCTCCCGAACGCCGCGGTGATGGAGAACATCGCCGAGGCCTGCAACGTGGACGTCGCGAACACCTGCGCGGTCGTCGCCCCCACGGCATCGCTCGTCGGCTCGATCCAGGTCGCGGGCCGCTGCGTCGAGACCGCGATCTACAAGCTGAACGAACTCGGATTCGATACGAGAAAGATCAGCGCAGGTATCGGCCACGCTCCGATCGCCCCCGTCAAGAAGGACGGCACGAAGGCGATGGGCAGCACCAACGACGCCACGATCTACCACGGGAGCATCATGCTGACGATGAACGCCCCGGAGATCAAGGACTACCTGGATCGGATCCCGAGCAACAAGTCCAAGGGATACGGAAAACCGTTCTACGAGATCTTCAAGGAAGCCAACTTCGACTTCTACCAGATCGACACCTCGCTCTTCTCGCCGGCCGAGGTGGTCATCAACGAGCTCTCCGAGGGCAAGGTCTACCACGTGGGAGCCGTCAACCCCGAAGTGACGCTGAAGTCCTTCGGGTTCATCTAACCACAACTTTTTTCCGCACACACCCGCGCCCTGCGTGCGGGGAATCCTGTTCAGGGCTTTTAAGATACGGGAAATACACCGTGGGGGTTTCTCCCGGGTGATTTCGCAACCATCATATACGGTGCCGTTAGAGTGCTGTGTAATGGAGTTATTCGTCGAACGGTGATGGGAGGACTCTGATGGAAGTATCATACGTCGTGGTGCTGGTGTGCCTTTGCGCCGTGCTGGGCGCAGGGGCGGGCGTTGCGGGATGTACCGAACTCGGGGGAGTGACGGAGGGCGAGGCGGTCCACGTCACGGCGATGCTCGAGGTGACGGTGATCGACAGTGCGGGAAAGCCGGTGGCAGGCGTGCCGGTTTCGTTCCACTCCGTGAAGACCACGGGGACGAGTGTCAAGGAGGGCAGCGAGTTCTCCTTCTCCCGCTCGACGGAGAGCAACGGAAAGACGACCTTTACCGTGGGCTACAACCTGCACCCGCCCGGCATCGGCTATCCGCCGGCCCCCGACGTCGTCATGATGAGCGTCACCATCCCCCCGGAGATCTCCGAAGGAGCGATGATCACCTACGACGAGGCGAAATCACGTGCGGGAGGCACCGGGACCGCGGCGATCACGAAGCAGGTGACGCTCCAGATACCCTATGCGGTGAAGTGAGAGCCACCCGACACTCCGCCGTTTCTCGAGCATCCTGCGGAAAAACCCCTGCATCCGCAGGTACAATACATTAAATAGGATACGAAAGAAAAAAATGTAGGCAACCGGGCTTGTGGTCTAGCTGGTCATGACGTCGCCCTTACACGGCGAAGATCGCCGGTTCGAATCCGGCCAGGCCCATCGATCCCGTCTTCTGCGATTTTAATTGTGTTGCAAGCCTCGTATGAGCAGTTTCCATTCTATTTCATAATATTCAAAATATCCCCGAACAAACATCACACCAGGAATACACCGCCGGATGCGCCCGACAGCCCCCTCCGGCCGTGCATTCAGGGCTCAACCATGCCAGGCAACAGGTCCCGGGGATATCTCATGTTACTCATCTTTCTCACAGTTGCAGCAGTGCTGCTCGCACTCTGCACCACGACAGGCGGAACGGCCGACAGATCAAACGTCTCCATAACCAAAACCGAGGGCGACACCCACGAGGGCTACGTCGACGTCACCGGCGGCCGGGTCTGGTTCCGCATCGTCGGTGCCGACAGCGCAGGAACGCCCCTGCTGGTCCTCCACGGGGGGCCGGGGGCGACGCACGACTACCTCGAGCCGCTCGCGGCCCTCGCGGACGAGAGGCCGGTCGTCTTCTACGACCAGCTCGGGTGCGGGAACTCCGACCGGCCCGACGACCCCGCTCTCTGGACGGTGGAGCGCTACGTTAAGGAGGTCGGCGAGGTCCGGGACGCACTCGGACTTCGTCGGGTGCACCTCCTCGGGCAGTCCTGGGGAGGGGCGCTCGCGGTCGAGTACGTGCTCTCCAACAAATCCGACGGTGTGGAGAGCCTGATCCTCTCCGCGCCGCTGCTGGACGCCGACCGGTGGGTGGCCGACCAGCGGGCGCACCTCGCGGCCTTCCCCGACGAGATGCAGGAGGTTGTCCGCGAGGCTGAGGCAACCGGGAACTTCGACTCGCCGGAGTACCAGGAAGCCATGGCGACGTACTACGCCCGGCACGTCTGCCGGACGGACCCCTGGCCCGAATGCCTGAACCGGACGTTCGAGAAGATCTCCCTGCCGGTCTACCTCGGAATGTGGGGGCCGAGCGAGTTCACCTGCACGGGAACCCTCAGGACGTTCAACGTCACCGGCCGGCTCGCCGAGATCCCGGTCCCGGTGCTCTTCACCTGCGGGGAGCACGACGAGGCGCCGCCTGCGACCATGGCACACTTCCAGCGCCTGGTGCCGGGGTCGGAACTGGCGGTCTTCGAAGGCGCCTCGCACGAGCACCACCTCGAAGAGACCGATGCCTACCTCGCGGCCGTGCGGGATTTCATGCGCTTGAGAAAACGCGAAGCGCTTTCGAGTTGCGAGGTTCCCGAAGGGAACGGAGCTTGAGCACCGTCAGGTGCGAGTTGCGACGGTTCGCAGCGCGATGGTTCGTAAGAACCGGAGCTTGAGCACCGTCAGGTGCGAGGGCAGGCGGAGCTTGAGCACCCTAGGTGCGAATGGCGACGTTCCGTAAGGAACAGAGTTGAAGCACCGTCAGGTGCGAGTAGCGATGCGGCACACTGACCCGGGGCAGGCGAATCCACTTTTTGCGTCCGGAAAAAAACGCCGGCACTCCCGCACAGGCGAAGGAATGCGCACGACCGCACCGGGGTTTCGGGCATCGAAACCTATATGGCTCAGAGAGCCGGATTACCGTCGCGGTGCATCATGAAGTTAAGTGCAAGAAACCAACTTCCCGGAAAAGTCAAGGCTCTCAATGAGGGCATGGTCACCGCAGAGGTCGTCATCGAGCTGGACGGCGGCGGCGAGCTCATCGCGGTCATCACGAAAAAGTCCGTGGAGAACCTCGGGATTGCCGTCGGCAAGAAAGTCTACGCCGTGGTCAAGTCGACCGAGGTCATGGTCGCCACCGACTGAAGAACACTCACCCATTTTTATCCCGGGCAGGCCGGCAACGCTTAAATACGCCGGCAACCGTTCTGCAGGCATACCCATCGAGGGAGTACCGGCACCCATGGAACGAGAATATCCCCCCCTGCTGATCGCGGTCCTCATCTGCGTCATGCTCACCGGCACCGCCATCGCCTACGGCCTCCTCATGGACCGGGGCGCACCGCCTCCAAAACAACCTACCCTGCCTCCGGCCCCGACCGCAACGCCGGGAACGCCGGTCACGACAGGAGTCCCGGTGCCGGTCGCTGCACGCTCGTTCTCCATCAGCGTCACGCCCGCAACCGCCACGGCCCGGCCCGGCGATACCGTCAGGTTCACGCTCAGGCTGCACCCCGAAAGCGGCTTTTCCGCACCCGTGCAGATAAAAGTCTCCGCTACGGCGCTCGGGGGTGTATACCGCGACAACCATGACCTCGGCACGGTCACCCCGCCCTACCCGCCGCTCACGTACGAGGTTGTGGCGCCCGACCTCCCGCCCCTCGTCTCCACCGCGACCGTGGACGCCACGGTGACGGCGACCGGAGGGGGCACCGTGCGGACGGAGCAGGTGCAGCTGGTCATCCGGCGCTAGAATACCGGCCGGCACGGCCTTTGCAGGGGGATCGCGGGAGGTTCCGGGCAATATCCCCGCCGTCATGCCCCCGCGCCCCTGATGACCCGATGCGATCTCCCTAAATTGCCCTTGAATCCCTGAAAATTCTTCAAATTGAAGAGCATTTCTGAGCCGCCCGCAGGGCCGTCAGGACGGTTACAGGGGTCGGCAGACATTACGGGCGATCGAGAGAATCTCTACGATCTGGAGAGATTATCGCAAACCCCTTGATTTCCACTGGAGATCCGGTCGCGCACCCCGGAGCGGCCAGGGAGGTCCGGGGCGCTGCCGCCACCCCCGGTTCCCGGTACCGGTAAACGCCGCGGCTCCTCACAGAGCAATCTCAACCGGACGGTGGCGGGAGAGCGAACCGTCGCGGCTCCGGGCGTGCCGTCCGAACACGGAGATGGTGAAGAAGGGTTTTGCAGGCGGAGAAGAGTTACTCCTCCGCCGCATCGAACCAGACGGGGTCGGGGCAGTCTGGCCGGCCGCCGTAGTTGATGGTGACCTCCTCGCCCCGCCGGATGGTACGGTGGGCCAGGATGCGGATCTCGCCCCGGAGAACGTCGCAGAGATGGTCCGCGTTCGCTTGATAGGAGTGGTTGTAGAGCGACCCGTAGCCGAGCGCCACGGCGGCGAGCTCCCCCCATGCGAAGTAGTAGTCGAAGAGGCGCGTCTTATCAAGGAGTTCCTGCTCGTCCGCTCCGCCGAGCACGATCACCGGGCAGACCTCGATCACCTCGCCGGCAAAAAGATCCCTGCGGGCGAAGACTCCCCGCCCACGGCATTTCGATGAACTGACATATACGGTGTCGGAAGGGTAGACGACCCTGCCCGTCTCCACGGCAGTATCGGTCATGGTATCGCTCTCCACACATCTGCGAATGAGAGAGGTGGGCTCTCTCCGGGGAAAAAGGATACGGCCTCCTGCTCGCCCGGGCCGAAATCCCGGCCCAATCCTCCGGAAAAAAACAGCACAAAGCCGCCTGCGCGGAGGAGGGGGTCCGCCCCTCCCGGAGCGGGAGGAGCAAGCGAAAGAATGTTGTATACGCACGACCCCACTGACCCATCAGGAGGAACAAACAATCGGAGACATCATCGTGGCACGCGACCTCTTGAAGCGGTTCGAGGACCTCGTCGCGGTCGACCGCATCACCTTCCGAGTCAGAGAGGGGGAGGTCTTTGGGTTTCTCGGCCCGAACGGGGCGGGAAAGACGACGACCATGAAGATGATCCAGTGCATCTCCCCAAAGACCGGCGGCACCCTGGAGGTCTTTAACATGGACGTGGAGACCCACCAGCGGGAGATCAAGAGCCGCCTCGGCGTGGTGCCGCAGGAGACCAACCTCGACCCGGACTTCTCAACCTACCGGAACCTGCTGGTCTACGCCCGCTACTTCGGGATCCCGAAACGGGAGGCAGAGCGGCGGGCGGAAGAACTCCTCGCGTTCATGCAGCTCGATGAGAAACGGGACGTCCTGATCGAGAAACTCTCGGGCGGGATGAAACGACGGCTGATCATCGCCCGGGCCCTGATCAACGCACCCGAACTGCTCATCCTCGACGAGCCGACCATCGGGCTCGACCCGCAGGCACGGCACCTGATCTGGGAGAAACTCCGGAACCTCCAGGCGCAGGGAAACACCCTCGTCCTCACCACGCACTACCTGGACGAAGCGGAACGCCTCTGCGACCGGCTGGTGATCATGGATAACGGGAAGGTCCTCGTCGAGGGCGCCCCGGCAGACCTCATCCGGGAGCATGCCGGGAGCGATATCGTCGAGGTCGAACGGACGGAGAAAGCAATCGCCTGCCTGACCGGGCTTGGCGTGAACTATGACCTTGCCGGCGACGTGATCCAGGTCTTCACGGATCGCCCCCACGACGTGGCACGCGAACTGCTCGAGGTCTGCCAGCACGAGGCGGCGGTGACGGTGCGCCCGGCAACCCTCGAGGACGTCTTTCTGCGGCTGACCGGCCGGAGCCTGCGGGAGTGAGCGATGATCGACATCAGCAGCAGGGTGCAAAGCGTCTGGCGGAGGAACTGGGACGCCTTCATCAGGACCTACCGGGTAAACTTCATCCCCCCTTTCGTCGAGCCGGTCCTCTACCTCCTGGCCCTGGGGTTCGGTCTCGGGACCTACATCGAGGCGGTCGACGGGATACCCTATCCCGTCTTCATCGCACCGGCCCTCGTCTCAATATCGGTGATGTACTCGTCCTTCTTCGAGTGCACCTACTCGTCGTTCGTCCGGATGTACTACCAGAAGACGTTCGATGCGATCATCGCAACGCCGGTCAGCATCGACGAAGTGATCGCCGGGGAGATGCTCTGGGGCGCCACCCGGGGGATGATCTACGCGACGCTGATGCTCCCGGTGCTCCTCCTCTTTAACGTCGTGACCATGCCGTCGTCCCTGCTCCTCATACCCTTCGCGTACCTTGCCGGCCTCCTCTTTGCAAGCATCGCGATGTGCTTCACGGCGATCACGCCGAGCATCGACGCGTTGAATTACCCATCGTTTCTCTTCATCACCCCGATGTTCCTCTTCTCGGGGACGTTCTTCCCCCTCGACCTGCTCCCGCAGCCGATCCAGTACTTCGCCCTCGCCGCTCTCCCGCTCACGCACGTCGTCGGCATCAACCGGGCGATCACGCTCTCGGCGTTTTCGCCGACGAATATCCTCAACCTCGCCTGGATCGCGGTAGCGACCGTCTTCTTCTTCGTACTCGCCATCAGGCTGATGCGAAGGCGGCTTATCGTCTGACTGCCCGGTGCGAACCGGCTCGCCGGGCAGAAGACGACAGATCGCCGGTGCTATGGGCGGTGAGAACGGGGAACCGCAAACCATACGGGTGCGTGCAAAAAAAGGTTAGAATCGGGGTTTTCTGTACTTCGGGAGGCAGTCACGGCAGTAGACGGGCCTGCCCTCGGTCGGCTTGAAAGGAACTTCACACTCTTTGCCGCAGTCGGAACAGACTGCCTTGTGGAACTCGCGGGGGCGGTCCTGGAACGACCTGGGACCCCTGCTCGGGTATCTCTCTTCCATTGGAATTTCACTCACTTTGAGAATTATACTCACACGGACGACTCAGTACCGGGGTTTCCTGTGCTTCGGGAGGCAGTCGAGGCAGTAGACGGGCCGACCCTCCGTTGGCTTGAAAGGAATCTCGCACTCTTTGCCGCAGTCGGAACAGACTGCTTTGTGGAACTCGCGGGGACGGTCCTGGAACGATCTGGGACCCCTGCGCGGATATCTCTCTTCCATTTACTTCAACCATGCAGATAGTCTGCACATACACAACTACCTGCCTGCATATATAGGTGCGTCTCACGGATCCGGGACGGCAAAACCTGCCCGGATCTCTTCGCCTTATCCGGCTTTTGCCATCCACCGGAGAGTGCGCGGCCCTGTCCTCCCGGTGCGTGCCCCTCTCTCCCGGAGAGGGAAATTCCCCTGCAATGCGGCCGTTTACTCCGCCAAAGAGAACCGTGACACAACGCTTTTATCGATACTATCCTACCGAATGATCATCCAACTATGGCACACGATAACCGATCTCTTTTGCAACCCGACAGAACACCGGTTCTATCCCGGAGACGGGAGTAGGGGGAGTGGCTCATCATGACCGACGAGATCCACGCAGACGAACCCCCCGATAGCAGACGCAAGGGAAAACGCCGGGACAGGAGGACGATCGGTCCGGTCCCGAACCTTGAAGAGCATGTGAAATCCGACTGGTGGAGGGGTATCTTCAACCGCCTCTACTTGAAGACCGACGGCGACGTCGTTGACGACCCCCGGATCACCGAGCGTGAGATCGACCGGATCGCCCGGGTTCTGCACCTCCAGCCCGACGAGAAGATCCTCGATCTCTGCTGCGGCCAGGGAAGGCACACCCTCGAACTCGTGCGCAGGGGCTACAACGCCGAGGGTCTCGACCAGTCGCATTACCTGATCCAGCGGGCCCGGGCGACCGCGAAGAAGGAGGGACTCCCGGCCCGGTTCCGCGAAGGAGACGCACGCCGCCTCCCGTATCGCACCGACACCTACGATGTCGTCCTCGTCCTCGGGAACAGCTTCGGTTACTTCGATTCGGTCGAAGAAGACCTGCGGGTCCTCACCGAACTCCGGCGCATCCTCAAGCCCTGGGGGCGGGTGCTCCTGGACGTGGCCGACGGCGAGTACTTGAAAGAGCACTTCCAGGCGAGGTCGTGGGAGTGGATCGACGATGCGATGTTCGTCTGCCGCGAGAGGTCCCTCTCGCTCGATGAGCAGCGCCTGATATCCCGGGAGGTGATCACCGACGTCGAGAAGGGCGTCGTGGCCGACCAGTTCTATGCCGAACGCCTCTACACACCCGAGGCGCTCCGGCGGCTCCTTGAGAAGGCGGGCTTCTCCGGCATCGCCTTCCACGAGATTGCCACGGAGTCGCAGCGGAACCAGGACCTCGGCATGATGGAACGCCGCCACATCGTCACCGCGGTCGTCAGGAAGGAGTGGTCGCCGGTAAAGGCGAGGGGCAGGGAGAGGGCAAAACACGTCGCGGTGATGCTCGGCGACCCGGCCAGGCCCGATGCCCTGAAACCCTCCTGCACCTTCGACGACGACGACTTCTACACCATCGACCAGATGAAGGCGGCCCTCCGGGAACTGGAGGGCTACCGGTTCACCTTCCTGTGCAAACACGACACGCTGATCCAGGACCTCCCGAAACTGAAGGGAAAGGTGGACTACGTCTTCAACCTCTGCGACGAGGGGTTCGACAACGACCCGAGGAAAGAACTCCACGTGCCGGCGCTTCTCGAGATCTTCGAGATCCCGTACACGGGATCCGGACCGCAGTCGCTTGCGTTCTGCTACGACAAGTCGCTCGTGCGCGGCGTCGCGAAAGAGATGGGGATCCCGGTGCCCGACGCCTGCTTCATCACCCCGGGCGACCGCACCTACGACGTCGGGATGAAACTCCCGGCGATCGTCAAGCCGAACGCAGGCGACTCCTCGTTCGGCATCACGCAAAAGAGCATCGCCCATACCATCGAGGAACTCTCCGACGTCATCAGCACGCTCCGGACGACGCTCGGCTACGACCGCTCGCTCCTCGTCGAGGAGTTCCTCCCGGGAAAGGACATCAGCGTCGGCATCATCGGAAACCCGTCGGGATACTGCACGGTGCTTCCCATCATCGAGGAGGACTACTCCGCGCTGCCCCCGGAACTCCCCCGGATCTGCGGCTACGAAGCGAAGTGGCTCCCGGACTCGCCGTACTGGAAGATCGTATCGAGGCCGGCGGATCTCCCCGAAGAGACCGAGAAGATGATCGTGCAGTGCTGCCTCGCCCTCTTCAAGCGCCTGGAGTGCCGTGACTACTGCCGGTTCGACTGGCGCCTGGACGAGCACGGCAACCCGAAACTCCTCGAGGTCAACCCGAACCCCGGGTGGTGCTGGGACGGCCACCTTGCAAAGATGGCGAAGTACGCGGGCCTGACGTACGCCGAGATGCTCGGGCGGATCCTCAAAGCTGCGGAGGACCGGTTCGGGATGGAGCCGGAGACCGGTGGGCGGGAGACCGGGAAGGAACCTCTCCCGTTCGACCTCTCCCGGCAGACGGCCTGACCCGCCCACTTTTTGAGTGGAGCGGGAAACGTCCCGCTCTTGCGAATGCATTTATTCCCAAAAGACCACTGTCTCCCGCAGATGGCGGTGCCGGAGAGAGACCCTGCCTTTGTGAGATACGCCCGGGAGGCCGGAGCGCTCGCAAGAGGCGTGGAGGACGAGATCGCACGTGAGGAGCAGCGGCAATCGGCCCTCCTCGCCTGTGACGGGCAGCTCCACGTCACCGGGCTCTTCATCCTCGCCGCGGTCCTCGCGAACCTCATCTTCCTGCTCTTCCTCCCCCGGTATATGCTCTACTGGATCGCAGCGAGTTTCATCCTCTACATGGCAAACCCCTTCATCCTGATGATCCCGACCGGGGGCCTGAAGACGACCCTCCAGGACACGAAGGCAGTCCGGGAGTTTTTCAGCTCGCTCCGGGGTCCGGGACGGGTTCCTTTTCTCGTGGCCGGAGATGCGAGGACGTTCTGGAAGGTGTTCTGGGACACCTTCTTCATCAACTGTCAGCCCCTCGCCGCGGGATTCGGACTGATATTCGGTATCAACGTCTTCTTCGCACTCTTCAGCGGTTATGTAGCGGGGTTCTTCGAACCGGAGACGGCAGCACTGATCACGCTCCAGTCCCTTGCGATCATCCTCTTCTACACCGGCATCTGGTACGTCAGGCCTTACACGAAGAGTTTTTTCCTCTCGCTCGACGTGATGCGGATGAGCATGCAGGAGAAGGTCCGGGCCGGATGGCGGGCGACGATGCGGGTAGTCCTCCTCGTCGCCGCTCTCGCGGCCGCGAGCGGGGCCATCGCCATATCGGCGATGCTTCTCCCGGGAATGACGCTCTCGACGTTCCTCGCCTCGGTCGACCTCGCCCTCGGATGGAACCTCCTGCCGCTCGCTCTCATATTCGCCTCCCAGGTCGTCATCGTCCGGTACCTGCAGGGGGCATACAGCCGGGAACTCTTCCTGCAGGTGGGCGACTACAAGGTCCATGTCTGGCGGGACGGGATCCTGCGCAGGCTCGCCGCATCCCCCACAACCCCGGAGGAGATCCCGACCCCGGGGCACCTCGCCGACCTCATGGCGGATCTTACGCAGATGCAGAGCGACCACCGGCGGATGAAAGTGTATACCTCGGAATACCACAGCCTCTTCGGCTTCTTCCCGGTCTACCTCGTCCTGCCCGATGTCCGCCTCATCCTTGACCGGGACCACGACGCACCCCGGAAATCCGGGCCGGAACCCGGCGGCCAGGTGCGCACGGAACCGACCGATCGACCAACGGGATACATGTGAGCGGCGCCGGCTCGCCGGTACCCATCAGTATATAATATCCTCTGGCGCATAGATCATAATATATGGCCGACGAGTATCGGACCGCGACGGTCCAGGGCAGGGAGGTTCCCTACGATCCGGAGCAGCTGCGCAAGATCAGCGAGCACCCCTGCTACTCCGATAAAGCGTGCCACGCCTTCGGGCGGTGCCACGTCCCCGTCGCTCCGAAGTGCAACATCCAGTGCAACTACTGCATACGGGACTTCGACTGCGTGAACGAGAGCCGGCCGGGTGTGACGAGCAGGGTGCTCACCCCGGAGGAGGCGCTCGACCTCGTCAGGAACGTCGTCAGGGAGTACCCGTACGTGAAGGTGGTCGGCATCGCGGGGCCGGGCGAACCGCTCGCAAACCCCGAGACGTTCGAGGCACTGCGGCTGGTCCACGAGGAGTTCCCGCACCTGATCATGTGCATCAGCACGAACGGTCTCATGCTCCCCGAGTCGATCGAGGAACTGGCGAAGTACGATGTCGGGAACGTCACGGTCACGCTCAACGCCGTCGATCCTTCGATCGGGGAGAAGATCTACTCCTGGGTCGAGTACGGCGGGAAGAAGTATCACGGGCGCGAGGCGGCGGAACTCCTCCTCTCCCAGCAGATGAAGGGGATCGAGATGGCGGTTGCAAAGAAGATGTTCGTCAAGATAAACACCGTCTACATCCCCGGGATCAACGACGAGCACATCCCCGAGATCGCAAAGAAAGTCGGGGAGATGGGGGCGTTCACCTTCAACGTCATCCCGCTCATCCCGCAGTACAAATTCGCTGAGATAACCCCGCCCACCCAGAAGGATAAGCGGGAGATGCAGGACCGGTGCGCCCAATACATCAAGCAGATGCGCCACTGCGCACGCTGCCGGGCGGACGCGATCGGGAAACTCGGCCAGGACGTGCAGTCCTGCGTCTACCAGCAGATGAAGGATGAGAAGACAGAATAATCGACTCTTTTTTATCCGGCGGTGCCGCCGGCCATGACGACGATCACGCTTGGACCGGATCAGCCGTTCGACCTCGACCTGACGCTCGCCTGCGGGCAGGCCTTCCGCTGGGAGAAGGCGGAGGGGTGGTGGCAGGGCGTCGCCGACGGCCGGGCCGTCCGGATACGGCAGGACGAAAACCGGCTCACGTTTGCCGGGGCGGATGCGGGGTTCGTCCGCGACTACTTCCGGCTCGACCAGGATCTCCCAAAAATTCTCTCGTCGATCGACCGCGACCCGGCTATAGGCGCCGCGATCCGGGAGTGCCGCGGTCTCCGGCTCGTGCGACAAACGCCGTGGGAGTGCCTGGCTTCATACCTCTGCGCCACGAACACGAATATCCCGGCGGTGAAGCGGAGGGTCGCGCTGATGGCGGAGCGCTACGGGAGACCGATAGACGGACCCTTCGGCAGGGCGTATGCGTTCCCGGAGCCGGAGGCGCTCGGCGCAGTCCCCCACGCGGATCTATGGGATTGTAAACTCGGCTACCGGACGGATTACGTCTGCCAGGCAGCCGCATATGCAACAGGGCACCCGGACTGGGCGGAGCGGGTGGCCGCCCTCCCGTTCGAGGAGGCACGGGAGGTGCTGATGCAGTTCAAGGGTGTCGGGCCGAAGGCGGCGGACTGCGTGCTGCTCTTTGCGTTCGGGTTTTTTGAAGCGTTCCCGGTCGATGTCTGGATACACCGGATCGTGGGGGAGACGTATCTCCCCGACCTTGCCGGGAGGAGTTGCACTCCGGCGGAGTACGAGCGAATCCGGCGGTTTGCCCGGGACTACTTCGGGGAGTATGCCGGGTACGCGCAGGAGTACCTCTACTGCGCACGGGGCCCGGCACGTCGCCCGCAGTAATGCTCACTCCTTTCCGCTGCGGAACCGCTCCCGGACGAGACAGGCCGCCGCGAGCAGGGCGAGGATGCCGAGCCCGACGAGGCCGAGGATGACGATACCCACAATCAGGATAGGTACTCCGCACACAGAGATCACGGGTGATGCGGTGGCGATAGCGACTTTGCCCATCTTCAGGGGCGGCACAAACTCCCCGTCGGCACCGGGAGGCTGGTGCCGGAGCATCGTCGTGTTGTAGACGTGCGCCCGCAACTCCGGGGGCATGCTCTCCAGGAATTCGGGGCAGACCTGCTCATAGTACTCGCCGAGGGATGCGTTCTGCTCCAGCATCCGCTCGTATATCTCTGAGTGCGACTCGTTGAACGAGCAATCGAGGGGGATCTCCCCGCCTGCGGCCGATCCCGGTAAAAGTGCGGCAACCGCGAGCAGTGCCAGGAATAGCACGTATCCTTGCTTCTTCATGGTCGTTATCAGAGGGGCCGGGAGTCCGGCACCCCCTGGCTATGACCTGTAATGGGCGCCCGGGGTATAAAGTCGCTCGGAAACCCCGGCCCGGCAAAACTCGCGATAAACCCGTTATCCCGCATCGCAAGCACCTCCTCCGGCGCACCCTCGACCGCCACCCTCCCCTCCTCGATGAGGCAGAGGCGGTCCCCGAGTTCAAGGGCGTCGCGGAGGTTGTGGGTGACGACGATGCAGGGGATGCCGGCGTTCCGGATCCGGTCGCGGAGCTCGCTTCGCATCGCTCTTTGAGCCCGCATATCGACGGCGGCGAGCGGTTCGTCGAGGAGGAGGAGGTCCGGGTCGAGCACCAGCGCCCGGGCGAGGGCCACTCGCTGCCGCTGCCCGCCCGAGAGCCTGCCGACGTTGACGTCCGCGAGGTCGACGAGGTGCATCGCCGCGAGCTGCTCCCCCACGGCGTCGGCTATCTCCGGCCGCGGGACCTTCCGGCATTGGAGGCCGAACGCCACGTTCTCGAAGACGCTCATGTGCGGGAAGAGGGCATAGGACTGGAAGAGATGGCCGATCTTCCGGCTTTCGGCAGGGACGTCGATCCGCTCCTCGCTCGAAAAGAGCGTCCTCTCCCCGAGCGCGATCTCGCCGCGGTCGGGGGTGAGGATGCCGGAGATCAGGTTCATTACGGTGGACTTGCCCGCCCCGTTCTCACCGACAAGGACGAGGGTCTCCCCCTGCCCGACCGAGAGCGTGACGTCGAGGACGAAATCGCGGAGCTGCCGGACGGCGTGGACGGAGAGCATCAGAGACTCCGCCGGGTGATGATCTTCACCGCGGCAATCACCGCAAACGATATCACGACGAGGATGATCGCGAGGCTGATCGCGGCGGATAGATCGCCCTGCATGGTCGTATAGATGGCAAGCGGCATCGTCTGCGTCCGGCCCTGGAAGTTCCCGGCAAACATGATCGTGGCGCCGAACTCCCCGAGCGCCCGGGCGAACGAGAGTATCGCCCCGGAGATGAGCCCGCCGCACGCAAGCGGGATGGTGACCCGGAGGGCGACGGTCATGGGAGATGCCCCGAGCGTCCGCGCCGCATCCTCGTAGATGCGGTCGACCGCCTCGAAACTCGCCCTCGCCTGCCGGATGTAGAACGGCGAGGCCACGAAGACCTGTGCGAAGATCACCGCGACCGTGGTGAAGGCGATGGAGATGCCGAACACGTCGAGGTACTGCCCGACCACGCCCCGGCGGCCGAAAGCCATCAGGAGCGCAATGCCCGCCACCGCCGGCGGCAGGACGATGGGGAGGTCGGTGAGGGTATCGACAAGCGCCCTCCCCGGGTAGTCGTGCCGGGCATTCACCAGGGCGAGCGGCGTCCCGAAGATGACCACGATCGCCGTGCTCACCGTCGCGGTGACGAGCGAGAGGGAGAGAGCGTCGAGCACCACCGGTTCGGCGAGCGAGCGGAGGAACGCCTCCGGTGATATGCGCAGGAAGAGCGAGGCGACCGGCAGCGTGACGAAGAGGAGGAAGAGGGCGACGAGGACGGCGATGAGGAGGGTGAGTACCACCCTCGGGGATCGCGTCCGGATGCCGGAGAGTGACGCCTCACGCTCAGGCAGGGATCGGATCAAATCCATATTCCGTCAGGATGGCACTGCCGTCCGGGCCCCGGACGAATGCTATGAACGACTCTGCCTCGGCCTTCTGCGACGACTCCGCAAGGATACCGAGCGGGTAGGTGGCCATGACGTTGTACTCCGCCGGAACCTCGATCCGCGTCACTTTGTCCAGGTCGTCTTTGGAGACGTCCGACTTGTAGACGAACGCCGCGTCAGCCTCCCCGAGCGCCAGTTTGGGCACCACGGAGCTCACCGCCGTCTCCTCGGAGATGACGTTCTTCATCACCGCCTCCCGGTATGCCTCGCCGTACGCGGGATCGGCAGCCAGTTTGTCGAGCACCTGCCGGGTGTAGGCCCCGAAGGGAACGTCTTTGGTGCCGATGACGATCTTTGTGCCCGGTTTCGCCAGGTCGGCAAGACCGGTGATCCCGGCCGGGTTATCGACCGGGACGATCAGGGCCATGCTGTTCCCGAGGAACACCGCCACGGTGTCGTTATCCATGAACCCGCCGTCCTGGAGGGCCTGCATGTGCTTTGTGCTCGCGGAGACGAAGATATCGGGGCTCGCCCCCTGCTCGATCTGGGTGCGGAGGGCCTGCGAACCGTCGAAGACCAGGTCGACTTTGACGTCCGCGTTCTGTGCTTCATAGGCTTTGCCGATATCCGTGAAGGCTCCCGTGAGCGACGCGGCCGTAAAGACAGTCAGGGTTGTCTGCTCGGGTGCCTGCTGGGCGGTCGTGCATCCCGCGACCAGGAGACCGGCAACGATCAGAATACTTACGGCAACAAAGGTTGCCGGGGTTGATGCTTTCATGATGACACCTTACTCATAAGGGATTGCTGCTCGGTATATTTAATTTAGCTTATTTAGAGCCCAAATAAAGGATATTTAGTTTACAGTCCCGGCGAGTATAAAAATATGTGGTGTTACCGGCCGGATGAGCGGCCCGGTCCGCAGGCAGGCTGCCGGCTGCCGGAACGAACGAAAAGAGGAGTTTGAGAAGGCTCTTTGCGCCGATCGATCCTGGGTGAGATCAGGTCTCTACCCTGGCCTGAGGGCAGGCCATGCCCGGGAAAGGCCGCCGGGATAGTCCTTACACGGAATGACAGATCGACGTAGATATTTCTGCCCCGGCCTATGACGATTGCACGCAGGTTGAACGGTGAGGAGTCCGGGTCAACGCCGCCGCTTCACTTCGTCCAGGAGCTCGCGACGGACTCCCTCGATACGCTCGTTCACCATCCGGGCAAGCGGTTCTTCCCCAACATCGTACTGCGAAGTCTCCCGGCGCCGCATCTCTTCGAGCGTCCTTGCCTTCGTCAGTTCCCCGATGACGGACTGGGCCATATTCGAGTACTCGCCGCTGTCGACCTTCCCCTTCAGCCACCGGTAGAGGTGGCCCGGGAGCCGCACACCCACCTGCTTGCTTGAAACATTATCGGGAGACTCCATCTTCCTATTCAGGTATCCCGGCAGGACAATTATATTATACCGTTTTTATTTTTCTGATTAGATACCCATAGGTATCAATAGGTATCATTAAACAGTCGGAGCGCCCATAGGGGTGCATGAGACAGAGCAGAGTGGTTGACCCGCGCCAGCCGGAAAGCATACCGGAGACACGAAAGGGATGGGATAACACCTTCCCGGAGAGGGACAAACCCGCCGGAAACAGGGGGGCTGATGAGTGCACGTGTTAGACGGGACCCGGAAGACAACGCACCTATCAGGAGACGCCGGTGATACCGGAGAGGACGCACCTGCTCCCTGCCCATTCTGCGGGTGCAGGGACCGCATCAAGGAGATCATTTCCGCCAACCCGCGGATCCATACCGTCCATCAATGTCTCAAATGCGGCCGCTGGTTCGACGACCGGGGGCCGGTATGCCCCCGGTGCGGCTCCCCGGGGGAACTCCTGGGGTACGTCGATGCTCCCGGGTGCGGCATGTATGCGCAGTACCGCTGCTGCGAATGCGGTCACGGGTTCATAGTGCAATTGAATCGTGATGGAGACGCCCGTCAGACCTGACGGCGTATCGGTCCCGGCCTCTCCGTTTCTTCCCATCCCGGGTCCTGCGCAGGGGTTTGTGTTGCGGAGAAAAAAAGAGGGGGTCCTTTACGTCCCGATCGTCCAGCTGCTCATATAGGTCTCCTGCTCGGGCGTCAGCCGGTCGATCGAGAGGCCGAGCGAGGCGAGTTTCAGCCGCGCAACAGCCTCGTCGATGGCGGACGGAACGTCATGCACGCCGGGAGCAAGTTCACGGCCGTGCTTCGCGATGAACTCGGCCGAGAGCGCCTGGACGGCAAAACTCAGGTCCATCACCTCGACGGGGTGGCCCATGCCCTTCGGCGTCGCGAGGTTCACGAGCCTTCCTTCGGCGAGGACGTGGACGGCCTTCCTGTCGAGCAGGTAGGTATCGATGCCGTCCCGGCGGACGACGGAGTCCGCGTGCGATTCGAGCCATTCGACATCGATCTCCACGTTGAAGTGGCCGGCGTTCGCAAGGATGGCCCCGTCCTTCAGGTTCAGGAAGTGCCGCTCCGTGATGATGCTCGCATTGCCGGTGGTGGTGACGAAGATGTCGCCGAGGGGGGCCGCCTCGCCCATCGTCATGACGTCGAACCCGTCCATGTGTGCCTGTAACGCCCTTCTCGGGTCGATCTCGGTCACGATGACGCGGGCGCCGAGGCTCCGGGCCTTCTGTGCAAGTCCCCGGCCGCAGTAACCGTAGCCGGCAACAACGAACCTTTTTCCGGCGATGAGGACGTTTGTCGTGATCATGATCGACGCAAGCGAACTCTCCCCGGTGCCGTGGACGTTGTCGAAGAAGTGCTTCATCGGGGTATCATTGACGGCGACGACCGGGAACCTGAGCGCCCCGTCCCGCGCCATCGCGCGGAGCCTGTGGATGCCGGTCGTGGTCTCCTCGCACCCGCCGATGACCGAGTCCAGCACCTCCCGCCGCTCGGTGTGGATGCGGAAGATCAAGTCCATGCCGTCGTCGATGGTGATCGCAGGCCGGGCGTCGAGCACCCGGTCGATGGCCGCGTAGTACTCCTCGACGCCGGCCCCCCGGCGGGCATAGGAGTGAATTCCATCACGGGTGTTGAGCGCCATCGATACGTCGTCCTGGGTCGAGAGGGGGTTGCACCCCGTGATGTGCACCTCGGCGCCGCCTGCCGCCAGGGTCTCGACCAGCACCGCAGTCTTCGCCTCGACGTGCAGGGCCATGCCGACGGTCATGCCGGAGAACGGCTTCTCCTCGACAAAACGCTTCCGAATGGACGAGAGTACCGGCATGTACTGCCGCGCCCACGCAATTTTGAGATCTCCTGACTCCATAAAAACCACCAGACCGGTTATCCCGCCCGGATACTCCTCCGGTTTGCCTGTAAAGATGTCTTTCGTGAATACTTAAATATGAGGGGAGCGGGTCACCGTGTTCATCCCCACCCCACCCGGCCTCCGGCCTCCTCCGCACCTTCGGCGCTCAAACTCCTGCTGTTCCAGCAGTCGTTCCCCGCCCCTGAGGGGCGGGGGCAGTGCGTGACGATATCAGGGAAATATCAGTTGATTGGGTTACGTGAGTAAAACAGAGTTGCCCTGATATTCCTCCTGAAGAATGTAGAGGTTTTCAATAAAGCTGGACTTTCAGCATTTTCCAAACTCCTTACCTTCCGATAGCCTTTCTTGCACCTGATGATACTCACGCTTACTGCAATCGCACTAGCTGGACACGGTTTTCCACCGGATATCGCCACGCGGGGGAGGGGCTGACGGGGAGTGCGAGCGTAGCGAGCATGAGAAACTCGAAGAGTTTCGAGGGGGGAGCATCCCCCCTCCCCTGTCTCCAACCCGCACCTCAAGTGCTCGAACTCCTGCCGCTCGCGATGCTCGCGCCCTTCGGTCAGTCGCACATACCAAACCCTCATCACCTCCGCCTTCAAAACCACTACTCATGGTTCTGACCAAGCGGATCATCCCCTGCCTGGACCTCAAGGACGGGCGGGTAGTCAAGGGCACGCACTTCGTCGGCCTGCGCGACGCGGGCGACCCGGTCGAGCTCGCCCAGCGCTACAACGAGCAGGGTGCGGACGAGGTGGTCTTCCTCGATATCACCGCCACCAGGGAGAACCGGGGCACCATCATCGACGTCGTGCAGCGTGCTGCCGACCAGCTCTTCCTCCCGCTCACCGTCGGCGGCGGTATCCGGACGATCGACGACATGAAACTGATCCTCAGGGCGGGTGCGGACAAAGTGAGCATCAACTCAAGCGCCGTCCAGAATCCGGACCTGATCTCGCGGGGCGCAGAAAGGTTCGGCACCCAGTGCATCGTCGTCGCTGTCGATGTCCGGCGGAACTACGAGATGACACCGGAAAAGACCCCCGTCGCCCTCGCCGACGGCCGGGAGTGCTGGTATGAGGTCGTGACCCACGGCGGGAGCAGACCGACGGGGCTTGACGCGATTGCCTGGGCAGGAGAGGCCGAGGAACGCGGGGCGGGCGAGATCCTGCTCACCAGCATGGAGACCGACGGGACGAAAGAGGGGTTCGATATCCCCGTCACCAGGGCGATCTCTGAGGGGGTCGGCATCCCGGTGGTCGCGAGCGGCGGCGTGGGCACGCTCGAGCACTTCTACGACGGGTTTACAGAAGGGAAGGCCGACGCCTGCCTCGCGGCAAGCGTCTTCCACTATGGTGAGTTCACCGTTCGCCAGGTCAAGGAGTACCTGGCGGGACGGGGTATCCCGGTACGGCTGTAAGGTCGAGCGCGAACGCCGCGACCGAATGCTCGAGGTCGAACGCGGTCAGGACGGCCGGGTGGATCTCTCCAAATACTCCGACTATTTTCCCATCGACGATGATATCGGCACGGCGACCGTCGAGGAACGCCGGGTCGGCCGACTCGGCGACCGTGTAGGCGAGCGAGAGCTCCCGGCAGAGGACGTCCGCCGCCGCGTATGCCTCCGAGAAGTCGGCCGCCGGGTGGATGCTGACTGCCGCGACCTTCTGGAAGGTGACGCAGGCCTCCACCACGTCGCCCACCGCAAAGAGCCGCTGCGGGAGCTCGCGGTGTTTGTTCGATAGAAGCATCTCCATCAGCAGGGGGAGGAGGTCGGTTCGCACCACCGTCTGCTCCTCGCTGATCGGGTGGAGGAGCCGCAGGGTCCCGGGAGAGGGGTCCCGCTGCATGTTCGCATACAGCACCCGCTCGTTAGTGAGGGTGAACGGGATCACCTCGAGGTACCCGAGGCCGGTCATCACCGACCGGACCGCCCCCGCGACGGCGGTGATCGGATGCTCCTCTGCGACCGTGGAGGTTGCCGGGAGGGCGGAATCAAAGTTCTCGAAGCCGTAGGCGATCGCCACGTCCTCAAAGACGTCCCAGTCGTGGAGGATGTCCGCACGGTAGCAGGGGACGAGAACCCGGACCCGGGATTCGCCGTCGGGCTCGGCCCCGAACCGCATCCGGCGAAGGAGCCGTGTCATCTCCTCTGCCGTCAGGGGGAGGCCGAGGAGGGAGGCACACTCCGCGACCGAGACAACCCGCTCCGCGGGGGCAAGCGTCGGCATCTCCTCTCCCTCGACCTCCACCGTCTCAATCGTCGCGCCGGCCTCGGCGAGCGCCGTACAGATGATGTTTGTCGCCGTCATCACCGCTCTCCTGTCGGTGCCGGTGCAGTCGAGCAGGATGCTCTTCGTAGCCGTCGTGACCCTCGTCAGCTCCCCGTTGATGATGGGCGGGAAGGAGAGCACCCGGTCATCGGCATCGACGATCAGCGGGAACCGGGGGAAATCCTCAACCAGGCGGGCGTAGTCCTGGCCCTTCGGGTGGTCGACGAGGATCTCCTCCATGGTCATCTCCCGCTCGAAGTCCAGCGGGACGAATGACCGGTCGCGGGGCGAGGCGATGTAGCGGAACGGCGGCGTCACCGCGTCGAGATCGTGGACGCCGATCGCCACCTTGCCCCGTCCGCGCCCGACCGCCCAGTGGAGGGCCTCCTGGAGGGCCATCAGGCTCTCGATCCCCTCCTCGTCGAGATTGACGTTCCGGATCACCGCCGAGCCGAGGAACGGCCGGATATCGGCGAGGCCCGGGTCGACCGAGAAGGTGATCCCGGAGGGGCGGACGGTGTAGGCCGGGAGGCCCTCCTCCATCCCGAGGAACCCGCGCATCGCCCGCGCGACGCCCTCAGGCGAGTAAAGGTCCGGCCGGTCCGGGAATAACTCGACGTCCACGTGGTCTTCCTCGATCCGTTCGATGTCGGCCCCGATCATCGGAATGCGGTCGATGATCGTCTGCCGGTCGGTCCCGGTCAGCCGCTCCAGGTACCGGTAGGGTAACGTGATTATCGCCATCTCACCGCCTCCCGCCGTAGGTGGGCGTCTCCCGGATCCATTCGACGTCGCTCCGGTAGAGCTGCCGGAGATCCCGGAGGCCGAGCCGGAGCATCGCCACCCGGCTGATCCCGAGGCCCCACGCGAGCACCGGATGCTCGATGCCGAACGGCGCGGTCACCTCCTGCCGGAAGATGCCCGCTCCGCCGAGTTCAACCCAGCCGAGCCCATCGACGTAGACCTCCGGCTCCACGGAGGGCTCCGTGTAGGGGAAGTAGCCGGGACGGAACCGGACCTTCTCAAAGCCCATTTTCCCGTAGAATTCTTTTAAGAACCCGAGGAGGTGGCGGAAGTTGACGCCTTCGTCCATGACGATGCCTTCGAGCTGCTCGAACTCCGCGAGGTGGGTGGGGTCGATCGCCTCCCGCCGGTAGACCCTGCCGATGCAGAACGCCTTCACCGGTGGTTTGGGGTGCTGTGCCAGGTGCTGGATGGAGAGGCTCGTCGTGTGGGTCCGGAGCACGCACTGCTCCGCCTTTGCGGCGCTCCAGGCGCCTCCCCATCCGGTGGAAGAGGTCTCGCCGCCATGCTCGTGCATGTCGCGGACGCGTTCGTATCCTGCCGGGAGCGGCCAGCGCTCTCCGAGGAAGAAGGTGTCCTGCATCTCCCGCGCCGGGTGATCCTGCGGCTGGAAGAGGGCGTCGAAGTTCCAGAACGAACTCTGCACGATCCCGCCTGCCATCTCCGTAAACCCCATGTCGAGGAGGATGCGGCGCATCTCGTCGATGAGGCGCTGGTAGGGGTGGACCTTCCCCGGATAGGCGCGCTTCGGGAGCTTCGTGACGTCGTAGCGCCGGAGAGGGAGGTCCTTCCATGCACCGGAGAGGATCTGCTCGCGGGTGAGCGTGCCTACCTCCTCCTGCAGGTCGAGCCCTTCGGCGAGAAGTTCGCGGCCGCGGGGCGTGATCGAGACGGTGTAGGCGACGTTCTCTTCCTCCTGCACGAGCCCGCGTCTCGCGAGGTCGGGGACTCCTTCACCGTCCTCGACCGCATCGCTCTCGCCGAGCCGGGCAAACGCGGCTTCGTCGGGTCCGAAAGCGGCGTTGCCGGTCTTCTGCACGATCCCGTCCCGGATGGCGATCCAGCCTTTCTTCCGCATCCAGCCGACGGCGATCTTCGCGAGCGGGTGGGATTGAAGGTCCTGCATCGGGATCGTCTCCTCAAAACTCTCGAGCAACTGCCGCTCGGGAAGGCCCTTCCCCATGTAGGCCCGCCCTTCTTCCGTCGGGGTATACCGCCGGGAGACGTGCTTTGCCACGTCCACAAGCCCCCGCTCGCCGGCGAGGTTCGCATACTGCACCACCGCTTCCGGGCGGGCATCCATCTTCTCCGCAAGGGCGGCCGCGTCGGCCGACCCTACCGATCCCAGAACAACCAGGAGTTTCTTCTCGTTCAGCGTCAGTTCCACCGTCATACCTCCTCTGCAAGGTGTTCGACCGCATCCATCCTGTCCCGCAGGTCCGCGAGGAACGCCTGCACGCGCTCCAGCGTCTCTTTCTTGCACTGCCCGCAGGTGAGTTCGCCGCTCTCGCACCGCCGCCGGAGGTCGGCAAGTTCCACCTCATCCTCGAGCATGTGGAAGAGGTTCAAGAGGTAGACCGAACAGGCGTCCGGCTCGCCGCCGAGACGCTTTTGCTCCTCGAGCGTCATCCGCCCGCCGGTCAGCGCCGCCATGACCTTCTTCCTGACCGACTTGTCGGACTCGTAGAACCCGAACGAACTCTCAGGCACGCTGCTCGACATCTTTCCGCCCTGGAGCCCGGGCATGAAGATGTGGTAGGTCGACGAGGGGCGGTAGAACCCGAACCCCCCGTGGGCGATCTCGATCTTGCGGACGGCGTCCTCGACCCGGTCCAGCGGAAGGCCCCTGACGTCCACGTGGCCCGCGTACTTCTTCGAGCCGGGGAATGCATGGTGCACGGCCTCGAGAGCTGCCTCGGGAGCGTTCTTCGACCGGATACTGACGTGATCGCCGCGGTCCTCGACCGTGAACATCCTGAGTTTGTAGGCCACGTCCCGGGTGAGCCGGAGGTGCGGGTCCTGGTCGAGACCGACCGGGACGATCGTCGGGGCCGGGCCGGCGTCGAGCTGCGGGAAGAGGATATCGGCCACCTGGGTGATGACGCTCATGGCGTGGGAGAGCGAGGTCTCGGGTCCGAACCCGTAGATCGCCGACAGATCCGAGAAGTTCACCTTCGTGGATGCCTCGAACGCGAGATCCTTCAAGCGGTCGTTTTTGCTCTGGTAGTAGGTCGTGCCCTGAAAGCCGAGGGCATACAGGGCCTTGAGGTACTCCTTCCCGTACTCGCGGCACTTCTCCCACGAGATGCCGCGGACAGCGTGCGCCTCCCGGTCGGCGATGGCGACATAACCGTTTCCACCCTGCCGGACGTGCCAGACCACCTCCTTCATGACCATCAGGTGCCCGAGGTGCGGGAGGCCTGAAGGCATGAACCCGGTCAGCACGTGAAACGGGGTTTTGTTCCGGATGGCATCGACGACCAGGTGGTAGTCCCGGTGTCCGACGACGATACCTCTGCGCATAAACGGCGGTACCTCGGGAAGCCTTCGTGCGACCTCACCGATCGGCTCGATGCCGAACTCGGCAAAGAGTCGATCCACATCGACGGTCTGGTTATTCGACCACGGGTTCACTTCGGAATGCATGGACTGACACTCACAGTTTTATTCGGGCGAATTCGACGTATCTGATATCGGTATTGTATATGCAGGCAAACAACATCTTCTTTTTGACGCTGTGAGCAAGCCGGACCGAGCGGGAGACGCCGCTCATCGGCGTGGAGGTCCCGGACGGAACTGCGTGGACGAGCATCTCGGAGTGGCTCTTCTTCCCGGAGTAGACGCGGAAGTGGTGGCCGAACTTGTACCCGGTCCGGGGGATGTAACCCTTCTCCCGGAGGTCGGAGAAGACACGCTCTTTCTCCCGGATCTCGATATCCTTCTGTGCCGCTGCATCGAGGAACTGCTCTGCGGTCATCGGTTCGCCGTCCCGCGTGATCGAAAGGCACTCCCTGCGCATGAGAAAGATCGATTCGACCGGGCGGAGGAGCAGGCGCTCGGGATCGAGACGTTTGCCATACCAGTCCTCCTCAAGCGGGGTTCCCGGCGGCAGGTGGGCGAGCGCATAGGTGCCGAAGAGAGAGGCCTCTACCGGCGTTGCGCACCCTGCCGGCCCCCCTACCCCGGGAAGGTCCTGCACCCGCACCTCGTAGTAGGTCAGCTCGTCCTCGTCGTCCACGACCGCGAGGAGGTACTGTTTGCGCATGTTGACCGCGGCGAGCACGTCCTGGCTCAGCCGGTCGAAGTCGACGAGGTCCCGCTCGGAGAGGACCCGGATCAGGTACTGGGACTTTCCGACCCCGGGCTTGTGGCCGCGGCGGAAGACGCGGAAGTCCTGCGGGCCGGGCTGGACCACGTATCCCCGCTCGCGGATGTCGCGGTAGACGAGATACCTGCGGACAAAGTTCGGCTGACCGGCAAAGAGACCGAGCAGGGTGTCAAAGCCGAAGTCCTTCACGTCGATCTTGTTCCGCTCCATGAGGTAGAGCGCCTCTTCGGGAGAGAGGCGAAGGCCGGTTCCCTCCAGCCTCCCGTAACCGCCCTGCTCGTAGAGCGTGCGTCCTTCGCTTCCGAGGCGCACCCAGGTTCCGTCGAATACCGCCAACACGTGCTAGAGCTATAGGGGGTTCACGTTCATTAATGGATTGCCAGGGGCGAACCACTACGCTTTTTGCGTGCCGCACCGCACCAGTGATCGATTCCATGACGAAAAGTTACCGAGGCTTCTGGCAACCGGGAATGATCCTGGCGGCACTGCTCATCGCGGTGGTGCTGCCGGCGGGAATCGCCTCTGCAAGCGAGACGGCTCCGGCGGTCGCCTGGAACGCGACGTTCTCACCGGAGAATAACAGCAAGTTCGATGCCGTTGCACCGACCGCGGACGGCGGATACATAACTCTCGGTTCCACCCTTACGGAGGTCTACGGGGGCAGGGAGGACCTGCTGCTCCTGAAGACCGACGGCCAGGGGAACGAGGTATGGACACAGAGATTCACCGGCATAGCACCGGCTTCCGTTGCCGAGACCTCCGACGGAGGCTGCATCGCCGGTGCCTACAACGTCTCTACGGCCGGGCCGGAGCAGAATCTCACCTACCAGGGCACCTCGTTCCTGATCCGAACCGACACCGCCGGAGAGGAGGAGTGGCGGCAGGCCCTGCCGGGGATGAAGGTCTCGTCCGTCGCAGAGACCGCTGACGCCGGATATGTCGCCATCGGGTGGCTCTGGAACCCGCCCGGATCGACGGACGAAACGACGGCGGTCATCGTGAAGACCGACGGCAACGGCACGCCCGTCTGGAACCGGACGTTCCCCGGCACCGCCGCGAACGCAGGAACTGCAACCGCCGACGGAGGATACATCATCGGGGGCACGAAGTCGCCCTTCACCTACGACAGAGGGGACGCCTTCCTCATCCGCCTCGACGTCGATGGGAACACGCTCTGGCATAAGAACTACCAGGTCCCGGTCATCTTCGATGTCGAGGAGACCGGAGACGGCGGGTTCGTCTACTCGGGCAACTACTGGTACGGCCTCGTCGATGCAGAAGGAGATGAGGTCTGGCTCAAGAATATGGAGGGCATGACCGGATACGCCGTCGCCCTGCAACCTGCCGGAGGGTACCTGATCGCAGGCACGGATCTCGGGAAGGGGGAGGGCTTCGCCCTCGGGACCGACGCGGACGGGACGATTAAGTGGAGCACGACGTTCCCTGCCGCCGCGGTCTACGCGGCCGAGAGCGCTCCCGGCGGCTACATCCTTGCGGGCATCCGGTTCCTCTCACCCAATACCAGCGCCGCATGGCTGGCCAACCTTGAGGAGACGGCAAACCCCACACAGGCAGCACCGGGATTCGGTGCGATCGGTGCCGGGGCTGCACTCCTCCTCCTGCTCGCGGGAAGGAAACGGCGAGGGTAACCCTCAATCTTTCCTTCACTCCATTTTCGCTCTGAAAAATGATGTTTCAGGGGTTTTCCTTCCGGAAGTAGAGAAGCGCCCCCGCACCCACGACGATGAGGGCAAGCAGGCCGGGGATGAGGTGCGCATACCAGGGATCCGGCCCGGTCTCAGGCTGGGAGTCGGTGCCGCCCGCGACCACCCGCGCCGCGCCGTCGTCGGGCACTTCGAAAAAGAGCGCATACGGGCTGAAGTGCAAGACTTCGGCTGTGACGCTCCGGGACTCCGGGTGAACGGCGGTGGGGACCTCTTCCCAGGCGTCTGCAGACCGGTCGTACCATTGCACCACGAGCCTGTTCTGCCCGCTATCGTTGTAGACGGCGTCCCACTGCTCCTCCGTGAAGTTGAACGAGAGGGTCAACGGCGGTGAGAAGGCGGCCCCTTCCGGCCCGGCGATCCATGCATACCCGGTAAACGCGTACGCGCCCACGCCGGGCACCGGGGGTACGTCGGCCGCATCAAGGGACGCAAGGGTCACCGCGCGAAGCGGCTCACCGGCGGCATCGACCGCCCGGACTCCCTTCGCAATGGCGAGGCTCGCAATGCCGTCGGACGAACTGATCCTGACGGACTCTTCAACGAGGCCGGTCTCTCCGAGGTGCAGCCGGCCGGGCTCAACCATTTCAGGTGTGGCGGTCGGCGTCGGGGTCGCGGAGGTTGTCGGGGTCGGGCCAACCCAGGCAAAGCCGCCGCCACCGCCGCCGCCTCCACCTCCCCCTCCGCCGCCACCACCGCTCGTCGGCTTCTGTGTCGGCGTTGGAGTGACGTTGACTGTCGGCGTTGGAGTGACGTTCACCGTCGGAGTCGGGGTCACGTTCACCGTCGGAGTCGGGGTCACGTTCACCGTCGGAGTCGGGGTCACGTTCACCGTCGGAGTCGGGGTCACGTTCACCGTCGGGGTCGGGGTGACGTTGACTGTCGGCGTTGGAGTGACGTTCACCGTCGGCGTCGGGGTGACGTTCACCGTCGGAGTCGGGGTCGGGGAAACGGGCTGGACGGATATGTACCCGGTCTCCGTTGCAGCGCTGCTTCCGGCGACGTTCCCTGCAGTCAGGGTGATGTCGTAGACGCCGGGGCTCTCGTAGGTGTACACCGGGTTTTGTTCGGAGGAAGTGCCCCCGTCACCGAAATCCCACTCCCACGATCCCGGGTCGCCGGTCGACAGGTCGGTGAACCCGACGGTGAGCGGTGCAGGCCCATCGGTTACGTTCGCCGAGAACGCTGTATCCGGCGGAGCGATGCCGGTGTAGGTGAAGGCGTAGATGTCTGCGCTCCCTCCGCGACCGCTCTGCCACACAACCCGGTTGCCGCTGACGGCAGGATAGAGTTGCTCCTGGCCGGAAGGACTGACGGGCATCTGCACCTCGATCCCCAGGGAGAGGTCGCAGATATAGATGTTCCACGCCTCGTCCCGCTTGTCCTCCCAGGCGATAAGATCCCCATCGATCGCCGGGGAGACCTGCTCGGAACTGTCATAGGTGATCCGCAGTTCCCCGGCGGACGGATCATCAAGATCGATCATATAGATGTCAGGGTTTTGAGGATATCCGTTCCGGTAGTCCTCCCAGACGATCCGGCTCCCCGATATCGCCGGGTATGTCTGTCGTGCACCATTTTGGGTGATCTCCCGCTTGTTACCGGTTGCGATCTCATATGCCCAGATATCTCCACCCCCGGTGCTCTCCTCCCAGACGACGTAGTCGTCCGAGAGCGCAGGCTTCCACTGTGTTACCGGCGAGCAGGAGAGGAGTGTTTCATTCCCGGTCTCGATGTTATAGAGGCAGATATCCGCACTCCCTTCCCGGGTATCGTACCAGACGACATACCCCCCATGAACGACGGGCATCCACTGGTCCGCCGGGTCGTCGGCGATTGCCATCGTGTCGGTCGAGCGCCCGGAGAGGTAGATGTCCGGGCTCATGTTCCGGTTATCCTCCCAGACAATGTAGTCCCCCGAGACGGACGGCCTCGTCTGCGAGGCGGGATCGCCTGTTATCCGTTCACCAGATCCGGGACTGCTCGCCGAATAAATGTCCTTATTCCCGTCCCGGCCGTCCTCCCAGACGACCATGTACCCGTCGATGTCGGGGTGCTCCTGCGACCCGCCGGCGGTACAAAAGAGTACCGTATCCCCCGGAGCCTTCTGAACCGCCAGGACCGGCGGCGTCAGCAGTCCGATGATGATGACGGTACAGACCAGCATCAACGCTTTATGTTCAGCCATTCTCTGATCACCACGATGAGAACGCCCCCTTCGTCCCATGCGATGGTATCTGCAGGCCCTCTGGAGAAGCACTCCTTCCCCGGCGGCGTGCAAACGGAAATCCTGCAGAATGCCGGGGAATCACCGGGATTCCACAGGATAAAGGGTTCGTGAGTTGCAGGATAGAAGTATTAATATAAATATCTTGCCATGAAGGGAGGTTACCTGAGAGAGTGTTTCCAACTATTATAAAAATTGTAAGATATTAACCCAATCAGGCGGTGTCGCAGCATAACCGGCAGCACGGCCCTGCCGGAGGTGACGCCCCCGGGCGCTCACGTTCCCGCAAGTTCACGGACCTTCGCGATATTTCCGGTATCGTCCCGCCGCTCGTCCACCGGCGTCTCGCAGATCAGGGGGAGGCTCCGGACGACCGGGTGGCGGAGAATATGCCGGAACCCCTCCTCCCCGATGAACCCGAGCCCGATATGCTCGTGCCGGTCAAGCCCGCTCCCGAGAGCGCCCTTGCAGTCGTTGAGGTGGACGACGCGGAGACGGGAAAGTCCGATCCGGTCGTCGAGTTCCCCGAGGGCCGCATCGACCCCCTCTGCGGTCCGGAGGTCGTAGCCGGCGGCGAACGCATGGCAGGTATCAAAACAGATCCCGACCCTTCCTTCCGCATCAACCCCATCGAGAATGCGGCGGAGGTCTGCAACAGTCGTCCCCACGCTGTTCTTCTCCCCGGCGGTATTTTCGAGGAGCAGCATCACATCGCTCTCCCCGGCATCGGCAAGAGCCCGGTTGATGGCGGCGATAACCCGCTCCTGCCCTGCTTCAACGCCGGCGCCGCGGTGGTGCCCGAGATGGGTCACAAGATAGGGTATCCCGAGAAGGCCGCATCGCCGGAGTTCCCCGGTGAGTGCCGCGACCGATTTTTCAGCGATCTCGGCATCCGGCGAGGCCGGGTTCGGGAGGTAAGGCATGTGGTCGACGACCGGGCCGAGCCCCGATGCACTCACCGCCGCCCTGAAGGCATCGGCTATTCCGGGGTCGAGGTCCTTTGCCCTCCAGCCCCGGGGGTTCCGGGAGAAGATCTGAAACGTGTCGCACCCCGCATCAAGGGCCCTGCCGACCGCAAGGTCGATCGAGCCGGCGATGGAGACGTGGCATCCCACCAGCACCATAGCGTAACTCTCGACCCTGAAGCGTTTAGGCCTTCCTCTGGCCGACCTCGCGAAGCACCGCCGCCCCGAACTCCCGGGTCCCGGCGACGCCGCCGAGGTCGCGGGTCCGGATGCCCGCGCGAAGCACCCGGTGAACGGCCTCCTCCACGGCCGCTGCGGATGCAGGATCGCCGAGGTGCGAGAGCAGCATCGCGGCGCTCCTGATGGCTGCGACGGGGTTTGCAATATTTTGGCCCGCGATGTCGGGGGCGCTCCCATGCACGGGCTCAAAGAGAGCAGCACGCTTTCCGATGTTGGCACTCGGGAGCAGCCCGAGCCCCCCCACCAGGTAGGCGGCGGCATCGGAGAGAATGTCCCCGAACATATTGGTGGTCACGACAACGTCGTAGAGGTCCGGGTGCATCAGGAGGTCGAGGCAGAGCGCATCGATGTAGCGGGCCCTGCAGGGAACTCCCATCCGGGCAGCCTCCGCCGTGCAGACCTCGACGAAGAGGCAGTCGGACTTTAACACATTCGCCTTGTTGCCGATGGTGAGGTGACGGCGGGATCCGGCGAGGGTGCAGGCGTAGCGGGCGATACGTTCGCTCCCCCGCCGGGAGACGACCCGGACGGTGCAGGCCCGGTCCGGCTCCGTCCACTCGATGCCGGAGTAGAGCCCCTCGGTGTTCTCCCGCACGATGACGATATCGACACCTTCGCCCTGTATCGGGCGGACGTTCGCGTAGAGGTCGAGAGCATGCCGGATCTGGAGGAGGACGCTCCGGTAGCCGGGGTCCGGCGGCGTCGTAACGGCCCCAAAGAGGATGGCATCCGCTGACTGGAGGTCGGCGATCGTCTCCTCTCCGCAGGCGCTCCCGGTCCGTTCCCAGAGCCCATATCCCACCTCGACGTCGAAGAACTCGAAGTCCGGGCGTACGGCTGCGAGGATCTCGCGGGCGACCGGGACAACCTCGTGCCCGATGCCGTCGCCTTCAACGACCGCTACCTTCGCCATCCGGCCCCCTCCATGCGGCCGTGACGCGCCAGACCGCCTCTGCAATGTCCCGGGACGACGCGCCCCAGTGGACCACCACGCCGAACCGGTCGTTCCAACGCCCGAGGCCCCCCCGCTCGCTCCGGCAGCACCGGGCGATGAAGGGCTCGCTTTCCACCGCGTCGAGCGGGCAGGTGCTCTCCACTATAATCTCTTCGCCGTAACACTCCCGCACCAGGTCCCTTGCCGTCTGGCATCCCGCGACCCGGTCGCCCGGCCGGAGCGGGTCCGCATCAAGGGTGCGGGGGAAACCGGCCGCATGGCAGGGGTAGACGTCGGCTTCGATCTCCCGGATATCCCTGACATGGTGCTCGAAGATGACCTCAAGGTCTCCAAAGAGCCCGGTCTTCTCAAGGTCAAGAAGCGTGGCTGAGAGGTGGGGGCGGGGCGGAGTGATGTCGTAGACATGGATGCGGAGGAAACCCGAGAGGTCCGGATCGAGCACGAACGTGGTCTGCTCGCCGTGTCCGGTGAATATGGTGCAGCGGTACCCGGATCGCATCGCCGCCCCTACTAAGAATGTTCGATCCTGGACGTTCACGCGATCGGGGTAGCGGTAGACATCATCGCCGCTGGCGAGCACCCGGGCCGAGAGGACCTTGCGCATCAATCCGATCCCGTCCGGGTCGGTCTCCACCTCGATCACCTCCGTGCCGCCGGCGGTCTCGCGAACCAGGTAGCGCGAGAGGAAGTAGGCCCGGTCCCCGTACGGGGTGCTGGTCGCCGATCCAACATATTTGCAGTGTGGGGGAAAGATCATCGGCACGACCTCCAGTAAGGAACCAGCCCTCCGGCCCGGAGGATGGCGACCATCTTCTCCGAGAGCGGGCGGGCGGGATAGCGCTCCCCGTCCACCTCCACCCACCCGGCATCGAGGTCGAATGCGACGCGAGCGCCGTCGGTGCACGAGACCGGGGCCTCGATCACCGGGAGGCCGACGTTGACGGCGTTTCTAAAGAAGATGCGGGCGAATGACGGGGCGACGACCCCGACCACCCCGGCCTCCCGGAGGGCGACCACCGCCTGCTCCCGGGACGACCCGCACCCCATGTTCCTCCCGGCGACGATGATTGCGCCGGAAAGACGGCCGGCGAGCGTTGGGTCAAGGTCCTCGAAGGCGTGCTCCGCCCAGACCGAGCGGTCTTTCGTCCGGAGGTAGCGCCCGGCGATGATAACGTCGGTGTCGATGTCGTTCCCGAGGCAGACCGCCGGTCCGGCTCCCTGCATCATACCACCTCCGGCACGGCGATTACGCCGGCTATGGCGCTCGCGGCGGCAGTGGCAACCGACGAGAGGTAGATCTCGCCGCCAACGCCCATCCGGTTTTTGAAGTTCCGGTTGGCGGTGGAGAGGCAGACCTCGCCCTCCCCGAGCACGCCGGCGTGCGCCCCGAGGCACGGCCCGCACCCGGGCGGCGCCACCATGCACCCCGCATCCACGATGTCGGCAAGGACCCCGGTGGCGATCGCCCGCGCAAGTACCGCCCGCGAGGCGGGGACGACCAGGGTGCGGACGGCCACCTTCTTCCCCCGGACGATGCGGGCGAACCGGGCAAGATCTTCGTAGCGGCCGTTCGTGCAGGTCCCGACGAAGACCTGGTCGAGGTGCGTGCCCGCGACCTCCTCCGCCTCCCGGACGGTATCCACCCGGTGCGGGACCGCGACGAGAGGCACGATGTCGACAAGATCGATATCGGCGGTCCGTTCGTAACAGCAGTCCTTCGGTGCCCGGGGTGACGCCGTAACGCCGTGCTCCGCGAGGTAGCGGACGGTGGCCGCATCGGCGTGGAACATACCTGCTTTCGCCCCGGTCTCGACCGCCATGTTGCAGAGGGTCAGCCGCCCGTCCATGGAGATTCCTGCCGCCCCGTCGCCCACGAACTCCAGCGCCCGGTAGGTCGCTCCTTCCATCCCGAGTTTCGCGACGCAGGCGAGGGCAACGTCCTTAGGTTCCGCGGCGCCGGAGAGCCTGCCGGTGAGGTTGACCGCGATCGTCTCCGGGACCCGGAACCACGTGGACCCCGACGCCCAGATCGCCGCCATATCGGTCGCCCCCACCCCGGTGGCAAACGCACCGAAGGCGCCGAGGGTGCAGGTATGGGAGTCAGCGCCCACGACGACCATGCCGGGCCGGACGACCCCTTCGCTCATCACCTGGTGACAGATCCCCCCTCCGGCATCCGAGAGTTCTATCCCCGAGGACCGGGCATACCCGCGGAGCTCCGCCTGGAGCGTCGCCGTCGTTCCGGTGTTTGCCGGGACGATATGGTCGAAGATCAGGCGCAGGCGCTCCGGATGGGGGAGCCGTTCCACCCCCATCTCCCGGAGCGCTTCCCGGGCAAGGACACCGGTCCCGTCGTGGGCAAAGGCGATATCGACCTCGCGGTCCACGTATGCACCCGCCGGTGCGCCGAGGATCTGCTCGGAGAGCGTGCTCACTGGTGGCTCCCCCCCTTTGCCCGCCGGATGATCCCGCAGAGCATCTCCGGGGTGACGCTGCACTTTCCTTCGCTCTTCTGTTTGACCTGTTCGAGCACCCACCGCGCCTCCTCATCAGAGAGGTCGAACCCGTAGGCCTTTGCGACATGCTCGAGCGCCCGCTTCCCCGTATGCTTCCCGAGGACGAAACGCCGCTCGCCGCCCACCAGCTCCGGGGGGATGTATTCGTAGGTCGAGGGGTCTCCAAGGATGGCGGCGATGTGAATCCCGCTCTCGTGGGCAAAGGCGTTCTCCCCGACGACCGGCCGGGTACGCTCCGGGGCCACGCCCGAGCACCGGGCGACCAGCCGCGAGATCTCCTGCAGGCGGGAGAGGTCGTAGCGATCGACGCCGCCCTTCATCCGCAGGGCGACGAGCACCTGCTCGAGCGCCGCGTTCCCGGCACGCTCGCCGATGCCGTTGACGGTGGTGTGAAGCTGGAACGCCCCGGCAGCCGCGGCCGTTATGGTGTTTGCGGCTGCAAACCCGAGGTCGTTGTGGCAGTGCATACAGAGCGGAAGGGGGGCCGCCTCGAGGAGCCCGGAGACGACCGCGTGGATCTCGAGCGGCGTGAGGCAGCCGACCGTATCCGCGAAACTGACGAGATTGGCACCGCACTCGACGCCCCGGGTATACATCTCCAGGAGGAACGCCGGGTCGGTTCGCGAGGCGTCCTCGGCAGCGAACCGCACCTGCAGACCGTGGTCGGTGGCGAACTCCACCATATCGAGGGCATCCTCGAGCACCTCGCCGCGGGACTTGCGGTACTTGTGCCGGATGTGGAGGTCAGAGGTCGCAATGAAGATGCTGACCATGTCCACGTCGCAGTCGAGGGCTGCCTCGACGTCGGGCTGCAGTGCCCGTGCAAGGCAGCAGACCCGGGCAGAGAGACCGCTTCGGGCAATGGCCGTGACGCAATCCTTCTCCGCGGCGGATACCACGGGAAACCCGGCCTCGATCACCTCCACGCCGATCTCGTCGAGTGATTGGGCGATCGTCATCTTCTCATCACGGGTAAACGAGACGCCGGGAGTCTGTTCCCCGTCTCGCAGCGTTACATCACAGATCTCGATATGCCACGGTTTCATGGATGCCACCTTCAGGGCAGGTGCCTTCGATCACCACCGTCCGGGGCCCCCCCTCGGGATGAACGAGGGCCCGGCGAAGCGCCGCGGTGCCGTCTGCGGCGCAGACGACCGGGTTCGCCCAGGAGATGTAGCGAAGGATATCGGGGACGGGGTGACCGCCGGTCATCCCCATCCGCGTGTTCGCGAGGACGATACAGAGAAGCGGGAGTCGACGCTCGTAGACGTCGATGAGGGCGTTTAGCCCTGAGTGCAGGAGCGCGTAGTCGCCGGTGAGCGCGACGCCGGGGCCGGTCGCCGCCACGGCAATCGACGATCCGAGGCCGTAGGTGGCGATGCCGACCCGGTAGGGGGGGTTCATCGCGAGGATCGCGCACCCAGCGTCGCAGACGGCCCGCATCCTGCGCTCCGAGAGGATGGAAAAGGCCGGATGGAACGGGCAGTCCCGGCAGAACGTCCGGCAGTAGCCGCGAGCAGAGAACCGCTCCGGCTCCCCGGCGGGGTCGGGAGGGGCGAGCAGCCGGTGCTCCCGGAGGAAGGGGCGGCCGACCTCGCGGGTCAGGGCAAGCACGTCCGGGTCCGCCGGGGGCGGATAGACGGTGACTGCGCGGTGTTCGCCGCCGGCAAAGCGGTTCAGCGGCGATGACCGCGACCAGGCGAACATCGCGGCCGTCCGTCGGTCGCTCGCCAGCGCCCGCCCGGCCATCGTGAGCCCGGGGTCTGCGAGGCTCCCCTCCAGGTCGCTCCGGGGGGCGGGGAGGTCCGGCACGTCCGCGTCGAGGATCTCGGGCGTCACCCTGACGATTGCCACCCGCGAGAAGGTCTCCGAAGCCTCGAACGCCGCCTCGACGGCCTGACCGATCGTCTCACCGTCGGGCTCGAGAACCGGCACCCGGGCCACCTCCCCGTAGTAGCGGGAGTCCTGCACGACATCCGATGCGATCGGGCGCACGTCGTCCCCGACGACCACCACGACGCCGGCCCGGAGGCCCTGGGCAGTGGCGTGCACGAGCGGGTCCGCACAGGCGTTGAGGCCGACGTGCTTGACCACCACGGCGGCCCTCCGCCCGGAGAGCGAGTCGCCGAGGGCATACTCGAGCGCCACCTTCTCGTTTACGGGGATCACGGCCCCGGCCGAGGCGGCGATCCCCGAGACCGGGTAGCCGGGGACGGCGTAGCAACGGTCTGCCGACCGGAGGATGGCCCGGGCGAGCGCTTCGGTGCCCTTCATGTATCCCTCCCCGGCACCAGGTCGCACCCGGTGCACGCCGAACACATCGTCAGCGCCCGGCGCGGATCGAGCCCGGCCTGCCGGAGGATCTTCTCGTGCGCCTCGCAGAGCCGGAGCAGCCGGTCGGCGGACGGACGGGGCCGGGCGGCAAGAGATGCCGCCGGGGTGAGCGGACGGAGGACGGGGATGACCCCGATCGCCGCGAGATCGCCCATGACCCGCTCCAGGTCTGCGTCGGTCTCCCCGAGGCCGACGATGACGTTCGAGTAGACCCTGTCCCGCCCGAAGAGCACGACGGAGGACCGCAACGCCTCCCAGACCGCATCCCACGAGAGACCGGGGCACATCTCTGCAAAGATCTCCGGGGTCGCCGCCTCGATGTTGAACTTCACCTCGACGACGCCGAGGGCATGGAGCCGCGCCGGGGTCAGTGGCCCCGGGTAGATCGAGACCCCGATGGGTAGACCGAATGAGCGGAGCGCCGCCACGACGTCGAGGACGTATTCCTCTTCCTCTTCGATCGAGGAAGCGACACCGCTCGTGATTGCGATGGCGTCGACCCGGTCGGCCACGCTTTCGACCAGCTCCACAATCTCGAAAACCTCCTTTCGCCGCCCCTGGAGACCCGGCACCGGGCAGTAGCGGCAGTGGAAGATGCACGTCCCGCTGACGGTGATGTAGGCCTGGCGGGGGCAGTGGAGGGCGGCGGGTTCGAGACGGCCGGAGACCACGTTGCCGTCGATGACGAGGTCCGCCCCGCCTCCTCCCCGGTGAACGACCTCGATGGGGCTTGCCCCGTCGATACCGGCCCGGAACCGCCGGGCGCCGGAGGAGAAGAAGAGCGAACCGGAACTCCCCGCCGAGGGGCCGGCGGCGGAACGGGACACGTAGGCGTCTGCAGGTTCGCCGGAGAGGCGAACCGAACCTGCCTCAAGCAGCCGGGCCTTCAGCCGACTCCATTCCATAACGCCAGCGCCTCCTCGTATCGCGTGGAGAACGGGATCGCCGCCACCGCCCCGATCGCGCCCCGGCCTTTCATGACGATGGAGAGGCGTTCGTCGTCGAGGGCGGCAAGGTCGTCGGGCGAGACCTCGCCCCGCTTTACGCGCCGCCCAAACTCCTCGAGCGGGGCGGGATCGAAGCCGCGCCAGACCGCCATCCCGGTCTCGTCCGAGAGCGTGTACTTTTCCAGGTAGTCGCGGTAGCGCCGGACCAGCCCTCCGGGGTCGGAGGTGGCGAACTCGCAGGCGATGGCGACGCAGTTTTTGGTCCGGTAGGGGACAGGAAAGAGCTGCACGATGGTATGGGAGAGGTAGCGGGAGCGGTCGTCCTCGACGGCCCGTGCGATGTTGTGGGTCAGCGTCCAGGTGGCGCCCTCCTCCGGGGTATCGGTGTCGTCGACACCGATGATCACCCGCTCGCGCCGGGGGAGCCAGATCGTCGAGCCCGAAAGACGCCCGCCCCCGGCAGGGTCGCTCTCGTAGCGGACGATGCCCGGAGCCGAGGCGCGGCAGACGGACGCCCCCACGCCGCCGCCGCCGAGGCCCCGGTAGGTGACGGCGATCTCGTCCCCTTCGACGGCGACACCGGCGATCCCTGCCGGGAAGACCGAGCCCTCGAGCGCGAGGTCGGCGCTGCCGGTGCGGAGGAGGTAGCGGTTGGTCGTCCCCACGGTGCGGACGGAGCGGACGAGCGGGCTCTGGGCATAGTGGCGCTTCACCCACATCGCCCCGCCTATGCAGTCGAAGAACTCGATGAGTTCCACGTGGCCGGCGCTCTCGTCGGCCACCGCCACGATCTGCGGATACCGTATCGTATAAGGATCAGAAAGTTTCTCCATAGAGACCTGCCGCTTCAACGCCCTTGTTCCCCCAGAGAACGGCGCCCAGTGCTCCTATCCGTCCTTTCCGTCCAGTCGAGTCGATGAACCGGACACCCATCCGTGCCGCCTCCGCCTCCGCGTCATCGACCGTCAGGATCTCGGTCTTGACCCGTTTTAAGTAGGGAGACTCCTCCGCAAACGCAATCCCCCGGTAGACAGCGATGCCGGTGTCGTTGCTGACCGCCCCCGACTCGACGAAGTCGCGGACGTACTCGAGGAGCTCATCCACCTTTCCCGGGCGGACGGCGAAGTTCAGGGCCGACCCGACACAGTTGGTGGTCTTCTTCGGCACCGCAGGGTTCAGCTGAACGAGACGCATGTCCAGGTACTCCACCCCGGGGATCGTGCAGGCCTCGGCGCATTTGAGCGCGAGCACCCACGTGGCGCCTTCCTCGCGAGTGTCGGTGTCGTCGATCCCGATCGTCACCTTCTCGTAGAGCGGTGATGCGATTCGCACCCGGCATACGCGGGCGCCGCCGATCCTGAGATCGTCCTCCGATGGGTATTCGGCCCGGGTCACGCCCGGCGCCTGCGGCAGGCAGGCAGCGACGCCGACGCCCGCTCCGGCGATCCCCGACCAGGTCGTCACCACTTCGTCACCGACAACCTCGACCCCTTCAAGCGCCTGCCCGCCGATCTCCCGGCCGGCGGCCCCGAACTTCGCCGGGGATACGCCCAGCCGGGCGAGCATCGTCATCGTCGTGCCCTCGACATGGCAGGACATGACCGCACCCTTCGCCCGCACTCGATTCGCCGCATCCCACTCGATGGTTCCCCGGGCCCGGCAATGCTCGCGGATCTCCGCGAGACCGGCGTTCTGGTCGACCATGGCGAGGTACTTCATCGAGAACAACGGCCCGAACCGGGCCCGGACTTCATCGGGCGTGAGCGTAATCATGATGTCACCGGAATTATCGTTAACAAAATTATCGTTGATAACGATATTTAAGAGGATCGATCATCATAAAAGGGGCGCGGGCACCGGGGCACCGGCGGGGCGATGGCGGGTGAGGGAGGCTCATATACGTGCATGGGCAGGGAACTTGATCGGCATCCTGTAGCCACACCCCCAACAACAGGGCCAACCAAACAGACAGCAGCCCTCAAGAACCGCCACAAAAAAAAGAGATTAGAGATAGTCCGCGAGGACGTCCTTCAGGTCGAACTTGAACGGTCCGAGGCTGCCGCCGAAGTTCCCGGCGCTGATGAACTTCACGCCCGGCACCTTGGTTGCCGCCCGGATGCCCTCGGCCATCGCGGTCTTGATAGAGTCCTCGTCGACGCCGTCGATGACGATCTCGTAGACCGCCTTGACGCCCTCGGGGACCTTGCTGCCCTCGACCCTGTCGCGGAGGGTCGGGCAGTAGGCCTCGTTCGTGCTTGCGCCCATGAACTTGTACTTCTTGCTCCCGACCTTCGAGCCGCTCGCAACGACGCCGCCGGGGAAGGACGTGATGACACCGCAGACGCCGCTGATGGCGTCGACCGCCGCCTGGGCGGCGGTCAGGGCGGCCATCTGGTTCTCGCCCATGATGAAGAAATTGCCGCCCGCAACGCCCTTGACGGTGCCGAACTCCTCCTCACCGATATACTCGCCCTCCATGATCGGGATGGCCCATACCGTCCTGCCGCCGACCTCGCGCTTCTCCTCGAACCCGTCGCCGAAGAAGTGGAGCTTGACCGGGAGCTTCTCCGGGACCTCGGCGACGACGTCGGCAAGGCCGTCGAAGACCGCCGTCGTCGGGGCGGTGAGGATGCACTCGGCAAGGCGCTCAACAAGCTGCTCCTTGAGCTTCTTCTTGCTCGCACAGATCATGATCGCGTAGCCGGGCCGTCCGTCGGGGGTCTCGTCGGCGGAGACGAAGCAGTCGATACCCGCCTCGGCCGGACACCCGATGGTGGAGGTGGCAAAGCCGACGGCCTCCACTGCTGCCTTGTATGCCCACTCCTCGGTGACGGCGGTGATAATGGGCCGTGCCACCCAGGTCGGGAACGCCTCTGCATAGGTATCATCGATAGTAACGCCATTCAGTTCCATGGACAGAATACACCTCGTTTGCTACAATGTTACGATGTGGACAGAATAAGGTTTCTTTTTTTCCCGGCAGCGGCCTGTGCGCCACAGTCATGGGGTCCGAACCGCGCGGCACCCTGCGGCACCGTCCACTCATCGATATTCGCCATCGCGCCGGAGTAAACGTGAAAAGAACGGGGACAGGATCCCGGAGCACCCCGTGATCTCCCCGGTTACACCTTCCAGGCCTGAAATGGTCATGTGCTCCAGACCTGCCGCAGTGACCGGGTTAAGCATGCTCCGGGTCTGCAGACCTGCCCTGCGGGGCCATCCAGGATGCGGCAGCGGGATCGCGGGCGCAGGATCCGGGGGGCTTCTGGGGGCGAGCGCAGGCGTCCGACACGGAGAGAGAAGAGTCAATGGATACAGAAATGGTTACTGCTCAAACCGCGCAAGCGGTGACAGACCCCTGCCGGCAGGGGGGGAGAGTTTCTACCCGGCTCGCGAGGTGATCCGGCCCGATCTCAACGCTCCCGGGCCGGATTGGCCACCGATTTTCATCAGAAACCCCGATCTATGATTTAACGTTTTCTATTTGCCTTCGCACCGGATGTGCGTTTGACGGCGAGATTTCGGACATCGGGTTAACATACTAACTGTTTTAATTTATAAAATTTGACAGATAATCATAGTTCTGGAATATAAGACTGCCGGATTTCAGAAAGTTTATGTATATTCTTTGACAATTCTTTTTATATCGATTTTTAATCGATCAGATCTGGTGCGTGATACCATGGCATTTGCATTGCACATCAATATGGAACGATGTACAGGCTGCAATAACTGCGTGGTGGCATGTCCGGTCGACGCTCTCGAGCTCTACACCGAAGATCCGGTGACGAAAGAGAAGATCTACAAGGTCAAAGACGGCAAAGCCGTCATCCTTGATTTCAACTCCGAGCTCTGCGCCGGTTGCGGCGTATGCGTCCAGGCATGCCCCTATGGAGTTATCGCGCTTGGAGGACCGTGGGAGAGCCGGGCCAAGGCCCGAAAAGTGGAAGCCTAGGAGTGATACTAGAATATGGCACTGTTTCCAAAGTATTCCAAAACGCGGGAAGGACAGAACGTCATCATGGAGCAGAGGCTCCTGAAGGCAGTCAACAACCTGATCCTGAACGCAGAGACCTGCACGGGCTGCGGCATCTGTGTCGACGCCTGCCCTGAAGAGGCAATCGTGCTCGGACCAGTCGGTGCGACACGCCGTGGGGCAATCGACTACGCAGAACCTGTCGACGTCAACCCCGAGAAGTGTTCGTACTGTGGCGTATGCGTCATCATGTGCCCCTTCAATGCGATGACGCTCAAGATCGACGGGGAGGAGAGGCTCCCGATTCTTGAGAAGGAAGGATTCCCCACGTACGACATGGTCACCGTGATCGACGAGGAGAAATGCGACCGGTGCACCATCTGTGAAGAGGCCTGCCCGAGGGACGCCATCAACCGCGATGTCCCCGCATTCGAGGGCGGCGACGAAGCCGGCAAGCCGCGTCAGGCTGCACTGCAGACCAAGACCACGTTTACCGTCGACACCGAGAAGTGCGACGTCTGTGGCATCTGCGGCGAGCTCTGCCCGAGCATCACCGTCGTTCGCAACGCCCCGAACCCCGAGACCGGTAAGATCGAAGGGGAAGTCAAGTGGGAAGAGGCCACCTGCGACGGGTGCACTATCTGCGTCGAGGCCTGCCCCCAGGAGTGCATCACGCTCGAGCGTGAGGTCATCAGCGACAAGCTGCCCGGCAAGGTCGATATCGAGCAGGACAACTGCTGCACCTGTACCTGGTGCGTCGAGACCTGCCCCCAGGAGGCAATCACCGTCGAGAAGATCTTCGAGGGAGATATCGAGATCAACCCCGAGAAGTGCCCCGGAGGCTGCTCGACCTGTGTCGAGGTCTGCCCCTGCAACGCGCTCTACCTGCCCTCCCCCGTCCCGGCAAAGGAGATGAAGGGAGAGGTTGAGGCCAACATCGCCATCAACAAGGACTTCTGTATCCTCTGTGGTGCCTGTGTCAACGCCTGCCCGAGCGAGGATGCGATCATCCTGCGGCGGACGGGTATCCGGATGAAGGACAAGGAGACGGAACTCTTCAAGCAGATCAAGGAGAAGCTGCTCGCCCCGAGGACGTCGAAGGTCAAAGAGACCGCCCCCGGAGAGGTCGAGGTTAAAGTTCTGGGAGAAGCAGAAGAGGCGTGAGGGATAGCCAATGGCAGTAAAGAAAGACTATAAGGACCAGAAACTCGCGGAGAAACTCCGGGACAGGAAGTACTACATTCCTGACAGCAACCCTGAGTTTATCAAAGATGTGGAGAAGATCGGGCAGACGGCCGCCCACATGTGCTACCAGTGCGGCACCTGCACCGGATCGTGCCCCTCGGCACCGCGGAGTTCGTACCGTATCCGGCTGTTCATGCGCAAGGCAGTCCTCGGCCTCGAGGAGGAGGTCCTCACCGATCCGGACCTCTGGCTCTGCACCACCTGTTACAGTTGCACCGACCGGTGCCCCCGGAACCTCGCACCGACCGACGCGATCATGGCGATGCGGAACCTGGCGTTCAAGCGGGACATCATTCCACGCAACTTCCTCCAGACCGTCCAGCTGATCTACAAGTCGGGCCACGGTGTCCCGAACAACGACGCGAACCGCGCAGCCCGGAAGAAACTCGGCCTCGAGGAGGAGCCTGAGACGACGCACAAGTACCCCGAGTACCTGCCCGGCATCAGGAAGATCCTCGACCACTACAGGCTGAAAGAGAACGCGGACAGAATTCTCGCGGAGGGAGAGTGAAACCATGAGCGGAAACAACCATCAGTATGCATTCTTCCTCGGGTGCATCGCCCCGAACCGGTATCCGGGAATCGAGGCGGCGGCCATCCAGACCAGCAAGAACGTCGGCATCGACCTCCTGCCCCTGAAGGGCGCAAGCTGCTGCCCGGCACCGGGTGCGTTCGGTTCGATCGACTTAAATGTCTGGTACGCGATGGCGGCCCGGAACGTCGTGCTCGCCGAGCAGATGGGCATGGACATCGCCCTGATCTGCAACGGGTGCTACAAGTCCATCTGGGAAGTCAACCACAAGCTGAAGCACAACGATGAACTCCGCGACGGAGTCAACGAGGTGCTCAAAGAGATCGATATGGAGTTCAAGGGGACCGTCGACGTCTGGCACCTCGCCGAGCTCTACTACGATCCCAAGATCGTGGGCGTCAAGAAACTCGCCGACAGCGTCAAGCGCCCCCTCTCCGGTGCGAAGATCGCCGTTCACTACGGCTGCCACCTGATGAAGCCGAGCAAAGAGCGGCACTTCGGGGACACCGAGAATCCGATGTGGATGGAAGAACTCGTCGCCGCTCTCGGCGCCGAACCGATCCAGTACCGCAACAAGATGCAGTGCTGCGGTGCCGGCGGCGGTGTCCGTGGATTCGATATCGCACATGCGCTCGACATCACGAATGAGAAGCTGATCAACATGACGGAAGCAGGCATCGATGCAGTCACCGAAGTCTGTCCGTTCTGCCAGCTCCAGTTCGACCGCGGCCAGATCGAGATCAAGGAAAAATTCGGTGCTGAATACGGCATCCCCGTCCTGCACTACAACGAACTCCTGGGACTGGCACAGGGCATGAGCCCGGACGAGCTTGCACTCGACCTCCATGCCATCGATGTTGAGCCGTTCCTGAAGAAGATCCTGTGAGGTGCAAATACATGGCAGAAGTCAAAAAGAACGAAGAGCCAAGAATTGGCGTTTTTGTGTGCCACTGTGGTACCAATATTGCGGGCTCCATCGACGTCAAGGCGGTAATGGAGTACGCCAGGACGCTCCCGAACGTCATCGTCGCCGATGACTACCAGTATATGTGCTCGACCCCCGGCCAGAACAAGATCGCGGAGGCCATTGCGGAGCAGAAACTGACCGGAGTAGTCGTGGCGGCCTGTTCTCCCCGTCTGCACGAGCCCACGTTCCGTAACGCGACCAAGGCGGGTGGCTTAAACCCCTTCCGGTTCGAGATGGCAAACATCCGCGAGCAGAACTCGTGGGTGCACATGCACCAGCCCGAAGAAGCCACATCCAAGGCAAAGGACGCAGTCAGGATCGCCGTAGCAAAGGCCTCCCTGCTTGAGGACCTCGTCCCGAAGAGCGTCCCCGTAGAGAAGGCGGCGATGGTCGTCGGCGGTGGCGTCGGCGGCATGCAGGCGGCACTCGACCTTGCGAACGCAGGCATCAAGACCTACCTCGTTGAGAAGAGCCCCACGATCGGCGGCAGGATGTCCCAGCTCGACAAGACGTTCCCGACGCTGGACTGCTCGCAGTGTATCCTGACCCCGAAGATGGTGGACGTCTACCGCAACGAAGGCATCGAACTCCTCACCTACACCGAGGTCGAACAGGTCGAGGGATACATCGGCAACTTCGATGTGACCCTCCGGAAGAAGGCACGCGGTGTCATCACCCCGGCAGAGGCCGAGGCCCGCGGCATCGTCGGCGGCGGCTGTACCGGCTGCGGCGACTGTGTCGAAGTCTGCCCGGTCATCAAGCCGAACCCGTTCGAGCTCGGCATGGCGCCGAGAAAGGCGATCTACATCTACCACCCGCAGGTCTCCCCGCTGATCTACACCGTCGACTTCGACGCCTGCGTCAAGTGCGGCCTCTGTGTCGAGGCATGCGGTGAGAAGAAGGCGGTCGACCTCGAGATGAAGGACGAACTCATGACCGTCAAGGTCGGAACCGTCGTCCTCGCCCTGGGATACGACATCTTCCCCATCGAGAAGAAATTCGAGTGGGGTTACAAGAACTACGACAACGTCATCACGTCGCTTGAGTTCGAGCGCCTGATCTGCGCATCCGGTCCGACCGGAGGTCACCTTGTCCGCCCGAGCGACGGCGAAACCCCGAAGAAGGTCGCGTTCGTCCTCTGTGCGGGCTCCCGTGACAACACCGGGGTCGGCAAGCCCTACTGCTCGCGGTTCTGCTGCATGTACTCGCTCAAGCACGCCCACCAGATCATCGAGAAGATCCCCGGCGTGGTACCCTACATCTTCTACATGGACATCCGGTCCTTCGGGAAGATGTACGAGGAGTTCTACTACCGCATCCAGGACGAGGGTGCAAAGTTCATCCGCGGCCGTGTGGCAAACATCACCGAAGATCCGGTGACCAAGAACCTTCACGTCAATGCGGAGGACACGCTCCTCGGCCGGCCCATCGACATGGAAGTCGACCTTGTCGTGCTCGCAGCCGCCATCCAGCCCTCCGCCGAAACCGAGAAGACCCGGAGGCTCTTCGGTGTCTCCTGCTCGCAGGACGGCTGGCTCCTCGAAGCCCACCCGAAGCTGAACCCGTGCGGCACCACCACTGCCGGTGTCTACCTCGCCGGTGTCTGCCAGGGACCGAAGGATATTCCGGACACGGTCGCCCAGGCAGAGGGTGCGGCATCCGCGGCATCCATCCCGATCCACAGGGGAGAGGTGGAGCTCGAGCCCTACTTCGCCCAGTGCATGGAGGAGAAGTGCGCCGGATGCGGACTGTGTGTCAACCAGTGCCCCTACAGCGCCCTCGCGCTCATCGAGAAGGACGGTCGCACGGTCATGCAGGTCACCGAAGCCAAGTGCAAGGGCTGCGGAACCTGCGGCGGGTTCTGCCCCGGCGGCGCAATCTGGATGCAGCACTTTGCGACCCCGCAGATTGTTGCGCAGATCGATGCATTCCTCCTCGGAGGTGAACAGTAAATGGCAGACGAGAACTGGAAACCCAAGATCATCGCCATCATCTGCAACTGGTGTTCCTACGCAGGTGCAGACCTCGCCGGCGGCGCCCGTATTCAGTACCCGCCCGACATCCGTGCCATCCGCGTGATGTGCACGGGTCGGATCGATCCTCTCTTCATCCTGAAGGCATTCCAGGACGGGGCGGACGGCGTGCTGGTCTCGGGCTGTCACTTCGGCGACTGCCACTACCTTGAGGGCAACTTTAAGGCCGCGAAGAGGATGTTCCTCTTGAAGAGTGTCCTCAAGAACATCGGCCTTGACGACAAGCGTCTCAGGATGACCTTCGTCTCCGCATCTGAGGGTGCAAAGTGGGGCATGGTCATGGAGGACGTCGTCAAGACCATCAACGAGCTCGGTCCAAGCCCGCTCAAAGAGTTTGCCAGATAAATACCATAGACAGGGGATGAATAACAATGGCAATCAGAGTGAATTTGATCTCGGGTCGCACCATCCAGCAGGGGGTGGCAATGGAGGCGGGGAAGGAAAAACCCGCCTACACCACCGCCTGCGGGATTATTGAGATGGACCCGGCGGACTTTAAAGAGCTGGGAGCTTATCGCAACACGAACGTACGCGTCACCAGCAACCATGGCAGTGTCGTCGTCAAGGCGGTCGAGGCAACCCAGGGCCCTCACCCCGGTGTAGCATATATACCGATGGGGCCCTGGGCAAACATGGTGATCAACCCGAACACCTACTCTACCGGTATGCCAACCTTTAAGGGCGTACCTGTCGAGGTGGAGGTCGCCAAGAACGAACCCGTCCTCAGCTCGCTTGAACTGGTGCGCAAGGGGTGCAGGGGTGAACTAGCATGACCAAGACTGTAACCGACGTTATCTGTCCGTTCTGCGGAACGCTCTGCGACGACCTTGAGGTCGTCGTCAGTGATGACGGCAAGGAGCTCCACGAGGTCTACAACGCGTGCGCCATCGGCGCCGAGAAGTTCCTCCACTCCCAGGCAAAAGACCGTATCACCCGCCCCCGCATGCGGCAGGAAGACGGTACCTGGAAAGAGATCTCCTATGATGAAGCAGTCGAGTATACCGCCCGGATGCTCGCCGATGCAAAGAAGCCCCTGATGTACGGCTGGAGCTCCACAAACTGTGAGGCCCAGTCCATCGGGTCCGAGATCGGCGAGGCCGTGGGAGCGGTCATGGACAACACGGCGACCGTCTGCCATGGAACATCCCTTATCGCGGTTCAGGACATCGGTATACCGAGCTGTACGCTCGGCGAGGTCAAGAACCGTGCCGACCGGATTCTCTTCTGGGGATGCAACCCGGCACACGCCCACCCGCGGCACATGTCCCGCTACTCGATCTTCCCCCGTGGCTTCTTCACCGGCAAGGGTCATAAGGGCCGCAAGGTGATCGTCGTCGACCCGCGTCCCACCGATACCGCGAGCCTCGCAGATATCCACCTGCAGATTGAGCAGGGACACGACTACGAGCTCCTCGACGCGCTCCGCGTGGCGTTCAAGGGCGAAAAACTCCCCGACTTCGTCGGAGGGATCCCGAAAGAGAAGATCTACGAGGTCGCCGAGACGCTCAAGAGCGGCCGTTTCGCGATCATCTTCTTCGGCATGGGCGTGACCCAGTCGATCGGGAAGAACCACAACATCGACGAGGCCATCGCGGTCACCCGTGACTTGAACGAGTACACGAAAGCCGCCATCATGCCGATGCGCGGGCACTACAACGTCACCGGCTCCGGTCAGGTCTGGGGCTGGCAGTTCGGGTTCCCCTTCGCGGTGGACCTCTCCCGCGGATTCGCCCGCTACAACCCCGGCGAGACGACCTCCAACGACCTGCTCCGCAGGGACGAGGTGGACGCCGTCTTCGTCCTCGGAAGCGATCCCGGTGCGCACTTCCCGTTCAGCTCGGTGAAGAAGATCTACGACCGCCCGTCGGTCGCGATCGACCCGCACGAGACCCCGACCACCGAGGTCTGCAAGGTCCACGTCCCGGTCGCCTTCGTGGGCGTCGAGGTGGGCGGATGTGCATACCGGATGGACAACGTGCCGATTGAGACCAGAAAGGTCGTCGAGCCCCCGGAGGGCATGATGACCGACGAAGAGTTCCTGCAGCGCGTCCTCGCACGCGTCAAGGAGATCAAGGGGGTATAAGCGTGGCAGAGTATCTCATCAAGAACGGTTTCGTCTTCGACCCGGTTCTCGGGATCAGGGGAGATAAGGCCGATATCGCCATCAAGGACGGCAAGATCGTCGAGACCACCGCGGTCAAAAGCCCGAAGGTCATCGACGCCGCAGGTAAGACCGTCATGGCCGGCGGTGTCGACATCCACGCCCATGTTGCCGGCCCGAAGGTGAACGTAGGCAGGAACTTCCGCCCCGAAGACAAACTCTTCGGCTACAAGCCTAAAAGCGGCATCGAGCGGATGCAGGGCGGGTTTTCGGTACCGACGACGATCAGGACAGGTTACAACTACGCCCGCATGGGCTACACGACCGTGATGGAAGCGGCCATGCCGCCGCTCTACGCCCGGCACACCCACGAGGAGATGCGGGACACGCCGATCCTCGACCAGGGGGCCTACCCGGTCTTCGGTAACAACTGGTTCGTGCTCGAGTACCTCAAGAACCACGAGATCGAGAACACCGCCGCCTACATCGCCTGGCTTCTTAGGGCGACGAAGGGCTACGCGGTCAAGGTTGTCAATCCCGGCGGCACCGAAGCCTGGGGCTGGGGCCTGAACTGTGAGAACGTTCACGACCCGGTCCCCTACTTCGACATCACCCCGGCCCAGATCATCAAGGGCCTCATCGAGGCGAACGAGTACCTCGGTCTCCCGCACTCGATGCACATGCACGCGAACAACCTCGGGAACCCCGGCAACTACACGACGACACTCGACTCGTTCAGGCTCTCGGAGGGCATCAAGCCCAACAGCAAGTTCGGCCGCGATCAGGTGATGCACCACACCCACGTCCAGTTCCACTCCTACGGTGGCGACTCCTGGGCGAACGTGGATTCGCGGGCGAAGGAGATCATGGACTACGTGAACTCTCACGACAACATCACCATCGACATGGGTCAGGTGACGCTCGATGAGACCACGACCATGACCGCCGACGGGCCGTTCGAGCACCACCTCACCGAACTGAACCACCTGAAGTGGGCGAACGTCGACGTGGAACTCGAGACCGGGTCCGGGGTCGTACCGTACGTCTACAGTCCCGGCATCAAGGTCTGCGCCATCCAGTGGTGCATCGGCCTCGAACTCGCGCTGCTCGCAAAAGACCCGATGCGGATCTTCATGACCACCGACCACCCGAACGCCGGGCCGTTCATCCGCTACCCGCGGATCATGAAGTGGCTCATGAGCCAGGACGCTCGGAACCAGCAGTTCGACGCCTTCAAGCACAAGGACAAGGTCATCGAGGCGACCAACCTCGCCGGCATCGACCGCGAACTCGGCCTCTACGAGATCGCGCAGATGACCCGTGCCGGACCGGCGAAATCGCTCGGCCTCGCGCACATGTACGGCGGGCTTGCACCCGGCCTCGAAGCGGATGTTGCGGTCTTTGACTTCAACCCGAACGAGCCCTACGCGCCCGACGACATCGAGAAGGCGTTCTCGAGCGCAGAGCACCTCTTCAAGACCGGTGTCCAGGTCATCGTCGACCACGAGATCGCGAGCAACGGCAACAAGCGGACGCTCTGGGTGAACGCCAAGGTCAACGAGAACCCGCAGGTGATGCGTGACGTCAAGGAGAAGTTCCTCCGCTACTACACCGTCACCTTAAACAACTACGAGGTTGCCGGCCACCACTATGTGCCCAACCCGTACGTGATCGAGGTTGATGCCACACAGTGAGGTGAGAAGGATGGAAACCGTTACACTCACCATAAAGGACCAGCCCGGGTTGTATCTCGAGGCTGACAACATCACCCCCGATGCGTTCGCCGGGAAGAAGGCGGAAGAGATCGCCGACCTCCATGTGTACGTGGGCCGGGAGCAGTACCGGCTCGGGGACTTCTTCGAGGTCTCCGGCAAAGCGGGAGCGACCGCCGAAGAGACGAAGATCGTCGTCAACGGCGACCTCTCCCGGGTCAAGTACATCGGCATGAAGATGACCGGCGGCGAGGTCGTGGTGAACGGCAACGCCGATATGTACGTCGGAGCCTGGATGCAGGGCGGCAAGATCACGGTGAACGGGAACGTTGACAGCTTTGCCGGCACCGGCATGAAGGGCGGCGAGATGGTCATCAACGGCAACGCCGGGAACTATCTCGGCGCTGCATACCGTGGAGACTGGCGCGGCATGGCCGGCGGCAAGATCACCGTCACGGGCAATGCCGGCAGCGATCTCGGCACCTTCATGACCGGCGGCGAGATCGTCGTCGGCGGCGATGTCGATGTCCACGTCGCCACCCACGCCGAAGGCGGGAAGATCGTCATCAAGGGCAATGCAAAGAGGCGTCTTGGGGGACAGATGGTTGAAGGCGAGATCTACGTCTTTGGCAACATCGATGTCATGATGCCCGGCTTTGCATACCGCGAGGATGTCGATATCGATTCGGACGGCATCAAAGGACGGTTTGCTCTCTACGAGGGCGACCTCGGAGAGCGCCACCGAAAACGGAAAGGTCAGCCGATCTACGCTAAACTCTACCAGCGGATCGCGGCCTGAACCCCTCTTTTTTTTGCCGCGCATGGAGAGTGGTGTCGATCGTCGGATATCGGACGTGCCCGCCACAAAAAGAGTAACACGAAGTAGCATAATTTTAGGTAATTCATACTACCCCGGGGGTGGTATGATACATTTGCTATCTCGTTCAATCGACTATTATTCAGCAGATATTTAATATCGCACTCCGGATATATATCTAATTATAGACATAAATAGCAATGCTTATATCATCAGAGAAGGTTACTATCTTTTTGTCCCACGAGGACGTGCAGTAGTCACCGTCAGTCACAGCCAGCGATACTTTTAGCGTTCAGTTCACACTCACGGATTGTATGCACTTAAAGAGGGTAATGGAGGAAAATTATGGCAAAATACAAGGAAACTATTGACCTGTACGATGATGCAGGCAAGCAGTTGAAGAGTGGTGTGGCGCTTGAGAAGATCAGCCCGCTGGTCAACCCGGCGACCCGGAAACTCATCGACCTGACCAAGAGGACGGTTGCAGTCAACCTCGGAGGCGTTCAGGAAGGCCTGAAGTCCGGAAAGGTAGCGAAGGGACAGGTCCTCGGGCGTGAGCTCAATCTCGATATCGTCGGGAACAAGGATGCAATCATCGCCAAGATCAAGGAAATGGTCCAGGTCGAGGACGGCGACGACACCAACATCCGTGAGTTCGGCGGCGGCAAACTGATCCTCGTCGAGGTTCCCAAGGTTCGTCTCGAGGCGGCATCCACCTACGATGCAGCAATCACCTCGGTCGCATCCGCGGCAACCTACGCGATCATCGACCAGTTCAACGTCGGCATGTTCGATGCGGCCATGGTCAAGGCTGCACTCTGGGGTTCCTACCCGCACACCATGGACCTGACCGGCGCCAACGTCACGTCCATTCTGTCGATCCCCCAGAACAACGAAGGCCTCGGCTACGCGCTCCGTAACATCCCGGTCAACCACGCCGTGATGATCACGAACAAGAACGCGATGCAGGGAGCCGCACTCTCGTCCACCTTCGAGCAGGCAGGAATGTTTGAGATGGGTAACGCCATCGGACCGTTCGAGCGCGCCCAGTTGCTCACCTACGCCTACCAGGGCCTGAACGCGAACAACCTGGTCTATGACCTCGTCAAGAAGAACGGAGCAACCGGAACCATCGGTACGGTCGTCCAGAGCCTGGTCGAGCGCGCCATCGAGGACAAGGTCATCACCCCCGGCAAGAAGGGTGGATACTTCCAGTTCTACGACACGAAGGACCCCATGCTCTGGAACGCCTACGCCGCTGCGGGAACCATGGCAGCAACCATGGTCAACTGTGGTGCCGGACGGTTCGCCCAGGCGGTCTCCTCGACGCTCCTGTACTTCAACGACCTGCTTGAGCACGAGACCGGCCTGCCCGGCTGTGACTACGGCCGTGTGATGGGTGTAGCCGTCGGGTTCTCGTTCTTCAGCCACTCGATCTACGGTGGTGGCGGCCCCGGTATCTTCAACGGCAACCACGTCGTGACCCGTCACGCCGCCGGTGTGGCTATCCCGTGCGTGGTCGCTGCAGCTGCGCTCGATGCCGGAACCCAGATGTTCTCGCCCGAGAGCACTTCCAAGGTCTACGGCGACACCTTCGGCAAGGTCGACGTCTTCAACAAGCCGATCCAGCAGATCGCACAGGGTGTGTAAATAACACAAGGATACTGATGACTGAAGCCATATACCCTCAGGTTCGAATCGTTTCTGCGCGATTCCTCAGACCCGACACAGTGGAACAACTCCTGAACAGGCTTGTTCAGATAGGCGGGATTCGTCGAATGTCCCTCAACGGACAGAACCTTCCCGAAACCGTTCCGTACGGCCCGGCACGGGGGCAACCCAACCCCCACCCGGACCGTAAAATCATCCGTGTCGGAGACCAGGACGTCCAGCTCCGGGTACAGGTCGGAACAATCATCCTGGAGCTCGAGGACGAGTCGTACATTCCGGCAATCGGGAAAGCAGTCGATGAAGTCTTTGCCGATAAGGAGTTCTCCTGCACCGTCCAGAAGGGGCGGTACATGAAGACCCAGCCGACGATGTCCGACTACGCTAAATACGGGCCTGACGCCGACAAAGAGATTCTCGGGCTTGTCGATCCGAGGAGGAAAGACGGCCCCGTTATCATTCAGGGAAACAAGTAAGATGCCTATCGGAAGAGTGACTCAGGTCGTCGATTGCCGCGAGAGCATGGGGATGGGAAAAGGAGGCGGTCTTGCCCAGCGTGGCACCATCTCTGAGGCCAGGTCCCCGGATGTGATCGTTATCGGCATGTCCCCCGGCCGCAGACACGTGACGAAACCGGTCTGCGACATCACCTCCGGTCTCCGGAGGGAGGGGGCGGAGTTCTCCGTGACCACGCTCGTCCTCAACGCAGGGAGCGGGGTGCCGGCAGATTCTCCCGTCGCGGGTCACGTTCTCGGAGCCTATTTCGGGCTGACGGAGAAAGAGATCGTCCAGATCGAGCAGCACAAGGTCGCCATCCTGCATCACGGGAATGTCCGCTCCCATGTGGTGCAGAAGGTTCGGTTTATCCTTGAGCATGTGAATATCAGGGCAATCGTCGTCTCGCAAGTCCCGATCGACTTCGAGGATCTCGCAAAAGAAGGAGTCAGGACTGCGGTGGTCATGCCGCCGCCCGACCGGGTCAGGACGAAAGGCATTGTGATGGATATTGTCAGTGGTGTGACACGGGGTCAGACACCTGGCAGGGAAAAGTTGGCGACGGTCATTCGTGCCGTTATGAAAGTGCTAAAAACCCAACATGAAGGTGAATGAAAACATGGCATACAAGCCCCAGTACGGACCGGGTACATCCAAGGTCGCCGAGAACCGGCGCAAGCAGATGAACCCAAGCCAGAAGCTTGAAAAGATGCGTGATGTGACAGACGAGGACATCGTGCTGATTCTCGGCCACAGGGCGCCGGGAGCCGCCTATCCGACGGCCCACCCGCCGCTCGCCGAGCAGCAGGAGCCCGACTGCCCCATCAGGAAGATTGTAACCCCGACGGACGGTGCAAAGGCCGGCGACCGTGTCCGCTACATCCAGTTTGCGGACTCGATGTTCTTCGCCCCCTGCCACCCCTACCAGAGGACCTACCTCGAGTGCTACCGCTTCCGCGGGATCGACCCCGGTACGCTCTCCGGCCGTCAGATCATTGAGTGTCGCGAGCGCGACCTGGAGAAGTACTCCAAGGAACTCGTCAACACCGAGCTCCTCGACGCGGCCCGCACCGGCATCCGCGGTGCGACCGTGCACGGTCACTCGCTCCGTCTTGCCGAGAACGGCATGATGTTCGACATGCTCCAGAGGAGTGTCCTTGGCGAGGACGGCATCGTCCGCTACGTCAAGAACCAGATCGGCGAGCCCCTCGACCGTGCGGTTCCCATCGGCAAGCCGCTCGACGAGAAGTGGCTCAAGGCCCACACGACGATCTTCCACTCCCTTGGCGGCACCCCCTACCGCGACGACGCCGAGTACATCGAATACGTACAGCGGATCCACTCGCTGCGGACAAAGTACGGATTCATGCCCAAGGAGTGATTGAGAAATGGCAAAGATTGAGAGAACCCAGAAGCTGTTCCTGAAAGCCCTCAAGGAGAAGTTCCAGGGACAGGATCCCCAGTCCGAAACGGCTGAGTACTACAAGTTCAACGGCTACCACCAGTCCCCCCGCAAGGAGGAGTTCGTAAAGGCGAGCCGTGCCGTCGAGATGGACCGCGGCATCTCCATGTACGACCCCGTGCGCTGCCACCTGGGCGGTATCCCGCTCGGCCAGCGCCAGCTGATGACCTACGAGGTCTCCGGCACCGGCGTCTTTGTGGAGGGTGACGACCTGCACTTCGTCAACAACTCTGCGATGCAGCAGATGTGGGACGATATCCGCAGGACCGTCATCGTCAACATGGACCTCGCCCACCAGACCCTGCAGAAGCGTCTCGGCAAGGAAGTCACCCCTGAGACGATCAACGAGTACCTCCACGTGCTGAACCACGCCATGCCCGGCGCGGCTGTCGTTCAGGAGCACATGGTCGAGACCCACCCCGGCCTCGTCGACGACTGTTACGTCAAGGTCTTCACCGGCGACCAGGAACTCGCAGACGACCTCGAACCCCAGTTCGTCCTCGACGTCGAGAAGCTCTTCCCCGCCAAGCAGGCCGAGGCGCTCTCCGCAGCCGTTGGAAAGTCCCTCTGGCAGGCAATCCACATCCCGACCACGGTCTCCCGGACCTGCGACGGTGGAACGACCTCCCGGTGGTCCGCCATGCAGATCGGTATGTCCTTCATCGGTGCCTACCGCATGTGCGCCGGCGAAGCAGCCGTCGCCGACCTCTCCTACGCCGCGAAGCACGCAGGCGTCATCCAGATGGCGTCCCACCTGCCCGCCCGGCGTGCCCGTGGCCCGAACGAGCCCGGTGGCATCATGTTCGGTGTCTTCTCCGATATCGTCCAGGCGAACCGGAAGTACCCCAACGACCCCGCCCGGGCCTCCCTTGAGGTCGTCGGTGCCGGAACCATGCTGTTCGACCAGATCTGGCTCGGCTCCTACATGTCCGGCGGTGTCGGATTCACCCAGTACGCGACCGCGGCCTACACCGACAACATCCTCGACGAGTTCACCTACTACGGTATGGACTACATCAAGGACAAGTACAAGGTCGACTGGAAGAACCCGAGCCCGAGCGACAAGGTCAAGCCGACCCAGGAGATCGTCAACGACATCTCGACCGAGGTCGCCCTCAACGGCATGGAGCAGTACGAGCAGTTCCCGACCATGATGGAGGACCACTTCGGCGGGTCCCAGCGTGCCGGCGTGCTTGCCGCCGCGTCCGGCCTGTCGACCGCCATCGCGACCGGCAACTCGAACGCCGGTCTCAACGCCTGGTACCTCTGCATGCTCCTGCACAAGGACGGATGGTCGCGTCTCGGCTTCTTCGGCTACGACCTGCAGGACCAGTGCGGTTCCGCAAACACGCTCTCCGTCCGTGGCGACGAGGGTGCGATCGGCGAGGTCCGTGGCCCGAACTACCCGAACTACGCGATGAACGTCGGACACCAGGGCGAGTACGCCGCGATCACCGGCGGTGCCCACTACGGCCGCGGCGACGCGTTCTGCTTCGACCCGCGGATCAAGATCTGCTTCGCCGACCCGGCGCTGAAGTTCGACTTCGCCGAGCCCCGCCGCGAGTTCGCGAAGGGTGCAATCCGCGAGTTCATGCCCGCCGGCGAGCGTTCGCTCATCATTCCGGCCCGGTAAACCCAACTCAACTTTTTTTTCCCTAGCGTAACCCCACATGCCTAAAAAGGGTATTTTAGCCGATTTTTTACGTTTCGTTGCGATAACGGCGCAACTTTTCGAAACCTTTAATTAAGTCATAAACAACTGTTAAATGAACCAAAAAGGTTTTGAACTCATACTCTGGTGCCGTGAGCGCCAGAGGAGGATGCTGAATGGAAGAGATCGTATTTGGCATCGGCATTACCGCATTGGCAGGTGCTCTTGCAACCGTCGCCGGCGCTGCGGAAGACACTGAGTCTGATATCGGATCACAGGGTGACCCGAACTCTCAGGTTCAGCTGGCTCCGCAGATGGGATATATTCACCGCATCTTCAACAAGGCAGTTGCCGGTGAACCCCCCGCGTATGGCTTATGGGTTGCTCTGGGTGCAGGCCTTGCCTGGGCATTCATGGCGATGCAGATAAACCCGATACTTGCAATCGTTCTCGGGAGCGCTCTCGCGGTCTTCGTGCAGGGCGTCTATGCGACAACCGCATACCTCGGCCGTACTGCAAGTCTCGCCAAATTTGGACAGCCGGTCTATATCGACATCTTGAAGTCGATGACGACCGTGACCATGGCACACGCGTTCGTAGCAATCTTCACGACCGTCGCGATGTGTCACCTGATGATCAGCGCGCTCGGCCACCCCTTCCCGCTCCCGCTTCTGGGCCTCGTATGGGGTATCGCGCTCGGTGCAGCCGGGTCTGCGACAGGTAACCCGTTCTACGGAAAGGAGCGGCAGTACCAGGAGCAGAAGTTCGGAGCAGGCGTTCCGATCTCCGCGTCCGGCAACATCGTCCGCTACGCCGAAGCCGGCCAGCGGAACTCGCTCGACAACGGCTTTTTCAGCGCCAAACTCGGCGGCCCCGCGTCGGGTATTTGCTTTGGCCTGATCGTTTTCTTCGAACTCTGGCGTACCGTGGTCTTTGAAGAGCTCAACGTCTGGGGACCGATCATCGTCGGCGTCATCGTGATCCTGATCTTTGCCATCATCGACCGCTACATCGAGGTCTGGGCAAGGAAGACCTTCGGACCCTACACGGCTCCTGAGGAGGCATCATCATGAGCGCACTCGGCGGACCTAAACAGACAGGAGGCGTCCAGCCCCCGACGGCAATGGGCCTCGTTCTCAGTATTGTTCTTATCATCGTCGCGCTTGCGCTCGCCTTCTTCCTCGTACAGATGGCAGGCGTGATCGCGCTCCTCGGCATCATCATCGGCGGCGTCCTGATCGGATTCGGCGTCCACTTCGTCCCGGTCGGCGGTGCTCCCGCTGCAATGGGACAGGCACCCGGTATCGCGACCGGTGTCGCGATGCTCGCTGCCGGTGCCGGCCTTGCCGGACTCTTCGGTGGCGCATGGGCCGCCCCCTTCGGACTCGCTGTCGCCCTCGCGGGCGGTGCGGTCGGCGGCGGGCTCTTAATGGCGATCACCTGTACGATGGTCAACGTCATCTACGTCTTCGGTATGGGTATCCCGTCCGCTTCAGGTAAGGTCGATAAGGACCCGATCACGGGCGACACCTTCCCCGAGTACAAGAGCCAGGGTACCGAGGGGCACGGCCTCCCGTTCATCTCCTGGGTCGGCGGTGTCATCGGCGGCGCACTCGGTGGTCTTGGGGGAACGCTCATCTACCTCGAGCTCCTCGACGTCTACCAGGCGCAGCTGCCCGTACTCCTGAACGCAACGGTCGAGCAGATCGCGCCCGTCGCCATCTCGCTTGCCGGTATCTTCGCGGTCGGTCTGTTCCTGATGAACGCCGTGCTTGCCGCGTACAACATCACCGGTACGATCGAAGGGCCGCACGACCCCAAGTTCAAGAGATTCCCGAGAGCAGTCATCGCAGCCGCTGCGGCATCCGCCGTTGCAGGCTTCTTCGCGATCGCGCTGCTCGAACTGGTGGGGGTATTCTAAATGTCGGTAAAAATTGAAGTAGGAGCAGGCGGCATCCCCCACAACCAGATCCTGATCTACGGGCTCGTGGGATCGCTCGTCCTCATCTACCTGACATACCTGAACACGGTCACCAACACCCAGTACTTCGCGTTCTTCGGCGGGCTTGCTGCCGTGGCCGCGCTCATCTGGGGTACCGACACGATCAAGCACCTCTGCAGCTACGGTCTCGGTACCGGTGTCCCGTCGGCGGGTATGATCGCGCTCGGGTCCGGTGTCGTCGGCGCGCTCTTCGGAGCCACGACCGGCATCCTCGCACCCATCGTTGCGATCATCGTCGCCGCGATCATCGGTGCGGTCGCCGGAGTACTGGCGAACAACGTCGTCCGGATGGACATCCCGGTCATGATCATCTCCCTGACCGAACTCGCGATCGTCGGCGCGATGACCGTGCTCGGCCTCGCAGCAATGGCCTGCGGAACGTTCGAATTCCTCGGCATGATCACCGGCACGGTCGTCATCCTCGGATTCGCGGTGCAGACCTACGAAGCTTCCCTCATCGGCGGCAGCATCATCGCCGTGATCTTCATGCTCGGTGCCATCGCCATCCAGCACTCCTTCAACGCCTGTCTCGGGCCGGGGGAGCAGCAGGACCGGACGCTCATGCTCGCCGCGGAGTGCGGATTCCTGAGCATGATCACCGTTGCGATCATCTCGTTCGCGTTCATCGGGTTCCTCCCCGCTCTCGTCGCGCTGCTGGTCTCCGTCATCGGGTGGTTCTACACCTACACGCGGTACATCGCGCTTGCGAAGCGTGACGCCTACGCATGGCTCGACGCAAAGCCGATCCTGGAGCCCAAGGGAGGTGCCTAAATGGCATACATTCAGGTACTGCCTGAGTACGGACTGGTCGTCGACCCGATGGTCGGTATCGTCACCACTGCCGGTGTCTCGTACACCCCCGTGCTCGAGCAGGTAGCGGAACTCGAGAAGATCACCGACGACCTGGTCGGCATGCTCTCCGGGGAGGGCAACTTCCTGGCATCGTTCCCGAACAGGGAGGGAGTTCTCAACGTCGCCGGAGGCGTGACCGCATTCTGGTATGGCATGGCAATCGGCCTTCTGGTTGCCGGTGTCATAGTATTAGGACTGCTGTGAGGTGAAGAACATGGTTGAGAAGAAATCACCGGCCAGTGGATGGCCGATTGCTCAGGGCGACTTCCACACAGGCGATGCACAGAGCTGCGTCGGCGTCGTCACCATGGGATCCCACCTCGACGAGCAGGGCATCTGCAACGCCGGAGCGGCAATCGCCGGGTCCTGTAAGACCGAGAACCTCGGTATCGAGAAGATCATCGCGAACGTCATCTCCAACCCCAACATCAGGTTCATCCTCTGCTGTGGTACGGAGGTCAAGGGGCATCTCTCCGGTCAGAGCTTCATCGCTCTGCATGCCGGCGGAGTCTCCGGCGGTAAGATCGTCGGAGCCCAGGGAGCCATCCCGTTCATCGAGAACCTCTCCGACGATGCGATCAAGCGCTTCCAGGACCAGATCGAGATGGTCAACATCATGGAAAGCGAAGACATGGGGACCATCAAGGCCAAGATCGACGAGCTCAAGGCCAGAGATCCCGGTGCCTTCGGCGCAGAACCCATGATCGTCGAGGTCAAGGAAGCAGGCGGTGCGGCAGAGGAAGTGACCGGCGAAGTACAGCCGCTCTCTGGCGAACTGGCACTGATACACGCACGGATGAAGGTCATCGAGCGGATGGTCACCGACATCGGTTACCGCAACAAGTTTGCCGCCGGTGTTTACTCGGGCAAGATCGAGGGCCTCATGATCGGCCTGATCGTCTCGTTCGTGATCCTGGGGTTCATCCTGCTGGGGTGAGATAGATGGCAGAAGAAGTTACACAGGCAGGCCCCATCCGGATGACCTCGATCAACAGAATGATGGGCGCCATCCGGTACAAGGCACAGATCCTTGCCCGCACGACAAAACTCGAGTCAGGCATCATGGGCATGGGCATCGTCGGGTTCGCAGTCGGGCTCGGCATCATCATGCTCTTCATCCTGGTTCCGGCACTGATGCTGGGGGCGATCTAACATGGTTGAGAAGAAATCACCGGCCAGTGGATGGCCGATTGCCCAGGGAGACTTTCACACGGGAGATGCACAGAGCTGCGTCGGCGTCGTCACCATGGGATCCCACCTCGATGAGCAGGGCATCTGCAACGCCGGAGCGGCAATCGCCGGGTCCTGTAAGACCGAGAACCTCGGTATCGAGAAGATCATCGCGAACGTCATCTCCAACCCCAACATCAGGTTCATCCTCTGCTGTGGTACGGAGGTCAAGGGGCATCTCTCCGGTCAGAGCTTCATCGCTCTGCATGCCGGCGGAGTCTCCGGCGGTAAGATCGTCGGAGCCCAGGGAGCCATCCCGTTCATCGAGAACCTCTCCGACGATGCGATCAAGCGCTTCCAGGACCAGATCGAGATGGTCAACATCATGGAAAGCGAAGACATGGGGACCATCAAGGCCAAGATCGACGAGCTCAAGGCCAGAGATCCCGGTGCCTTCGGCGCAGAACCCATGATCGTCGAGGTCAAGGAAGCGGGCGGTGCCGGCGTGGAAGTTGCCGCTGCAGGCGCAAACCCGCAGTTCCTTGAGATCGAGGAGCGGCTCAACGCTATCGAGGAGAGGATAGAGTTCGTCGATGCAGAGATAGCCCAGCGCGTCGGAAGAAAAGTCGGGCGCGATATCGGCATCCTGTACGGACTGGTCGCAGGTTTGATTGTATTCATGATGTTGTTGGTATTACTGCCCAAATTGATTGGGTACCTGTAAGGAGGATTGACGAATATGTTCAAATTCGAAAAAGAGCAGACGGTACACGACTTCAACGGTACCATGATCGGCGGGCAGCCTGGAGAGTACCCGACCGTGCTCGGTGCATCCATCTTCTACAACAAGCACGAAGTAGTTCTGGATGACCACACCGGAAAGATTGACAAACCAAAGGCAGAGGGACTCTGGAACCGCTGCCAGGAACTCTCGGATATCACCGGCATTCCGCACTTCATCCAGATCATCGGAGAGTACGGCGAGGCCTTCGAGAGCTACATCGACTGGTTCTGCAGCATCGATGATAAGACCGCGTTCCTGATGGACTCGTCCGTCCCGGCGGCGCTCGCCCATGCGTGCGAGTACGTCACCCAGTCGGGCACCGCCGACCGTGCGATCTACAACTCGATCAACGGTTCGATCGGACCGGAGAACATCGAGGCGCTGGCCAAGAGCGATGTGAACGCAGCCATCGTCCTCGCCTTCAACCCCGCCGACCCGTCGGTCGCCGGCCGTGAGAAGGTTCTGGTCGAGGGCGGTGTCGCCGGACAGGAGATGGGTATGCTCGAGATCGCGGAGAAGTGCGGCATCACCCGCCCGATCCTCGATACCGCAGCAACCCCGCTCGGTCTCGGCTCCGGCGGTTCATATCGTGAGATCCTCGCCTGCAAGGCGATTCACGGTCTGCCGACCGGTGGTGCTTACCACAACATGACCGTCTCCTGGACCTGGCTGAAGCGGTGGAAGGGAACGAAGAAAGTCCCCTCACAGCAGCTGGCCGGCCTCGAGGGCAAAGATGCCCTTATCGAGCAGCTCACCCACCACTACCTCGGTGGCGTGGATGGAATGCGCCAGGCAGCCTGGTCTGCACCCGATATCGGCTGCAACATGATTGCAAGCACGCTCGGTGCCGACCTGATCATGTACGGCCCGATCGAGAATGTCGAGGCGATGATCACCGCACAGGCCTACACCGACATCGTTGTGCTGGAAGCGGCACGCGACTTCGGTGTCGAGCCCAAGGTCGACACTCACCCGCTCTTCAAACTCGTCTAAAACCCCACTTTTTTTTACGTTGTACGGGTCGCCGTGGCTGTCCCGGGAGATGCACCCGCCGGGTGTGAATCATACAGGTTTCCGGATGCAACCGACACCCCGGGGCATGATGGACCCGGAAAAGGCCAGCAGAAGGGACGCAAGCCCCCTCGACATTTGTGCCGGATGGAGCCCGAGGGAATTGTCAGGTACGCAGAACAGGAACTCCACCAGGTCAAAGTGCTCAAAAAGAAGAGTATGGTGAAGACGGGGATGTTCCCGCCGCAACCGCTCAGGACAGTTCGATATGCCCGGCGATCCGGAGTTTCCCGCCCTCGAGGTAGTGGAGCACTGCCGTGTCGCCGGGGAGGTAGACGAGGTCTTTCTCCAGCGCAAGCGTGAGCGTCGGTTGCCGCCAGTTCCCGTCGTCCCGCACCGCTTCCACCCGCGCCGGGATGAACTGCATCCAGTGGCCGAGGTGGAGGACCGTCCCCACCGTGAGCGGCGCCGGCCAGTACCTGACCAGGGTCGCCCGTGCCTCGAGGTTTATACCGGTCCGGAGCGCGGGATCGTCTGAGAGGACAAACCCGCGGTCGAGGTCGTCGGACTCAATGTTCTTGAGCGCGAGCCCCACACGGTCGCCCTCGGCGGCCCAGTCGAAGTCGTCGTCGTGCTTCTGGATGGACCGTACCGTGATCGCCTGCTCTCCCGGGTAGACCTTCAGGGAATCGTGTTTCCTGATACCGCCGCGCACCACGCCGCCGAGGATGACCGTCCCGATGCCGCGAACGTTGAAGTGGTGATCGATGGGGATCGTTCCCACGGCACCGGCGCCGGGCGGGACGGAGGGGCGTGCGTGCGCCTCGCGAAGCAGACGGTCGCGCAGCGCGATCGGGTCGACGTCTACGAACTCATAGCGCTCGAGCACCGTCCCGCGCAGGAGCGGCGCGACCTCATCGGGGGTTACGTAGTTCTGGAGGACGATGTAGCCCTGCTTCACCCCGACCTCGTCGAGCATCAGCACCCACTCCCCGAACGTCGGGGTGATCTCGCTCACCACGATGAGAACCGCATCCGCCATCGATGCGGCATAAAAGAGCGGGGCCAGCCGCTCGGGATACCGTGTCGGTTCGATGATGGTGACGGTATCGTCGCCCTTCTTCAGGTTATAGAAGGTGATATCGGATTCCGTGCCCTTCTTCCCGAGGTCCTTTGCATAACCGGCGGGTCCCAGCACGGCAACATTCAGATTGCCCATATGCCAGATCTCTTGGTTATCCGAGAGTATGAGGTTAACTCAACCGTTATGACGGGCATGGTCTCCGTGAACCTTCCCGAAACCTCAAGGAAAGGGCTCCCGCCCGATCAGCCGCTCCACCGCCGCGCGGAACTCGCGGAACTGCTTCGAGACCTCCGGCCCGGACGAGCCCGGGTAGGCGTTTGCGCCCCGCACGACGACGCTGTGCCCGTCCATCTCCATCCGCAGGTGCCAGTAGGTGACGTCGCAGCAGGAGTGGGCGGAGACGTACTCCGGCTCCCACTCCCGGACACCGAGCCGATCCACGGTCTCCCGGAACCGCGCCCATTCCTCCGGTGTGGGCGACGCCTCCATCACCACCCCGGAGTAGCCGCCGGCGCTCGCCCATTCGTAGAGGAGCCGGCCGTTCCGGCCGTCCACGAGCCTGACGTAGAGGGACGGCCCGACGCTCCCGCCCAGGTAGAACTCGAACGCCTCCGGAATCGTGGCAGAAGGCCCGTCCGTATGCATATCACGTTATACGATCAGAACGGCCAAATACCCTGCGACGAGAAGGCCCATGCAGCAGATTCCGGCGACGTCGGCCCTGCCCGGGGCGAGGTCCCGCATCGGCGTCCGCCTGCCGGAACGGTAGCCCCTCAGATCGATTGTCAGCCCAAGAACCGTGGCTTTCCCGAGGGAGTTTGAGACCAGCGGGATGATGATGGGGAAAAGCCCCCTTATCTTCCCGGCAAGGCCTTTTCCCGGGTTGTAGGCACGGGCAAGCTGCGCCTCGTGGATCCGCTTCCCTTCGAGCTGCAGGCTCGGGATGAAACGGAGCGCAATCAGGAACATGAGCGTGTAGTCGACCGGCATCCTGAGGCGGTCCATGACGTGGACGAGGTCGCGCGGCTGGGTGGATATGATCAGGAGCTGGAATGCAAAGAGCATCGCCGCGAACCGGAGCGACATCGCGAGCGCAAGGTCGATCGCCCCCACCGTGACGGGGAAAGCCCCGCCGATGACCGGGACCGACGCCGGGACCAGGTAGCAGAGGGTCTCCCCGCTCCGGATGGTGAGGATGGTGAGGGCGAGCAGGCTCACCGAGAGCGAGAGCAGCAGCGGAACCTGGCGGAGGAGGTCGCGGGCGAGCCCACTCGCTATCGCCACGGCTACGACCGCCCCCGCAAGGGCCGCAAGCATCACGATATCGCTCGTCAGCACCGCAAGGGCCACGACGACGACGGCAAAGATCAGTTTGGTGAGCGGGTGGAGGCGGTGAAAGGCGCTCTCCCGGGTAACGTACTGCATAATTTCAGGCATGGTTCCTCCTCATAGGTTCTCGCGTCACGAATGATCTTTCCCTGCTCCATCCGGACGATGCGATCCGCATACTCCGCCCCGAGACGCATATCGTGCGTCACCATGACGATCGTGTGGCCGTCCTGCCGCAGGCGCCCGAGGATCTCCATGACCCGCCCGGACTCCCGGGCGTCGAGCCCGGTCGTAGGCTCGTCGAGCACGATCACGTTCGGTTTCATGGCGATGACGCAGGCGATAGCCAGACGTTGCCGCTCGCCCCGCGAGAGCGAACGCGGGTAGGCCGCCTTCCGGTGAAGGAGACCGACCTCGCGAAGGGCCTCGTCGACCGACTGCCCCGGATCGTCTGCGCCGATGTTCCCGAGACCGAACGCCACTTCGTCCTCCACGGTCTCTGCAAAGAGCATGGTGTCCGGGTTCTGGAAGACGAGACCCACGTGGCGTGCGAGTTCCGCTATCGGGACGGTCGCGGCGTCGAGTCCGTCGACGGAGACGCTGCCTTCGGTCGGGCGGAGCAGCCCGTTGAAGTGCTTGACGAGCGTCGTCTTCCCGGACCCGTTCTCCCCGACCACGGCCACGATCTCACCCGGGGCGACCTCGAGGTCGAGACCCCCGATGGCCATGACGCCGTCGTAGCGGTGGACGAGCCCCCGAACCGATATGATCGGGGGTGCCTCTCCCCCGGGGGCTGCCGCCGGAGCGGGGGGGCAGATGCCGCCGCCCTCCGGCTGCTGCAGGAGGTCATCCTGCAGCATCTGCGCGGGGGAGCCTTCCGCAACGATCGCCCCGTCTTCGACGAGGACCATCCGGTCCGCGATGACGGCGAGCTCGCCGAGTTTCTGCTCGACGATGAGCACGGCCGTACCCTCGCCCGAGAGCCGCCGGAGAAGGGCGGATACCGCACCGGTCGCTTCCGCATCCAGTTCGGCGGTCGGTTCGTCCAGGACGAGGATCTCTGTGCCCAGGGCAAGGGTTGCGGCGATGGCGACCCGCTGTTTCTGCCCCCCGGAGAGGGTGTGCGGTGCCCGGTCGGCGAGGTCGGCGATCCCGGTCGCCTCCATCACTTCCCGGAGCCTCTGCCGCATCTCCTCCCGGGAGATCCCGAGGTTCTCAAGCCCGGAGGCCACCTCCTCCTCGACGGTCGTGAAGATGAGCTGGGCGTCGGCGTCGTCGAAGACCACCCCGACGTGCCGGCCGATCTCGCCCATGCTCCGGTAGTCCCGGACGCTCTTTTCGAGGATGGTGATCGCCCCCTCGAGCGTGCCGCCGTACTCGTGGTGGAGGATACCGGACGCAGCAAGACAGAGGGTTGTCTTCCCGGCCCCGGTAGGGCCGGTGACGAAGACGATCTCCCCCTTCTTGATCTCAAGGCTGATCCGGTCGAGTGCCGGTGTCCCGGACCCGGGGTATATATAGGAGACGCCCTCCAGAGAGAGGGCGGACTCCCGGCCGCCCTCAGGATTCATCTGCCGGCCTCGCGTCCCGTGCCGGGGCCGTCTGCCGGGCCCCACGCATCAGTGCCCGCGATGCCGGAACCTCGAGCACCTGGACAACGACGGCGTTTACCGCTGCCGTCATGAGGACGATCGGCACGGTGACCGCGAGGAACGCACCGACGGTTCCGAACCTGTCAAGGACGGTCGGGGCCACGGCGAGTATGGCGATGAAGATGAAGCAGAACCCGCTCGCGAGGGTGGCAACGAGCGCCGTCACCGCCGGGGCGAGAACGAACCGGTCTCTCAGCACCAGGTAGGTCGCGAGACAGACGATCGCCCCGATGGGTTCGCTGATCAGGTTTGCGGGCGGGAAGAGCGAGTGGCTGAGAAGGGCACAGACAACGCCCGCCACAACGCCGATCCCGAGCGCCTCCCGGAAGGTGGGCACGATGAGGATGATGGCGAGGCTATAGAAGGCGATCACGAGGTTCGATACGATGGGGCCCGGGATCAGGAGGGACATGTACCTGATGATGGCCCCTATGGCAAGAAGTATGCCGACGATTGCAATATCTCTCGATTTCATGGTATCGGTTTCACGGTATGGGATTCAACAAACGATCGGATGGGATATCTGCGGCGATCAGTGCGGACGCCAGCGTGGTTGGAGTGAGCGCGATGCTCCGGCAGGAACGACTGCCCGTAGGATACGATGGCCCGCAGGGTGCGACGGCTCGTGAGAACCGGAGCATGAGAAGACCTCCGGTCTTCGAAGCCGGAAGAGTCCTCCGGGGATGCTCCCGGGGGCGACGGACGGGGTGGAAAGCCCCGGCAATATTCTGCACATTGTTGTATAAAATAGTACATTTATGAATATATATTTTCCGGGGCCCTCTCCCGGGCAGATCACCGCCGCGAAAGCAGGAGCGCCGCAACAAGCACCGCACCGGCAGTCGTGAGGACGGCGGCGGCAGGCGCCGCTGCCGTCGTCGGCGTGGCCGGGGATGTGGCCGTCGGCACCGTCGCGGTCTCCGGTTCCGTGGGCATCGGGGTGGGCGCAGCGGCGGGCGGCGTCACCGGGGTTCCCGGGGGTGTCCCGAGGGTGACGGGAATGGTCGTGTAGCCGTGGCCGGAGAGGCTCGACCGGTCGACGGGTGCTTCCACGACGTAGACGGTGTAGGCCCCGGGGTCGAGCCCGGCCTCACCCGTCCTCCAGCGGTAGGTCCAGCGGTCGTCGGCACCGACCGTCACTATCGTGAAACTGGCCGGGTCCCCGGACCGGACGGGGGTATCCGGGTCTTCGAGCCGCCCGCCGTTGGTGGGGAGGTTCGGCCCGGTCACGAAGAGGTAGACGGTATCGCTCCCCGTGCTCGTCCCTGCGAGCGTGACCTCGCTTCCGGGGTACACCGTGACGGCAGAGGCGGCCGGAGCGATGACGAGGGCGATGAGGAGAAGGACTCCTGCGAAGAGCAGGGTTCGATCAGGCATATGGTTCACCGTCACCCGGTCGACCCGGAAGGTGATGAACCTGATCACGTCACGGGAGGACGGCATGCCTGCCGCCGGCATATGCTTCCACGAGCAGCCGGGTGCTTGCCTTCGCCTCACCGCCTCCGGACGTGAGGCGTGCCCCGTCCAGGGCGGCAACGATCGCCCCGACGGCTTTTGCGTGCGACCGCCCGTAACCTCCTTCGAGCACGAGGGCGAGAGCCGCAGGACTCGCGGCCGCGAGCATCCCCGTCAGGGCTCCGAAGTCGTCCGGCCGAAGCCGCATCGAACCGAGCGGGTCGTCGAAGAGTGCATCCTGGCCTGCGGATACCACAACCAGGTCCGGCTTGAAGCGCCGGATCGTCGGGACGAAGACCTCCTCAAAGACCAGGGCGTAGTCGGCGCCGGTCGAGCCGGACGCGAGGGGCGCATTGATGGTATACCCGACACCCGGGCCGGCACCCCGCTCATCCGGCCACCCGGTCCCGGGGAAGATTCCCGCCTGGTGGACCGAGCAGTAGAGCACCCGGTCCGACGTGTAGAACGTCGCCTGCGTCCCGTTCCCATGGTGCAGGTCCCAATCCACGATCGCAACCCGGTCGACCTCGCCAAGCGCCCGGGCCGTGGCGACGGCAACGTTGTTGAAGAGGCAGAACCCCATGGCCCGGTCCGGCACGGCATGGTGCCCCGGGGGACGGACCATGGCCAAACAGTGCTCGCCGTCGAGCGCCCGCTCCACCGCCTGCCATGCGGCTCCCGCAGCGTATAGCGCCGCATCGAACGACTGCCGGGTGACGTACGTATCGGGGTCGAGGTAGCAGGCACGGCCGGGGGGACACCTCATGCAGAACGAGCGGACGGCCTCAATGTGCCGGTGCGTATGCACCCGTGCCAGGTCTCCTGGCGTCGCTCTCGCCGGGGCGATGCGGCGGGCATCGGCGGGGACCCCGGCAAGGGCGGCCTCGAGACGTGCCTGCGACTCGGGGTGGCCGGGATCATCGTGGGCCGAAAAGAGATCCCCCGTGACGACCGAGTACGGCATGGTGATCGTTGGTGGGTTGTCTGCGCAGGACATGAATCTTACCTGCCGGGCGGGAACCGGCAGGCGGTGTCGGGGGAATCCGATCTCAACGCGGTTCGACGGCCGGCGAACGGGTCCGCCGGCAGAAGGTATTTGAAGTGGAAAAAAGAATCATCAGAATGGAAGACGGAGCTCAGACCGCTTGCAGGGAAAGAGAGGCGTTTTCAGGGAGCAAAATGATACCGCATACCGGACTGGAGGAGTAAGATGCCGAGAGTATCGAACATCGATATTTTACGAAAAAGAGAGCAGCCCACCCTATCGATCCGCACCAGAACAAAAGTCGAAGATTTACCCGTGCTGATCGGCGAGAGTTACGGCAAAATGGCTGTTTATCTGAAGGAACTGGGGGAATTTCTCTCAGACGTTCCGTACGTGGCTTATCACAACATGGATATGCAGAATCTTGATGTGGAGATAGGGTTTCCCGTATCGAAGGCACTGCCGGAGAAGGGAGAGATTCAATCGGACTCTATTCCAGAAGGCAACGTTGTCTTCTGCATGTATCGCGGCCCATACAGAGAAATGGTGTCGACATACAACGAGATGGCAAACTGGATAGAGGAAAACGGGCTTAAGCCTGTCGGCACCGTTTACGAATGCTACTACAACGGGCCCGAGTATCCGGAGAGCGAACTGTTGACGATGATTGTCATGCCGATAACATTGGCCTCCGGGTAAGCCCTCCGTCCCGTTCCCCGGAGGGCGGGAAGCAGCCCCCACGAATACAAAAACAACTGCGGGTTACCGACGGTGCGGCCCCAGAGACGATAGCGCCACTTCGCCCCCGGGGAGACCGTGACAGCTCTGACCCGCTTCTTTTGCGCGACGCTCTCTGGTATGGACACTTCCGGATCGTCAGATGAACCTGCCCGCGTTGCCGGAACTCAGATCGAGTTTCCCGGTCCGCCTCCTCATCCCGATCAATCGGGTGCGCATTTATAGGAGGGGACGATAATAGGGTTCTATGGCCCCGTGCGGCGTGATCTCCCCCTCGTGCATCTATGCCTGCACCCGGTTCCGGGTCCGGAGAACCACGCTCCTCCCCCGTGAAGAGTACCTGCGCATCATGCGGATGAGCATACCCGGGGTCGTCGCCCACCTCGGCCGGCGGGAAGATTACGGGCAGGATATCATGGACCTCGCGCACGACTTCTCCGGTGCCCAACTCATCGAAGAGGTGGTGAACCGTAACCTGGCGCAGTCGTTCCGGCACGCCATGGCGATCGCCACGGGCGACCTCCAGACCCTGACCGGGGAATATCTCAACCGGTGGGACATCGCAAACGTCATGGCGATCCTGCGGGGCACGGCCCACGACATACCCCGGCGACAGATCCGCGACCTCCTCGTCCCGGCGGGCGAGATCGACAGCGCGCTCCTCGACCGCCTCCTCGACTTCACGACCTGCGGCGAGGCTATCGAGGCCCTCCAGGGCTGGCGGCTCTACCCGGTCCTTGCAGAATACTACCGGGTCTGCGGGGAGCCGGGTGCCTTTGCCCGGATCGAGAACGAACTCTACCGGCAGTATTACGCCGACCTGCTCGACCTCGGCACATCCGGGTGCAGCGGGTGCCGGGAGTTGATCGCCTACCTCCGGTTCGAGATCGACATCACCAACATGAGGAACCTCATCAGGCTCCACTGCGCAGAAGAGGCGTGCGATATCGCGGTCATCGAACGGACGATGATCCCGGGCGGCCGTATCCCCATCGGCATCTTCCGGCATCTCTACGGCATCGATACCGAGGGGGAGTTCGTCAGCGTCTTCCTTGAGACCGATATCGTCCCGGTTCTGACCCAGGCGGTGCGCGAACTCCGGCAGGACCCGGACTTCTCGAGCGTCGACGCCGCAGAACTGGTCTGGCAGCGGTGGCACCAGCGCCGGCGGCCCGTTCACGAAGTCGAGATGGCGGTCACCCGCGTCAGGCTCCACCAGCTGGAGTCCCTCTCCCGGCGTCATCCGTTCTCGGTCCTGCCGGTGCTTGCGTACCTCGAGCGGAAGAAGTACGAGGTCTTCAACCTGCGGGCAATCGCACGGGGAAAAGCATTCGGTCTGCCGCCCGAGCGAATATGGCAGTATATCGTCCTGTAGGAGAGGTAACATGCCGGTCGACGACATCAAACCCACCCGGTTCGGCCTCCTGCTCGTCAGGCGGCGGATGGCGCTCGCTGAGCGGGTACACCGACTCCTTAAGATGAAACTGGACGGTATGATGCTGGAACTGGTCAGGCTCACCGACCGGGCCGCCAGAGAGCGCCGGGTACTTGAAGAGAAGTACACCGGAGCACGGGAGATGGTGGCAGTCGCCGCCATGATGGAAGGGGCTACGGGAGTGCTCCTTGCAGCGCTCTCGGTGGAGACCAACCCCTCCTACACGACCGGGCACAAGAACGTTTTCGGGGTGCGGCTCCCGGAGCTCGAACCGGTGATGGTGAAGAAGACGCTCGATCAGAGGGGTTACGGTATCCTCGGGACTTCATCGGTCATCGATGACGCCGCCGACGCCTACGAGGATCTCCTTACGGCGATAATCGCAAGCGCCGAACTCGAGGGGGGAGTCAGGCGGCTGCTCGACGATATCGAACGGACCCGGCGGCGTGTGAACGCGCTGGAGTTCAGGATAATCCCGGAGCTTACACAGGCGCGCCGGCTCATCGAGGATCAGCGCGACGAGATGGAGCGGCAGGAGTGGACACGGCTCCGGCGTATAAAAAAGATAAAGGCAAAGAGGGCAGGGAAACCCTAGAGGGCGTCGGCCTGCTGCTGGCGCAGGCACGCGATTGCGGTATCCACGATCGCGCCGAGGGCGTCCACGCCGAAGGTCTCGGACGAGAGGACGATGTCATACGCCGAGAGGTCGTCGATCTCGATACCATAGTAGTTCCGGTAACGGGTGGCTTCCGAGCGCTGCCGGTTCTCGGTGTAGACCCGGGCGCCTTCTTCGTCCATCCCGTCGCGGCCTGCGATTCGCTTTGCCCGGCAGGAGAGCGATGCGGCGAGCCAGATCCGGAGATCGGCGTTCCCGATCATCCGGCCCGATAGCCTGCCCTCGACGATGATGTCTTCGGCGCCCTCGCCGATCTCTTTCTGGCGGGCATCGATCATCCGGTCGACCGAAGGATCGTTCTCCGCGAATCTTCCGAACTCGGCGAGGTCCATGCCGTGCTCCCGGGCGAGCTGGCGGAAGACCTCTCCCGCGGAGATGAGGTCGAGCCCGTACTTCCCGGCGAGATACCGGGCGAGCGATGTGGTGCCGCTCCCCGGCGGTCCGCTGATGGTGATCCGCATCAGAGCCCTCCGATGTTGAGGGCCTTCCGGATCACCTGGCTGATGGTCAGCGAGCAGAGCATGTACCAGAGGATCCATGCAGGGACAATCCAGAACGCAAAGCTCGAGAGGGTGACGGCCCCGAGGAAGGGCATCACGATGCCGGTCGCAAAGGTGGTCTGCGCGCCGACCTCCGGAAGCCGCAGGAGGAGCCAGAAGAAGATCGGCACGGACAGTACCAGGATGATCGCCATCGGGGTAAACTGCTGCCGGGAGATGTCGAGCTGGTCCTGCATCATCCGCTCCTGCTTCCCCTGGAGCTTTTTGACCCGCTTTTCATCTCCGGAGAGCTGGGCCTCCCGGAACTCCTTCTGGAAGACCTTCATCTTCGCCTGCGTCTCCTGCATCTTCTCGTAGTCGATGGTGTACTTCTGGACAAGCGACGAGTACAGTCCCGTCATGCCGGAGAGGATCATGATCATGACGAAAAACGGCACGCCGAAGGTATCGATGAAGGGGCCCAGCACTACATTCATCGCCGAACCGACCGTCACCCGTATCCACTCGACGCTGTACGAGAGCATCACGAGCATGGTAAAGATGAGGGCGATCGTCGGGCCGTGCTTCTTCAGGTCCACCATGTCAGGTTACCTCAGCACACTCACCAGGTCGTCGATACCCTGTTCGAGCAGGAAGTTTTCATTCCTGACGATCTTGATGGTACAGCCGGTGTACATCGCGTACGCCGCGCTAACCGCGCGGTTGAACTCCTGGTGCTCGGCGATCGCCCGGGACCCTTCCATGTCGCGGACCCTCGAGGCGTCACCGAGCCGGCGCATCAGGATCTGGTCCGGGTCGGTCTCCACCAGCACGACCATATCGGGCATCAGTTCGCGGAGCACCCATTCGGGCAGCCCGGCGAGGAACCCCGTCGGGGTCTTGACGCTGCTGTGGGTATCGACGATGATGTTCGCATCTCCGCTCATGGCGGCGATTCCCGAGGCAGCCGCCTGCTGGAGGCGTTTCTGGACATCTTTTCCGAGTTTGCGCATCTCATCGCGGTTCGAGACCAGGTTCTCTTTTTTGGCCACGTCGAACATGAACGTGCCGAAGTTGACGGCCTCGTAGGAAACGCCCTCGGCCGCCAGTCTCTCCATCGCACCGTTGATGACGGTGGTCTTCCCGACACCGGGAACCCCCGTCACGACGACTTTCTTCCCCAACGTTATCACTCCATTTAGAATATAGTTCGCTGTAAAATAAATCCACGCCTGAAAGAGTAATTCTTTTCGGAATCACTTCGGCCTGAACGATCGCGAGGATCGTCCGGGTGGAAAAACGGATGTTGTGCGGTTTTGGGAAAAGGGGAGTCGGATGGGCTCACTTCCGGTCGAAGCGAGCGCTTCGCGCCGCTTCTCCAAGAATGACTCCTCCGGCCCCGCCTTCGGCGGGGCCTTCGGACTCATTCTTTCCCAAAGAACGACCGCATGAACGGGTACATCTCCATGATCTGCTGGCTTGCGACCTCCTCGTAGAGGCGGTAGGTGATACTCACCGCAAGCAGCAGTCCTGTTCCTCCGACCGCACCGATCACACCGAAGAGGTTCGCGACGACCGAGAGGAGGCCGATGAACACACCGCCGATGATGGTGATCCGCGGGATGTAGCGGTCGAGATACTTCTCAAGCACCTGTTCGTTCCGCCTGTAGCCGGGGATATGCATCCCGCTCCTCTGGATCTGCCGGGCCACGTCCTTTGAGTCGAGACCTGCGGTCTTGACCCAGAAGAGCGCGAAGATCGCGCCTCCGACCACCATGACGGTGATATCGATGCCCATACGCAGGAGGATCTCCCAGGGGGCGTGCCCGAGGTCGGAGAGCCACCACATCCAGTCCTGAGGCTGGTTGATGGGAGCGATATACCACATGAGACCGTTGACCGGCGTCTGCCCCTGGAACTCGCCGAAGATGGTTATCCCGGCGTTCGAGAGGAACATCCCTATCATCTGGATGTTCGCCTGCAGCACCCGGACCAGGATCATCGGCAGAACACTCGCGTAGATGAGTTTCACCGGGAACCGTGCACGGGCGCCGCGGACGGCGGTATGCGCGAGCGGGATCTCGATACGGGTCGACTCCACGTAGACGATGATCATGAAGATCACGACCGTCGTGACGAGGGCGAGCATGTCCGTGCCGAAGTACTCGAGGAAGTTCGCCCCCGAGGTACCTATTGCGAACAGCCGCGGGAAGAACCCGATCGGGAAGGGGTCGGTGCCCGTCTGCCAGTTCAGGAAGCCGTTCACGAGACCCTGCGAGACTCCCGCAACGATGAAGAGCCCCACACCCGAACCGACGCCCCATTTCGTGACGACCTCGTCCATCAGCACCACCAGGAGACCGCCGATGCAGAGCTGGAGGAAGATCAGGAGCGAGACCGTGAGCATATTGCCGCCGAAGAACTCCGTTGCCACCGTCGGGTCGGGCATCATCAGCCCGCTCGCGACCATGGGGAGCGCTTCGACGATGATCATCACGAAGATGAGCAGCTTCTGCAGGCCCATATACATGACCTGGCCGCGTGCATCGCTGGTATCGATCTGCAGGATTCCGGCGCCCTTGAGCAGCTGCAGCACGATCGATGCGGTGACGATCGGCCCGATACCAAGATGCAGAAGCGAACCGCTTGCACCGGCAAGCAGGGCACGATATATTCCGAAAATATCCTGTGACTCCGGAGAGAGCCCAAAGATATTGATGTTGGTCAATGTGAAGTAGAGGAGCAGAATCGCAAGCGTCCACATCAGTTTATTCTTGAAGTGAACGTGCCCCTCCGGACTTCGGACTGCAGGCATCGCTGCAAGGATGGGTTCAAATCTATCCAGCAGATCTCCCATGGTTTCACCTAAAAAAGGAGATCAGACGGTCATTGCCTGACCGCCCATCTCCTCGATCTTTGCCCGGGCCCGTTCTGAAAACTCCCGGGCGGAGATACTCATCTTGTGGGTGACTCTTCCGCCACCAAGTACCTTCTCGATGCCGATCTCGGCGACATCGAGGGCAATGAGGTCTCCTTCCTGGCTCGCAAGCCCCTCCCGAAGCAGTGCTTCGGCCATCTGGTCGATCTCCCCGACATCAAGAGCGGATACCGGCACGGAGGTCTTGCTGACGAAACCGTGCTTGCCGTTGGATATCTCACCCTTCAGGTAGAAGTGGGAGAAGCGGTGATCGCGCTGCCCGGCTCTACCTCGTCCACCCCTGTTGCCGGCGCCACGCCGGTTCTTGTGCGTGCCGCCGCCACAGGTCCGTGAACCCCTGTATTTGGATCTCTTGTTTACGGGCATCAGTCTCACCTCATTTTGTAGAGGAGATCGTTGATCTGGGGGCCATAGTAGCCGAGAGCTCCACCCTGCTGAAAGGTTCGCTTGATAGTTTTATAGCCCTTTCGAGGAGGGTGCAGTCTCAGCACCGGCTTGATCTCCACCAGATCGCGGAAGCTTGTCTCACCGCTGCAGAGCGCTGCTGCGAATTCGTCGATGCTGGCATACGGGGTATGCGCACGGACATAGTCGTCGGTCAGCTGCTCGTCTCCGGTCAGTCTGCCCCGGGTGCGCAGGAGGGTGGCCAGGGTCTCCCGGTCAACCTCGCCGTACGCAACGAAGTCCTTCACCTTGCGGATCATGCCCAGGTACGCAGGCGTATCGGGCACGAGGACGCAGTGGTTGACGTGGTGCAGGCGGAGCATCTTCAAGGTGTCCTTGATCTCGCGGTTGGTCTTGACCACGCCGCGCACCTGTACTACCGCGTACATCACTCCGTCCCCCCGATCCTGACGACATTCGTCTGCTTGAGCGCTTCAAACGTCGCCTTCGCGTAGTTGATGGTCGTGCGGGTCTGTCCCCGGTTGAAGGCCCAGACATCCTTGATACCTGCAAGTGTCAGGACTTTCTTCGGGGTCTCCCCGGTCACGAGGCCGATTCCCTGCGGAGCGGGCTTCAGCGTCACGCGGACGCTGCCTGCCTTCCCGGTCACCTCGATGGGGATCGAGTGGCCGGTGTCGCAGCCGCACTCCCAGCTCCCGCATCCACGGGAGACCTTGATCAGGTTCAGTTTTGCGTTTACGATTGCTTTCTGGATCGCATTGCCGACCTGAACATCCTTTCCCTGGCCGAACCCGACGTAGCCGTTCCGGTTGCCGACCACCACGACGGTGCGGAACTTCACACGGCGACCCGAGTCCGTCATCCGCTGGACCATGTTGATGTCCAGCACCTCGTCCTCCAGGTCGGGCAGGAGGAGATCGACGATCTGGGGCTCCTTGATCGGCCTGCCGCTCGCGAGCACCTCATCGATACTGGTGATCTCGCCTGCGGCGACCATGCGCCCGAGACCGGTGAGCGGAATCCATTCTTCCTGTACGTATGCCATGTCACACCAGCTCCTTCTTGATGGCCAGAGCCACAGCCTCTACATTCGCTACCAGGTTGCCCGCCCGCTCGGGAGCATACCCGGCGATGTGGGCACCCTTGAGCCGTTCCTCATCGGGGAGGATCGACTCGCCATACGGGACGTCGAGACCCGCATCCACTGCCCCCTTGAGAGCGGCAAAGACGCGCGCTCCGGGTTTTGCCCGGGCGAGCCCGATATCCAGGATCCCCTCTTCATATCCCGCGTTCAACGCCTTGACTGCAAACAGCATCCCGGTCAGGTAGGCGGCCGGGGTGCTCGCTGTCGATCCCTCGTAGCCGTAACCGGCAAGTTCGGCCGAGTATGCGGCCACCAGGGTGCGGTCTCCTTCGGTCTCGGGGACGACCAGCTGCACGATGATCTGCCGGTTCGTCCTCCGGACGACCATCCTCGGCGTTCCCGACGACAGGAGCGACATCCGCTTATAGTAATCAGTCTTGCCCTCGTGCCGCCTTCGGAAGGGCACGAAGTATCTTGGGCCGGTTGCCATTATTTCATCCTCCCTGCCATCGTCTCAACATGAGCCGTAAGGTGCGCCACGCTCCGGAACTGGCCTCCGGAGGCCCTCCGGTACATCACGCGGTAGAGACTCCTCTCGATTGTGCCTTCTGCGCGCATCTCGCGCAGAGTGCGACGCTGCGCCCGGATCTTCCTGATCCATGCCCGCTTGCTGGACCCGCGGGCCCCGGCGGCACCCTTCCTCCGTCCCGGTCCTTTCCGGTGGCCGTAGGAACGCTGCGCCATCCGTGCCCGGGCCCTGCCACGGCTGTTCCCCTTTACGGGGTGCGCCTTGATCACGCCTTCCGCGACGAGCTCGCGCAGGTCGTTTCTGGAGATCGCTCCCTCAATGTCGGCCTGGCGCTCGGGATCGAACCAGACACGGTTGATGCCGCACTTCAGAATGGCGGCTGCCATTCGCTTCTGGCTGGCGAGATCACTCATCCTCGTTCACCTCTTCTTCGCTCACGGCGGGTATTTCTGCCGTGCGGGTGAGGTCTTTTGCATTCAGCACCTTGAGCCCCAGTTCCAGGGCCCGGGTTTGAATCGCTCCCCGCTTCCTGTTGCCCACGGATCCGCCGATCCGGATGGCCTGGGTCTCCGGGTTCAGTCCCGCAAGTTCTGCAGGTGTAAAGACCCGTACCTCCTCATAGCCGCTCGGGTGCATGCCGCGGATTGCGGCAGGGCTCCCATATCCCGGTCGGGGAAGGGCGCCCTTTGCGCTGAACTGCCGTCTCTGCTTGTTGTGCAGACCACGCGGACGCCGCCAGACATCTGCCAGCTTCGCTTTGCGGTGAAGTCCCCGCCTCTTGAAGGCGGGCTTGTTGTGCCGGGTGCGGACGCGGATCAATCTTCTTGCTTCATCCATCGGTTTCACGCCCTCTCGGTGATGTAGATGCCGTCCTGGAACACCCGGGGGTCACGCTTCGTGATCCTGGTCGCGTGCTCGATGTTTGCGGCCGTGTTGCCCACCTTCTCCTTATCGATACCGGTGAGAGTCACCTCGTCGTTTCCGACCTTGACGGTGACGCCCTCGATGATCTTTGCTATTCTGGGCTGTTTCTCGCCAAGGAAGTTGTTGATCTCGAGGCGGTTGCCCTGCAGCTTCAGCTGGATCGGGAAGTGGCTGTAAACCACCTTCATGCGATACTCGTAGCCTTCGGCGACACCCCGGATCATGTTCTTCGCATGGGCCTCGAGCGTGCCGCTCATGGCAAGGAACCGCTTCTTATCGGATGTCGTGGAGACGACGACCTCGCCGCCTTCAACCCTGAGGTCGATCTGCGGGAAGCGCATGTCGCGGGCCAGTGTGCCCTTCGGTCCGGAGACCGTGAGCACGTTGCCTTCGAGCGTGACGTTCACACCGGGAGGGATCTCGACCTGTCGTGTTATTCCCATACTCTTCCCTCCTTTAGTAGACGTATCCCAGCAGTTGACCGCCGACTCCCGCGTTCCGGGCCTCTTCATGGGAGATGACCCCCTTTGAGGTGGAGACGATCAGGATGCCGAAGTTCTTTGCGGGGAGGTACTGCGACTCCCAGTATTCCATATCAACCATCGCCACCGGGAACCGGGGGGTGATGGCGCCACACTTATTGATCGTTCCGGGGAGTTGGACCCGGAACTGGCCGCCGCGGCCGTCTTCGATGAACTCGAAGCCGCCGATAAAGCCGTTTTCCTGCATAACGCGGAGCATGGCGCCGAGGAGCTTGCTGGCGGGTTCGACAATAACCTCGCTCTTTCCAGCGTCGCCGGCATTCTTGATCGTGCTCATCGCGTCAGCGATTGGATTCAGTCGTGCCATATTCTCTAACCCCTAGTTCATCTTCTTGAAGCCCATCTTGCTCGCCCACTCGCGGAAGCATTGACGGCAGAAGTAGATGCCGTATTTACGCACAAGGCCCTGCTTCCGGCCGCAGATGCGGCACTCGTTGGCGCCACGGCCGAACTTCCTCGTACTCTCGCTCGAAGAAGGTGCTCCTGACTCTTCAGCCATTCTTTACACCTCCACCTGGTAGTGCTCGCGCATGAACGCGATGGCTTCCTCTTTGTTCACTTTCTGGTCCGCCGGCAGTTTCCTGCGCTCGACGACTCTGCGTGCGATCCGGGCACCTTTGTACTCGAGCACCACGTTGACGTCCATGCCGTAGATACCGATCGTCGGGTCGTAGGACATGCCCGGGAAGTCGGTGTGCTCTTCGATGCCGAAGGAGACGTTGCCGGTCCGGTCGAACTGCGAGGCCGCGAGTTGCCGCTCGATGATGTTGAGCGCGGTCGTGACGAACTTCTCGGCGTTCTCCCGGCGCAGGGTGACCTTGCACCCGATGGGTGCGCCCTTCCTGATGCCGAACGCCGGCTGGGTCCGCTTCGCGATGGTGCGGACGGGCTTCTGGCCGGTGATCTTCTTCACGAGATCCTCGGCCTTGACCAGCCGCTCACCGCTCTCTCCGACGCCCATATGGACAACGACCTTGTCTATGTAGATATCCTTCATTGCACTCATGCTGAGGCCTCCAGTTCGGGTGCAATCGCGGAGCGGCCGACCATGAAGACGTACTCGTCGATGGTCTCGAACCTCTCACCGGCCGAGTCGTCCATGAGAATGACGCGGTTCGGGACGGAACTTGCGGTCTGGATGACCTCGACGATCCTGCCGACCTTCCCGGAATGCTTCCCGCCGACGATCATGGCCACATTGCCTTCTGCGAAGGGGAAGTGATCGACGATCCGGAACCGGTCTTCACCGGCCGTTCCATCGCCGAGGGTCACCACGACGGAATCTTTCGCCCTGTAGGTGTTGTCAGCGAGGATGTTTGCGCCGAACGCAAGGTTCAGCTGTACCTTGCCGCCCTTGACCGTGGTCTTGTTCCGGATCTTGCAGAGCCGGGTCTTTGCAGACTCCGCCGGAATCTCGACGGCAACAAGGTTGCCCCGGTTGTCCAGCTGGATGCGGTAGTTCTTCCCGATCTTCGGGATCGAGACGATATCAAAGACACCAAGGCCCATCTGTGGGTTCCTGCAGGCCCGCCCGTTGACGATGACATCGCGCTGGTGCAGGATCTTCCGGACTTCGCTCGCGTTCTGTGCGAGACCGACATGCTCGCGGAGCCAGACACCGACCGGCAGAGCGCCGGCGTTGTGGGGGCCCGGAGCGGTCTTCATGACGAATTTCTGTACTTTCTTCGGGATGTGCCAGGACCCTGGCGCTACCAGCCGCTTGAGATAATGAGACATTATGCTCCGCCTCCGAGTCTCTCCTCACGTAGTTTGTCTTTCAGGTTGAGCTTCGTGATCTGCACGTTCGAGGGATCGACCGGCCGGGGAACCTCGGTTCCGTCCGCCTTCGTCACCATCACGCCGTGCACGACCAGCCGGCACGTCTTCATGTCGACCGCATCGACGATGCCTTCGTCACCGGCGAAGTCTCCACGGAGTACCTTGACGGTATCCCCTTTGACCACACGGGTTCTCCGGGCGTTGTACTTCCCACGGAGTTCGGGGGCAAGTGATGCGGAGAGGAACCGGCCCCGGGTGTGGTTCGGTGCGTTGTAACGCGCCTTCCGCTGTTTTCTCGGCTGTTTGCTTACTATGCGTACCATTCTTCACCACACCTTACACGATTATCGTCGCCATGGAGGCGATCTTCGGGAACCGCTCGGCGATCTCCCGGGGGACGGCACCTTTGATCTCCGTTCCCTTCGGCTCGCCGCGCTCGTTGATGAGCACCATGGCGTTGTCCTCGAACGAGAGACGGATGCCGTTCGGGCGGCGGATCTCCTTCTTCTGCCGGATGACCACCGCTTTCTCGAGTTTCCTCCGCATATCGGGGGTGCCCTTCTTGACGCTCACGGTCGCGACGTCGCCGACGCCCATGCAGGGCTGCCGGCGCCTGACACCGTGGTAACGGTCGACCGAGACGATCTCCACGAGCCGTGCGCCGGTGTTGTCGGAACAGACCATCTGTGAGCCGGTGGCGAGGGCGCGCGGAATGGTCGACTGCATCGCCTTCATTCCTTCATCACCTCGACCACAACAAAGTTCTTGGTCTTCGAGAGCGGTCTGCACTCCGCGATCCGGACCACATCGCCGATGCCCGCGTTGATGCAGGGCGTGCTGTGGGCATGGTACCGGGATCTGCGTTTCTCGTACCGCTTGTATTTCTTGACGTAGTGGAGGAACTCACGCTCCACGACGACGGTACCGTTCATACGGTCGCTCACGACTTTGCCGGTAATCACCTGGCCGCGTACCGGCAAAGTGCCGTGAAACGGACAATTTGCGTCCTCACATTCCGTTTCCGGAATGGGAACGTCCAACCCAATGTTTCGTGCCATTATTCATCCTCGTTTATCTGATGCGCATGCTGATCCGCCGTTCCGGCTGTGTCTCCAGGCTCGACCCGTCGACGTCGACGGTCGTGCCGTCGGGAAGCCGGAGGCGGAACACGCTGAACCGTTTCGGTATCCGCTTTTCTCCCCGCCCGGTCTGGATGACCAGGGTATTACGGGTCTCATCGACGATGCGACCCGATACCCCGGTATGACCCGGGTTGCTCGCACGGGCGACCAGAACGTCCAGGCCGATCAACTCGTGCCGCAGGACGTTCTGGGGAGAGATCATGCGTTCCTCCGTGCGTTCTTCTCGGTCCGGATGCGCGCAATCGTTCTCTTTACCTCGCGGATCCTCCCGGGGTTCTCGGTGGCACCGCCGGCGCTGACTTTACCCCGCTCCTGGATCAGTTCGAGGGAGAGTTTCTGCTCCTGCTCGAGGAGTTCGGTGTCGGAGAGCTGTCTCACTTCCTGTGCGCGAAAGATTGCCATTTATCGCTCCTCCACGTACTCCTCTCCGGAGGTCTCCTCGAACTCTTCCTCGAAGACCTCTTCGCCGACCTCTTCGGGCTCGATGGACTCGGCCGGAGCCTTCTTCGGCGCGGGTTCAAGGACATCGAAGGTGTCGGGCAGCCGTGCATCCGGCGGGACGATCTTGACCTGGACCCCGATGGTCCCGAGTTTCTTGATCGCAAGCGCATAGCCCTTCTCGACGATCGTCTCGCTGGGCTCACCGCAGTGCTTGACGTAACCCTCGGTGAACTTCTGGGTCCGTGACCGGGCACCGGTCAGCTTCCCGGCGATGACGACCTCGCAGCCGAGCGCACCGGATTCCATGACCCGGCGGATCGTGCTCTGTCCGGCCTTTCTGAAGTACCAGCCGCGCTCAAGAGCGTTTGCCAGCCTCTCCGCCATGATCTGGGCGTTGAAGTTGGGGTTCTGGACCTGCTGGACCTCCACCTGCGGGGACTCGATATCGTACGTGGTGGCGAGGTCCTGAGTGAGCTGGCGGACCTGCTTGCCGCCTTTCCCGATCACGATACCGGGCTTCTCCGCAAAGATGGTCACCTGGGTGCCGAGCGGCGTCCGGGTGATGTCCATGCCGCCGTATCCTGCCCGCTTGAGTTCCTTCGTGAGGAACTTCTCGACGCGAACGTTGCGCACGCCGTCAGTGATAAACTTCTTCTCGATTGCCATTACGCCACCTCGGTCACGACGATCTCGATGTTCACAGTCTCTCTGCGCTTCGGGGTGGCGCGACCCATCGCACGCGGGAAGAACGCCTTGAGGCCACGGCCGGTGTTGGCGGCGACGTGGTCGATCCGGAGGTTTTCGGTATCAAGGCCGATGTACTCGGCGTTCTTCTCGACGGACTCGAGCAGCCTGATGTAGGCCTCCGCGGCCTTGACCGGGTACCGGCCAGCGGGCCACTTCGAAAGACCCCGCTTGTGGGCGACGTTCCGGTTGAACCGCTTGAAGGGGATGGCCTTCTTGAGTTCCACTACATCGGCGAGGTATGCCTTTGCTTCAGAGGTGGTCATCTTCCGGATGAACCTGGCAATCTCGATCGAGTGCTTGGGAGAGACGGGAAGCTCGTTCGCCTTTGCGCGAGCGATGTTCTCGCCCTCGATCTTTGCTGAATAATCTGTTCTTGCCATAGCCATCACTTCAGCGGTACGTACTTACTCGACCGGGTTGCACCGATACCGGCGCTGCCGTGGGAGACCCTCCTGCGGGTCAGTGCAAACTCTCCAAGGTAGTGGAAGACCGCCTCCGGCTGAATCTCCACCGCCTGGAACTCTTTCCCGTTGTGAATCTCGAACGTCCTGCCGACCATCTCGGGCATGATGATCATGTCGCGCAGATGGGTGCGGATGCTCCCGTCTCCCGACCGGAGATCGGCAAGGAGTTTCTCGTGTTCCCGGGAGAGACCCCGGTCGAACTTCCTGCGTGCCCGGGCCGGCATGAGCGGCAGCAGCTCGGAGAGAGCCATCTGCTTCAGGTCTTCAACGGAATGACCGCGATAGGTGAACTCCTCACGCCGCCGCGGCATTCGCTTCTGTGTCTTCTTTGCCATGCTTCACCCCTCACTTCTTCCACTTGCCTGTTCTCCGGGCCGCAATATGCCCTACTTTCCTGCCGGGGGACGTACCGTGGGATACGGTCTTCGGGCGTCCGCAGTGCTGGTGTCCACCGCCGCCGAACGGGTGGTCGATGACGTTCATGCAGACACCCTTGACGCGAGGCCACCTCTCGGAGGAGGACCGGACGTGGAAGTGCTTCTTTCCTGCCTTGACGAACGGTTTTTCGCCCCGTCCGCCGCCGGCAACGATACCGACGGTTGCCATGCAGGCACCGTTGAACCACTTGTTCTTGCCGCTCGGCATCCGAACACCGACCCTGCCGTCATCGGCCTTACCGATGACGAGGGCCTGGACACCGCTCGAGCGGACGAACTTGCCGCCGTCGTTGGGCCTGGCCTCGATGTTGCAGACGTATGCACCGACCGGGACCTCCCGGAGCGGCAGGGTGTTGCCGTTCTTCACCGCGCCACCCGGGCCCCAGGAGACCGTATCTCCGACACCGAGTCCTTCGGTGGCGAGGACGTAGATCTTCTCGCCGTTCTCGATCCTGGTGAGAGCGATCGGTGCGTGGCGTGCCGGGTCGTGCTCGATATCGATGACGACCCCGGATACCAGGGCGTCATTCTTCCCTACGTGCCGCAGTTCGGCCTTATACCGGTGCGACGGTGCACGGTAGGACGGGCCGCCTTTTCCACGGCTCTGTGCAATAATTCGATGTGCCATCGTCACTCACCTTACATTATTCCCAGCCGGCTGAGGATCTCTTCAGCCGCTTTCGCATCCGCAAACGTTACAATGGCCTTCTTCTCGCCTTTCATGGTCATCATTGTGCGGACAGAGGTCACTTCCTGCTCGAAGATCGACTGAAGCTCACGCTTGATCCCCTGCTTGGTGGCATCCCTCTGCACGATAAACTGGAGCTTGCTCTCGCCTTCGAGCATCATCGTTGCTTTTTCAGTAACGAACGGGTGTTTCAGTATCATGAGAACTCCTCCAGTCTCCTGATTGCAGACTCAGTCCAGATCGTCAGGCGTCCTGCCTGCGTGCCGGGGGCCAAGAGTTCGGTGTTGAGCTGGTTGACCGTCACGGCATCGACGCCGGCAAGGTTCCGGGCTGCCCGGAGCGGCTCGCTCCCGGTGACGATGAGAACGCTCTTGCGCTGCTTGTAGCGGCGGCCACGCATGGTACCCCGCCCTGCACGGACTTTCTTGCTGCTCTTCGCCCGCTCGACATCGGCATAGACACCGAGCGCAGAGAGCGCCGAGATGACATCGCCTGTGCGGGTGATCTCTTCGAACCGGTCCTCGAAGACCAGCGGGAGATCGCCCTCAAAGAGGTGCCCGCGTTCCCGGGCGAGGTCCTGGTAGGTGCTGGCTGCGACGGCAGACCGGAAGGCCTTCTGTTTCTCTTTCCGGTTGATCTCCTTGACGAGGATCTTTTCGACCTTCGGGGGGTGCGCTGCACGCCCGCCGGTTGCCTGCGGCACCCGGGCCACCCTGCTGCCGTTCTTTAAGCGGGGGACCTGAGCGACACCCCGGCCGCTGCCCCAGGACTCTGCCGAGGTGCGCATGCCTGCATAGGGGTTTGTCCCATGCGGCTGGAACCGGGTGCTCTGGAGCGCGAGGACTGCCCGCTTAATCAGGTCGGGCCTGTACGCTTCGTTAAAGATTTCCGGGAGATCGATCTCGTGAGCGATCTCGCCTGTCAGTGTTCGAACCTGTGCCTTCATCGCTGCTCACCCCTGCTGGCTCTGCGCGCTGACGAAACTGATCGTCGGCGTGCGGACGGTGTGTTCACCCTGCCGTATCGCGGAGCGTATCCGGACCAGCCGCTTGTTCGGTCCCGGGACGGAGCCCTTGATCAGCACGTAGGGACCGCGCACAAGGCCGTAGTGCAGGAATCCGCCTGCCGGCGTTATGTCGTCGCCATCGGTGCCGATCTTTAAAATGCGCTTGTTGAACTCGGTGCGCTGCTGGTAGCCCATCTGGCCCGACTGCGGGACCTGCCACCGAACATGGTGCGGGTGCCACGGACCGAGGTTGCCGATGTGACGCTTCTTGCCGCCGCGGGAGTGTTTCCGCTTCCGGACCTGGACGCCCCAGCGCTTGACGGGGCCTTCCGTGCCCTTGCCGGTGGTAACTGCGGTCACGTCGACGTATTCGCCGACCTCGAGGTTGCCGGAGATCGTGATCTCCTTCCCGAGAATCTCGGCAGCGTAAGCAGCCTGGTCGTCAAGGCTTCCGCCGGCGATCCGCATCTCCATCAGGTCGGGGACCTTCTTCGGGACGCCGGTGAGTTCCATGGGCCGGGTGTAGGCCAGAGCGTAGAGTTCCGCGACCCTGCCTTCGCCGACTGCGTTTTTGATGGCGTCGAGAGCGGCGGCGGTGTCGTGGTTCTTCGGGACGTTGATGCGGCGGGACAACTCCTCATCGAGGTCGGTCGTCCACGCTTCGGTCAGCGCATGCTTTCCGTAGGTGTCCTCACTGTATGCGCGCACGCCTGCCACCCGCATGGGCGGGACCTCAACCACGGTCACCGGCACCATCACATCCTTGCCTTCGGTGGGGCTGCTCTTGTGGTCATCGACCATGATGACGTGGGTCATCCCCACCTTGTACCCTGCGAATCCCTGGACGGCCGGGGCTCCCGTATACTCCGGCCATGAGCCGTAGCGGGGAACCGGGCTTTTTGCCCGTTTTCTCGGGCTGTACGCGAGGGATCCTCTGCGTGGTCTGTTAATCTTCGGCATGTTTCAATCAACCCTTCGTGCGTTGTAGCGTGATGCATCGACTGCAGGCCTGCTGCAGGGCGATGCATGCGCCGGGCCCCGTGCCGGACGTGCCGGCACGATAGGCCTTCTGGCGAACCCGTACGGGGCAGGATATCGAACACCCAGGCATTAACGCCCGGGTGTCAGGGGAAACAGTTGATGGAGGCAGCGGAGCGTGAGGATCAACAGAGACATCCGTCTCTGCGCGTTTCGATCGCCCTCTCCGCTGCCGTCCCGGTGTGCACCGGGTGCATTCCAGTCGTCGCCAATAGATCCTGACTCTCCGACGTTTCCAGGAAGAGTGTTCCCGGAACCGGGCGCGCTGCACTGGCGTTGGCCCAACGTCTCGATCAGATCCAGCTCCTGTCATCCCGTTGTGACGAGCACAACTCCATATCGACATCGGCCCTCCGTGAGGAGGGTTCGACCTTCGCTTTGTCTGGTACCTTCCGCACCCTCCCGCCGCGGGTCTCTGTTCCGCGTATATTGCGGAACCGGAGAGATCCCGGGGATCAGAGGCACGTGAGGTGCCGGCTGCCTCCCGGGTCCGGACGGAATTGTGCAGAGCGGTTTCTTAAACATTACTTAAAATGAGATATAAACCTTGTTATCGGATTTCCCGGGAATTTACGCCAAACGACTATTTGCTGCAGGCGCGGCATCGGTTCACCGAACTGAGCGGTCAGGGGGATGAATGAAGGGCTGCAAAGGCCCCGTTCGCAGACGTACGACCGGGAGAGATCCTCCGCGGGGCTCCCGCTCCGACACGAGAGCCATGCGCGCACCCGGGAAACCGTATTACCCGAAATACAGGTCGCCGTCTTTGTTGATATAGATCTCAACGTCCTCGCGGACCTGCCTCCCCCTGAACCGCTCGGGGTTGGCGTCCCTGAGCCTGTTAATGAGCGAGATCGTGTCGTATTTGACCTTTAATCCCTTCTTCTCGGCTTCAGCATAGATGATCTCGGGGGCCTTGAGCAGGTCGAGGCCGCTCTGAAGCGTGCAGAGGTGAACGGCGTCAAGGGTATAGAGGAATTCAAGCGTTTCACGTGCACGCGAGATGTTCTCGAGAGCAGCCTTCTCGATGGTGCAGACGTTTGCCTTTGAGGTATGAATGATCTCTGCGATCTGTTGCTGCGTCAACCCTTTCTTCCGGTAACGCAGCACTTCTTTCTGGCGATCGGTAAGCAGACCTTGTTTCATCAGATATATATGGACGGAGTAAATTTAAACACTTTTCCTTAACCGCTCCATCTCCGGGCAGGATTTGCGGGGCGTTTCAAAACGTTTATATGAGAACTTGGCGATACTATCGTGTTCTCAAATTTTGAGAGGTGTTAAAGTGGTTGTTAAAGTAGGAATTGCGAAACTGGGAAATATCGCCAGTGGTGTAATGGGTGAACTCCTTCTCGATGAGCGCGCCGACCGTGAGGACATCATCACCTTCATGGCGACCTCCGGTACGAAGCTGCAGCCCGAGGATATCGACCGTGTTGTCAGCAATATGAAAGCATGGGGCCCGGACTTCTGTGTCGTCGTCTCACCGAACGGCGTCCTCCCCGGACCCACCCAGGCCCGCGAGGACCTTGCAAAGGCCGGAATCCCCTGCGTCGTCATCACCGACGATGTCACTACCAAGAAGGAGCAGTTCGAAGCGCTCAAGGCGAGCAACTTCGGCTACATCATCATGAAGGCCGACGCCATGATCGGCGCCCGCCGTGAGTTCCTCGACCCCATCGAGATGGCGGACTACAACGGGAACCTCGTCAAGGTGCTTGCCCTCACCGGCGCGTTCCGCAAGATGCAGATGGAACTCGACAAGGTGATCGACCAGGTGAAGGCGGGCAAGAAGGGCGCGGACCTCGCGCTGCCGAAAGTCGTCATGACCTCCGACAAGGCTGTCGAAGGCGAGTTCACCAACCCCTACGCGCTCGCGAAGGCCCGTGCTGCCTACGAGATCGCACAGGCGGTTGCAGGCGTCAACGTCAAGGGCTGCTTCATGACGAAGGAGTGGGAGAAATACATCCCGATCGTCGCGAGCGCCCACGAGATGATGCGCCAGGCGATGTTCCTCTGCGAGGAGGCCCGCACCCTCGACAAGGGCATGGACGCTGTCATCCGGAAGCCGCACAAGAAGACCGGCGAGATCGTCTCCAAGACGACGCTCGTCAGCAAGCCCGAGTAAATCCAACACCACTTCTTTTTTTCGCATCTTCCCGGCAGCGAATCGGCTCTCGCTTCATATGATCCTCTCCTGAGGCTGCGGGGTTCGAACGAGTCCCACACACCGGGTGCGCGAACTCCGCAGGTAGAAACGGCCCGAGATAAAGGATTTCAGGAACAAGAGAGGGGATCCGGATGGATCTCGCCGCCTACGGAGAGAAGACCATCATCCGCTCTTCCGTCATCTCCTCGATTGCATACTTCGGTCCTTCGCGCCCGATGCCCGATCCCCTGACCCCGCAGTACGGGGCGTGGTCCATCCGGAACGTTGAGACATCGTTGGCCACCAGGCCGCCGACACGGAGCTCGGCGAACGCCTGTGCGATCCGCCGAGCATCGTGGGTGAAGATACCCGCCTGCAGTCCGTATTCGGAGTCGTTCGCGAGTGCGATCGCTTCCTCGAAGGTATCGTAGGGGGTGACCGTCACCACCGGGGCGAAGACCTCGGTCCGGTTCACCCGCATCTCCGCTGTCGTATCGAGAAGGACCGTCGGCATGACGAACGGCCCGTTGCGGGTTCCCCCGGCGAGCACCCCGGCGCCCCCCTCCACCGCTTCCTGCACCTTCGCAAACGCCGCTCGAGCGGCGGACTCCGATATCATCGGCCCCACGTCGGTGCCGGGCTCGCGCGGGTCGCCGACTGTAAGGGCACGGACCCGGTCGACGAGCAGCGCGAGCGCCTCATCATAGATCGGCCGGTGAAGATAGACCCGCTGCACCGAGATGCAGGTCTGGCCGGCGTTCGAGAACCCGCCGGCAACGATACGGCCGACCGCGAAGGGGATATCGCCGTCAGAGTGGACGATCACGGCCGCGTTGCCGCCGAGTTCCAGCCCGACGCGTTTCCGGCCGGCAATCTCCCGCAGGTGCCACCCGACGGCCGGGCTCCCGGTGAAACTCACGCACGCGATCCGGCCGTCCCGCACCATCCGTTCGGCGACGTCGGGACGGCAGGGGACGACGCTGATCGCTTCGGCAGGGAACCCGGCTTCGAGCGCCATCTCGCCGAGCATCAGCGCGGAGATCGGGGTTGCCGACGCGGGTTTGAGGATGACGGAGTCTCCGGCGGCGATGGCCGGCCCCAGTTTGTGGCAGGCGAGGTTGAGCGGAAAGTTGAACGGCGTGATCGCGAGCACCGGGCCGAGCGGGAACCGACGGAGGCAGCCGACCCGCCCTTCGCCGGCCGCGTTCCAGTCGAGGGGGAGGATCGTGCCGTCGATCCTGCGCGCTTCCTCGGCGGAGACTTCGATCGTTGCTTTCGCGCGCAAAACCTCGTTCTCTGCGAGAGCACGGGTCTTTCCCGCTTCGAGGACGATCGTCCCGATGAGTTCTTCAGACCGTTCCCGGATGAGACCGGCAAGGGCATAGAGGATCTCCGAGCGGCGGTGAGCAGGAAGGCGCCGGGTGAGGGAGAAATCACTCTCCGCAGAACGGAGGGCGTCCTCGACATCCTTGCTCCCGGCAAGGCAGACCCGCCCGACGGTCTCCCCGGTGTAGGGGAAACGAACCTCCAGGATCTCGGTGCTCGTTCGCCATTCTCCGCCGACCAGGAATCCGCGCGGCTCTGTCATTATGAGGAGTTAACGCCGGCACGCAATCAACCTTTCTCCCGAAAGAGCGCGCCCAGGGCCTCGGGAAGCGTCAGGACGACCGGCTCCAGGTGCAGCCGCTCCATGAACGCCGAGTCGCACATGGAGAGGCTGTTCGGGTTTAACCGTGCGATGATGGAACAGAAAGCACGGTGGCCCTGCCCCCCTTTCCCCGGGGCGTCAAAGAAGATCGAGGCGTTGAAGGCATGGGTGCCGAGGGACCGGTAGAAATCGATGACCCGGAGGATCCCGTCGGCCAGCGGCCCTATGTACGGCCCGAACTCGGCAAGCGTCGACACAGGAAGGATTCCCCGCACCTCCCGTTCACCGAGGGGGACGGGGTTTGCCGACCAGAAGATCTCGTCCTCGAAGAGGAACCGCTCGGAGCAGCGCTCGCCCTCCACCAGGTCTTCCCAGTAGAGACGACCGTGGTCGGCGAGGTACCGGCGGCCGCCGGTGATGTAGAGGTCCGCGAGGCGGGTGGGCTCCGGGTCGGCGATGCCCTGCAGGTGGGGGTGGACGATGCTCGCGCCTGCCGACGGGAGGTAATTCCAGTTGATGCTCGCGTATCCCGGAGCCCGGCCCAGGGCTTCTGCCGTGCCGGATATGGCGTCGGCGAGGCACCTCTTCTCAAACCTGCCGGCCGCGTGATCGGGCGTGATCACCGTAACCACGTGACGCTCTGCGAAGGGGTAGAGGTTGGGGAACGTCACGCTCTCACCGGACCGGAGACGGCTGCCGTCCTCGAACGTCGGGGTGGAGACGGCTATGGCATCGGGGCAGAACGGGCAGCCGTCGCGGGAGTCCGGCATGGCAGGGGCGGTGTCGATCTGCCTCTCAACCCGGACGGGACTGATCCGGCACCGGATGCCGGTGAGCGACTCCCGGCGGTACTGGAGAACCCCCCGTTCGGTTCGGATCTCACGAATGGTAAACATGCCCCTCATACTCCGGTTGGAGTGCCGACCGTATAAAACCCTGTCAGGATTGCCGGACGGCACTGATCAAAAGCCAGGATGGAGTGCAAAAACGCTCAGAAGAACCGGGAACACCCGGGGGTCCGGACCGCATGAGGTATCCGGCGGTGCAGTTGTAACCAAGAAAAAGATGATGGGTGTTTTCCCGCCTCAGACAATGTACTTGCCGAGGAGGCGGATGGAGTTGGTCATGTCGGGGCCGAGCGGCGAGCCGAAGATGATCTGGGTAACTCCGGACTTTGCGAGGTCTTCGCACTTCTGCTTGACCATGTCGGGGGTTCCGGCGATGGTGAAGGCGTCGATCTCCGCGTCGCCGACGAGTCCGCCGACGGTCTTGAAGTCGAAGCGTCCGAGCGCTTCCTTGATCTTCGCGACGTTGTCCAGGTTGAGTCCGTGGCGCTTGAGGAGGTCGGGCGGGGAGCCGGCGGCGATGAATGCGGCAACGATCTTTGCGGCGTTCCGGGCCTTCTTCTCGTCCATGTCAATGGACATGGCGGTGTAGGCGCCGACGTCGAACTTCTTCTTGTCGACTGCTTCCATCGCCTTCTTGATGATCGGGATGGCGACCTGGAAGTCCTTGGGGTTCGAGGCGTTGATCAGGGCGCCGTCGCCGATCGTTCCGGCGAGCTCGAGCACCTTGGGACCCTGGGCACCGATGTAGACCGGGATGCCCTTCTTACCGGGCAGGGTGACGCCGGTCAGCTTGGCGCCGTCGTAGTCGAAGAACTCCATGTTGCCGGTCTTCTTGACCTCTTCACCGGCGAGGAGTTTCCGGATCTGCTCGACGCCCTCTTTTAAGTGGCCGACGGGCTTTACGGGGTCGATCGCGAGCTTCGGGAGGGTCGAGAGGTCACCGGGTCCGATACCGAGGACTGCACGTCCGTCGGAGATCTCGTTTAAGGTAGCCATGAAGGATGCGATGGCTGCCGGGGTGTCGGTGAACGTGTTCATGATACCGGGTCCCATCTTGATCGAGTCGGTGTTTGCCGCGATCATGGCGAGGGTCGGGTATGCATGACGGTTGTTGTAGTGGTTGGTGATCCAAGCGTAGTCAATATCCTTCGACTCTGCGAGCTTGGTGTAGTTCACCACCTGCTTGACGTTGATTGCTCCGGGCACAAATTCAATTCCATATGTAGTCAAGGCTATGCACCTCATTGAGTAGTTACGTGCAGAGAGTTATATATATTATCATTTTGTGCTCGCCAATCGACACGTACCGCACAGGTAGTGCCAAAAGGAGAGGCGTAACGGGTTCTCAAGGACATCTGGTGAGTATTTCCCCTTATCCTGCAGGGGGCTCCAGCGTGGCATAGATAAACCGGAATGTTTAAGTAAGGGGTTTTTGCGAACGGGTATGCTTCCGCCCTCCCTGTAACGTACAGAAATATATATGTCCGTCCGCCCACATATTCATCAGTAGTTTGGGGTGATCTGCATGCCTTTTTCGCGGCACAGGCCGCTCCGGGCATGCGAAGGTACCAGGCAGGGAGTACAACGTTATGCGAGTGCTGACGATCGGGTTAGGTGGCGCCGGGTCAAGGATTGTGGACAACCTCTACGACCACGACCGGCGAAGCAGGATCTGCTGCATGAATGCGGTAGCAATCGACATCGACCCGAACTCCCTGCTGCAACTCCGCTACCTCCCGGACCCGGCCAGGATCTTCTTCCCGCGGGTCGATATCGCGGATCACGCCGAGGTCACGGACGTGATCGACATCGAGGAGGTGATGACCCGGCTCCAGAGTCTGGATACGATGGAGATCGACGCCATCCTCCTCTGCTGCGGGCTCGGGGGCAGCGTCATCGATATCGCGCCGCCCATCATCGAAGAGATCCGGAAGTCCTACGTGGAGCCGATCTTCGCTCTCGCCATACTGCCGTGCCTGGAGGAGGGGAAACGGGTCTCGGCCAAGGCCGCCGACGACCTCGACGTGCTCCAGGGGCTCGCCGATGCCGTCATTCTCTTCGACAACGAGACCTGGTCGCAGAAGATCCGGGCGGCCATAGCTGCGGCCGAGGCTGAGAACACCGGCGTCATGAGCCAGCTGCGCCAGACCCCCGGGGCATCCGACCCGCGATCGCAGTATAACATGCTCAACGAGCGGATTGCCCGGCAGATCGGCCTGCTCCTTCGTGCCGGAGAGTTCAACGAATTCGGGCTCGACGTCGCCGAGATCGTCCTGGATGCCGGAGAGGTCCTCAACACCCTGAAAGGAAACGGTTTCGTAGCGGTCGGCTACGCCGCCGAACGCCTGCCGACCGGATGGCTGAACTTCCTCCACCGGCGACAGTCGCTGAAGTACTTCATTGAGGGGTCGCAGGAGAAGGCCGCCCGGATCATTTCACTCGCCAAAAAAGCGGTCTATGATGAGGTATCGGTTCCCTGCGACCTCACGAGCGCCGACAAGGCACTGGTGCTGATCGCCGGGCCTTCGGCCGAACTCTCGATGAAGGGGTTTCAGACCGTCCGGAAGTGGATCGACCGGAGCATCGCCGGGCTCGAGATGCGGTCCGGCGATTACCCGGTGAAGAACACATCGTTTGTCGGGATCATCATCGTGCTCTCGGGACTCTCCAACATCCCCCGCGTCGAGGAACTCCGGGATATCCGGACGGAATACCGGCTTGAATGCGAGGAAGAACGACTGAGGGCCGAAGAGGAGGCGCGGCTGCACGATGAGGAAGCGGCCGGGGTATCGGGTGCCGGCGCCGGGGTGCCGGAGGAGGACGATGCCCCGGGCTTTGCTTCCCCCATCGAATCAGCATTTCTGGAGGAGAGTGGATACATGAAGGAACCTTCTACACCAGAGAGGGATGAGATGATCATGCTCCCGGGCAGCGGCGGGAGCGGCCCGAAGCGCAGGGACGATACCATCGATATGCTCCCGAGAGCCGGGAAGCAACAGGACGACGGCGCCGTCATCCTCCCCCCGAAACAGGGCGGGAGGGAGATTGACCTCACCGGGTCCGCCTCGGTCACCTCGTCTGTGCCTGCGCCGAAGAACTCCACCTTCGGCCTGAAGGGGATCAGCATCGATAAGGCCGCCCCGAAAGACGATGCCATAACATACTCCGCATCCTTAAAACCGGTGCAGCGCCCGAAGGACGGGTCGCTCGCCGGCGATACGGTGATGCTGGACAGCGGGACGCAGCGGCCGAAGGACGGGGTGTTCACCGGCGATAAGGTCGCGCTCGACCGCGGGATGCAACGGCCGAGCGACGCCCTTTTCGAGGAGTTCGGTCTGCGCATGCGCGGGACGGCCCCCACACCGAAGGATGCCCAGATGGACCAGACAGGTCGGGGATTCGGCCGGCCCGGTCCCCGCCCGAAGGAGGTCGACCCCTCGCGCGGGAGACTTGAGGTGATTGACGCGGCCGCTCGACAGAAGAGCAAAGACGGGGAGAAGAAACCGGACGACGACCCGGACGACGGGATCACCTGGATCCGGTAGCGTCCGCTATTCGTTCGAACGGTATGGTTCCGGCACCGATATCGGTCCTGATGACATAGCCCTTCTCAATGGCGTTCCCCACCATGTTCATGCCGGAAAACGCGACGACCGAGAGCCGGTAGGGGTGTTTGGGGAGATTGAACTCTCCGATGCCTCCTCCGGCGGGGAAGATGAAACCCCACTCCGTCATCAGGCCGGCGGCCTCCTCCACCCGGCCCCGCGCGGCCGCAGGCACCGCACGGACGTTTGCAAGCCCTACACCGGCCCGGTTCGTCACCAGCCGGTTGATCGAGGTGAGTCCGGCGGATATGAAGAGGTGGAGCGGGTCGACCGATGTCCCCCGGTAGCCAAGGAGATCGAGGAACCCGGCGGAGCCGTTCTCATCGACGGCAATCCTGCCGGCATACTCAAGCCTCGCCGGGATACCCATCTTCTGGAGGACGCCGTCCAGGGTGACGCTGCAGGCCGTCATGATCCCGACATGGCCTTCGGGTATGCGCGGGTCGGAATCGACGATCCGGTAGGTGTTCAGGAACCCGTAGCCTGCTGTTGCCACCTCGTCGAAGGCTGCCGTGACGGCCTGGAGGTCTTCCTCCCGCACGAAGGAGAGGTTGTAGGCGACGCTTCCCGTTCCGGTCGCCGGGTCGAAGGTGCTCCGGAAGGCGAGTTGCTCGAGCCTCGATATGATGAACCCGATCCGTTCGTCGACGAGCGCGCTCTCGCTCTCGGCGATCCCCGCCTCGGTGAGGATACGGCCCCGGTTCCCGACCTTCTCCGTAAACCCCATCTCGTCGAGATACTGGAGGTAGTACTGGACGGCACGATCGCTCAGGATGAATCCCCGTTCGGCCATCTTCTCGCTTAACCTCTTCGCGCCCAGGGGTTCGTGCGACTCCGCGAGGATCCGCAGGATCTCAAGGTATTTCCGTTCCGAACGTATCGACGGACTCATCGTGTCTGCACCGCGCCTTCGCTGTCCTGATACCTGCCCTGGTAGAGCCGGTCGCCGTTCCGCACTTCCTGCAGGATCATCTGCACGATCCGGTCGCCTTTTGCCAGGCGGATCTCCTCCGCACCGGTGTTCGTCAGGCAGAGCGTCAGCTGGCCGCGGAACCCCGGGTCTACGAATCCGCCGCCGAGGAGGACGCCGCGACGGGCGAGCGAGGAGCGGCACCGGAGGGTTGCCGCGAGGTCCTTCGGGAGTTCCACCCACTCGATCGAGGGAACGAGGGTGCATGCGCCGCGCGGGAGCACGGTCTCTTCGGCCACCCGGAGGTCGTAGGACGCTGGCTGCTGGGATGCACCATGGTATGGCTCGATGACGAGATCGCCGTCCTGGAGCCGGCGAACGATTTCGCTGGACGAGATGATCATTGTATACTGTACTGGCACAAAAACGCTTAATAACTTATGATAGAAACCCATGAGGGGACCCATGGGGTAGAGGACATCCTTTTGGGCTTCGAACCCAAGGACGCGGGTTCAATTCCCGCTGGGTCCGTCATTTCTTTCGGGTGCGCGGATCACGCGCACCAGAACATCGTTGCATGATCCGGATGTGCGCCTTGTGCCGCTCTCCGACCCGGATGGGTGTGAAGAGCAGGCCGGCCATCGGGTGCATCGTCCATACCCGGATCGGGTATTCGCCTGGCGGGAGGCGCCCGGGCAGCGAACCCTGCAGGTATCCTGTGTCTTTGGGGGATACAGGCCCCGGAAAGAGAAGGGTTCAGGGGCCGCCGGGTCTCCGGGGGCGCATCCCACCTGCAAAAAAAGTACGAATCCTCTCACTTGATACGTATATACGAGCCTCCGGTCGCCCCGGCAGTTACATTCAGAGTAATCTTTTCCGAGGCGTCCTCGGTGTCCGGTGCATAACCACGGACCCTGATGACGTATTCACCGGCCGGGAGGCCCCGCACGTCCAGCGTGGATTCTCCACCCGTCGTCTCGTTTGTAGCGCTGAGCGTGTCGAATTTCACCCAGGTGTACTCGTTGTCGTTGGAGTAGAAGACCTCCTCCGTCACGCCGTACAGACCGGTGTAGTTGAGGTCCCAGGCGACCGGGAGGAACTCATCGACCGGCTCTTCGCCGGTGAAGCGGAGGTTGCTGATATTGAGCCCCCAAAAGTCCATCCCGGTGTTGTTCAGGGGGTAGGCCGTGATGAAGGTATCGGGGAGGGTCAGCGAGTCGGTACCGTTGTTGAACGTGATCGTCGAACCCGGGCCGAAGACGTTGATGTTCCCTTCCATCATTACCTTGAGGCAGAAGGTCGTCTCCCAGGTCTGGCCGAGGCGCACGGTGCCGATGTCGAAGTGGAGGGTGTGGTCGTCGTTCCAGTCGTCGGTCTGGTCGGCGGTGTTTTTGGGAGTGATCACATAGTGTCCCGTCTCGTTGTCGACCCAACTCTCGATGGTGGTCGAGATCCCGTCCATGTGGACGTAGTCGAAGACGTCGGCCCCTAACTCAAACGCCTCGTTCACCTCTACATTCTGGAAGACGACGTCCAGTTCGGTGTCGACGCCGGCCTCGGTCTTGAGTTCGCCCGCGATATCGGAGTAGATCCCGGCAAGGTCGTCACCGCTGTCTGCATAATAGTATTTCCCGCCGGTGGACTCCGCCAGAATCCTGAGAGTTCGTTTACCCCCGTCGGTGATGTCCCTTGCAAATGCGATGGAGTAAATGTGAATGTCATTGCTCGCCGCAAAGACCGACATGTTCTGGTTGCTCATTCGTCCTACACCAAGCCCGTCAAAGGGGAGGTAATTCGTCGTAAGATCCCCAAATTCCGATGGAGCCCAGGATCCTTTTGATTCTCCCCGTGCGAGGGGATCGCCATAGTGGTTGTAATCCCCGTCCGAAAGAACGATGACGGCTTTCACGACGTCGGCACGCCCATTCACTTTCAACTCATTGATCGCCTTGTAGATACCGGATCGCATCGGGGTTCCCCAATCAGGAACCATCTCTTTAATGGTCGTGTTAATTGTTGAGGGATTACTGCTCATCGGGAGGTCAACGGTGGCATAGTTAGCATAGTCCTTACGATCAGAGGGATAATGGGTGCAACGATAAGTGGCATCATCGTCATCGGTGTAGTCCTTACCTAGCCATTCATGATAACCGTAACCCATAAGGTCGGTTTGTCCGTTTTTGCCGAAGGAGACGAGCCCCAGATGGTCGCGGGGATAGTTCATCTGAGTATTGAAGAGCTCGGAGGCTTCCATTGCCCGGACCATGCGGTCAGGGTAGTCCTTGAGCATACTTCCCGAGCGGTCCGTGCAGAGCACCACGTCGATCGGGTCCGGCTGGAGCGCCCAGCCGTCGCCCCGGAGACGGATCGTGACATTGACCGTGCCGTTGACGGCGACCGTCTCGGGGGAAACCGCCGTATCCACCGAGAGGTAGGGGTAGTTCTTCCAGGTCAGCTCGATATCCCGGTTGGTGCCGTTCCACGTGGCCTGGACGGTCGCCGTGCCGGTCGCGGTCTCGCTCCAGCCCGACGCACCCTCGTCGAACGTGAAAGCACCCGGGTAGAACCCGACGATGGCATACCCGTCGGCGTTGGTGATGGCGGACGGCTTTTCCAGTGCCGGAGCGACGGTCTGGTTGTAGGGTGCAAAACTGCTCGATACAATCTCGAACGTCACCGTTTCGCCCCCGACCGGGTTCCCTTTCTCATCCATCACCTTGGCCCGGAGCTGCGAGACGAAATCCTCCCTGACATCCCGGCTCGGCATCGACTGCGGATTTGCCGTGAGGAGCATGTTCACCGGATCGGTGCTGGTGAACTCTATCTGAGTTGTGTTGGTCACGCTCGGGCTCGCGGCTGCCGTTGCGGTGATGATCGCGGCGCCGACGGAGTCTTCAGGCCCGTAGGTGATCATCACCTCCCCCCGTGAGTTGGAGTTGAGGAGGCGGCTCTCCTGCTTATCAGGCTGGCCCACCCGCTTCACCGAGGCGTTCACCCAGAGGCCCTGCCCGCCGGAGGGGTTCCCGTTCTCATCATACAGGGTGTAGGTGAACGAAACCTTCGCCCCCCCATCCGCCGGGACCGAACCGCTGGCCGGAGCAATCACCGGTGTGATGCTGAACGGCAGTCCCGCCACACCGAAGATCGAGATATAATCGCTCTTGAGCGGCACCGGCGGCTGGATCCAGACAAGGTTCTCTCCCGCCTGCGTATCGGCGCGGAGCGTTGCGACGGCATTCCCGGAAGCATCCACCGGCACCAGGATATCATCCGTGCAGGACTCGCCATCCACAAACCCGGCTGGCGAGCCCACCATGTAGTGCACGGTCTCGGCCTCACGCCGGCTGTCCACCGGGTTGCCGTACCGGTCCACCATCCGGACGACAATCTCCGTCGTTCCCCCGGCGGTCACCTCCGGTTCGTAGCAGATATTGGCGATCGCAGACGGGGCCGCGTGGTCGATCTGCTGGTCGACGCTTCCGGTCAGGGGCTCATCCAGCCCCTCGTATGATACTCTCGCCGTGATCGGTGCGGTCCCACTGGTGGTCCTGGGGGTGAAGACCGCCGTCGCCATGCCGGTGCTGCCGGTCGTGGTGACGGCGGGCGTGATGCTGCCGTAGGCGCTGTCCACCGCGAACTCAACGGCGGCCCCCTCGAACTGGGTGTCGCCCGTCGTGCTGTCTGAGACCTGCACCGTGATGATCGCGGTCTCGCTGCTCCCCGCCGTCAGCCACTCGCTGCTCGTGCCGACCTCGACCTTATCGGGTACCAGGGCACAGGCCGGGGCCACAAGAAGGAGCAGCCCGGCAATGACTATGTATGCACACATCCATCCCTTCATACGCATCGAGAGGGACATTTGATTGAACATGTATATAAACATATCTCGTTGAGAAAAATAGATCTGTATCTGAATTAAATGATTTAATCAACAAATATTAGCTATTTGTAAAAATTGTTTGAAACCAGAACATTCATTCCGAATAAACCTTGCAGCAGGGTCCGGCATACGTGGGCATTCGTTTCCCCGCGGGGAAAGAACTGTTCCCTGGCTCACGGGAGGGGGGTTGCGGAGGTGGTTGACGTGGGGGATTAGCCACCAGGGCCTGTCGGCAGCCCACGGCGTCGCCCAAGTAGTACGGGAACGTAGACGATCGGATCTCGACATTCAATAAACGTGTAAGGGCGTCGTAGTTCGCTCAACCTCAAAGAAGAGATAACGGTCATCTAACCTGGGCGAAACCGCAGGAATCAGAGACCAACACGGGTATTCCAGTGGAGGCCGCCTACCTGCAGCCAACCGGTCGAAGGGGGTGGGGGTGCCGGAGCCCCTCACTGGATACGTATGTACGCGCTTCCCGTCGCCCCGGCAGTTACACTCTGAGTGATCTTTGCCGAGGCATCCTCGGTGTCCGGTGCATACCCACGGACCCTGATGACGTAGTCGCCGGGCGGGCGGCCCCGCACGTCCAGCGTAGATGCTCCGCCCGTCGTCTCATTCGTGGCGCTGAGCGTGTCGAATTTCACCCAGGTGTACTCGTTGTCGTTGGAATAGAAGACATCCTGCGTCACGTTGTACAGACCGGTGTAGTTGAGGTCCCAGGCGACCGGGAGGAGCTCATCGACCGGCTCTGCGCCGGTGAACACGAGGTTGGTGATGTTGAGCACCGCAAAGTCCATCCCGGTGTTGTTCAGGGGAAGGGCCGTGATGAAGGTGTCGGGGAGGGTCAGCGAGTCGGTACCGTCGTTGCCGTCATTGAACGTGATTGTCGAATTCGGGCCGAAGATGTTGATGTTCCCTTCCATCTTCACCGCAAGCCTGAAGGTCGTCTCCCAGGTCTGGCCGAGGCGCACGGTGCCGATATTAAAGGGGAGGTGCGGGTTTTCCGAGGTCCAGTTCGGCGTGTCGTCGCGGGTATAAAGATAGAGGAGCTCATGATGCGCCGTCTCGTTGTCGATCCAGCTTTCGATGGTGGTCGATACCCCGTCTTCATAGACATAGTCGAAGACGTCGGCACCGGACTCGAACACCTCGGTGTTCACCTCGATGTTCTCAAAGACAACGTCCAGTTCGGTGTCGACGCCGGCCTCGGTCTTGAGTTCGCCGGCGATCGCCGTATAGACAGCACCTATGTTAGCCGCATCGCCGTCATAATATACCCCGCCTGTGGACTCGGCAAGTTTCTGTAGAGTGGCTTTCCCATCTGTGGAGATGCTGTCCGCATATCCGATCGAGTAGATCGTGATATTGTTATTTCTAGCATAGATCGAAAGGTTCTGTTCGGCATCCGTTAGATCGCTGAATCCATAGTAGTCCCAGTCACAATCATCATAATAGGTAATCGAAGTAGAACTATCCCCTCTGGCCAAGGGATCACCGTACCAATTGTAATCTCCATCGGAAAGGAGAATGACCGCTTTTATGGCGTCGGAATTGGGGGTTGAACTCCCGGCCCCACATAGTTCCTTTATCGATTCGTATAGCCCCGCACGCATCGGCGTTCCAGAATCAGGAACGATATTGTCAAGTCCTACTTTCACTGTGGAGAGAGCATTAGTGAGCCGCAGATCTACCGTTGCATAGCCGAGATATTGTTTCGGTGTGTTGTAATTATTGTTGATATAACTCTGAGGAGACTGAAATGAACTCTCTCCAGGGACATTAATCCAATCCGATCCGCCGGTATTTCTCCCGAAGGTGACAAGGCCCACCTGATCGTTCTCGGACATTTCATCGACAAACTGCTTCGCCGCCTCTCTCACCGAGTGCATCCGGTCGGGATTATCCCTAAGCATACTCCCCGATCGATCCGTGCAGAGCACCACGTCGATCGGGTCCGGCTGGAGCGCCCAGCCGTCACCCTTCAGCCGGATCGTGACGTCGACCGTATCGTTCACTGCCACCGTCTCGGGGGAGACTTCCGTCTCCACCGAGAGATAGGGGTAGTTCTTCCAGGTGAGCTCGATATCCCGGCTGACGTTGCCCCACGTCGCCTGGACGGTCGCCGTTCCGGTCGCGGTCTCGCTCCAGTTCGGTGCATCCGGATCGGTCGTGAACGCACCGGGGTGGAACCCGATGACGGCATACCCGTTCGTATTGGTCACGGCAGAGTCCCCATCAAGATACGGCTCCCCGGTCTGGTTGTATCCATCGTAAACAACCGATCCGGAAACGATTTCAAACGTCACCGTCTCGCCCCCGACCGGGTTCCCCCTGACATCCATCACCTTGGCCCGGATCTGCGAGACGGAATTGGGTTTGACATCCCGGCTCGGCATCGACTGTGGGCTTGCGGAGAGGAGCATGTTCGTCGGGTCGGTGCTGGTGAACTCGACGTCCTCCGATATGCTCACGCTCGCGTTCACAGCCGCCGTCGCGGTGATGATGGCCATGCCGACGGAGTCCTCGGGGCCATAGGTGATCATCACCTGTCCCAACGAGTTGGTTTTGAGGAGACGGCTCTCCTGCTCATCAGGCTGGCTCAACCGTTTCAGCGTGGCGTTCACCCAGAGACCCTGCCCCGCGGAAGGATTCCCGTATTCGTCCAGCAATGTGTAAGTGAACGAAACCTTCGTCTTCCCGTCGGCCGGAACCGAACCGCTGCCCGGAACGACCGCCTGCGTGATACCGGCCGGCAGTCCCCCCGCGCCGGCGATGGAGATACTGCGGCTCCCGGAGAATCCAATCGGCGCAGGCGGCTGGATCCAGACAAGATTCTCCCCCGCCGCCGCATCGACCCGGAGCGTTGCGACGGCATTCCCATCAGCGTCCACCGGCACCGAGATCTCATCCGTACCGTCAATGAACGCCGCGCCTCCTGTGGGGGAGCCCACCATGAAGTTCACATTCTCAGTTACGTTCCTGTTATCCACCGGGTTTCCATACCTGTCCACCACCAGGACGACGATCTCCGTCGTCTCCCCGGCGGTCACCTCCGGCTCGTAGCAGAGATCGGCAATCTTGTTCGCTGCCGCGTGATCGATCTGCTGCTCGACGCTTCCGGTCAGGGGCTCATCCAGTCCCTCGTACGACACCGTCGCCGTGATTATCGCGGTCCCGCTGCGCGTCCCGGGGGTGAAGAATGTCGTCGCCTTTCCTTCACTGTTCGTAACCACGCTCGCGGGGGAGATACTCCCGTATGTGCTGTCCACTGCAAAATCGACGGCAACCCCCGGGACCAGGGCATCGCCATCAGGGGTAACATTCAGTACCCATGCCATGATGGTCGCGGTCTCCCCACTTCCCGCTGTCACCCATGAAGTCTCGTTCATTATGATTTTATCCGGTACCAGCGCACCTGCCGGGACCCCCAGCAGAAGCAGCCCGACGGCCAGGCACGCATATGTCCAGCTATTCATATTCCACCGTATGTCATCCTGACACATCATCATATATAAATGTTGTCAGGGAGGGGGGCAAATCTGAGGGGTCCGTTTTCTGATTGAACAATCATATCCACGCAAAATGAACAGATTTTCGACAGAGAAGATACTCGGACGGAAGGAAGAGATTCCATGACCTCTATCTGAAAAATATCTCTTCTCCCCGGGTTGAGTCCCACCGCCCGACTCCGGAAACAGCGTAACATCCCGGACCAGGATTCCAAAAAGTTCTAAAAAACGAGCCCGGGAGGCCCTACAGGCTGTCCCGGCCGCGTGACTTGCCCTGATTCCGCCCGGCCCGCCTGTGCCGCACGACCGCGACCGCCCCGAGCAGGACCACGGCAACAACCCCGACGCCGGCCACGAGCACCCAGATGCCGAAGTCCCGCTCCATGACGAGCGGGACGGTGAACTCTGTCGTGCCGAGCGGGATCTCGGCATTGACCGAGATGTTCCGGTAGCCGTCACGAGCGGCGGTGACGGCATACGCCTTGTTCGTAACGAGCGCCGTATTGAGGCGTCCCTGGCCGTCGGTCACCCCGATAACCTGACCGTCGATAACAATGACCGCTTCGGCCACCGCTTTCCGGTCGGAATCTTCCGCGCGGATGGTCACGCTCGCCCGGTCGTAACCGAGTTCGGCGACGATATCCTCCCCCTGTCCGGAGATCTGGCGCGTCACGCTCCAGTCCTCGTACCCGGATGCCTTCACCGCAATCAGGTAGGTGCCTGCATGGACATCGGAGAGCGTGAACCTGCCGTACTGGCTTGTCTTGCCCTGCAGCGTCCCGTTGAGGTAGACCTCGGCCCCCTCAACCGGTTTTGTCGCCTCGTTGAAGACGGTTACCGATACAGGGTATGCCGACTTCGAGAGGTCCACCGAAAGGAGAACATCGTCCACCTCGAGATAGCGGCTTTCCTGGTAAGGCTGGTAGTCGGCCGCCGTGACCCTGAACGAATACCTCTTCGCCCGCTCCAGATGAAGCGGCAGTCTGCCGTCGGCGTCGGTCACCCCGGCGCGCGCGTTGTCGATATAAATCTCCGCGCCTCCGAGGGGCGTGGAAGTCTCACCATCCCGGACCTGAATCGCCACGAGGTTATTGGAAAAGAGCCAGTACTGGACGACTTTGGCGCTGTTTTCCATCTGCACGGTCTTTGAGAGGTCGTAGTAGCCCGACGCGCGGATCTCGACGTTGTAGAGTTCACCCGCCTTCACCGGGAAGTTCGCGCTCCCGCCGCTGCCGGTGACCTCCGAGTCGGAGTAATCTTCACCCTCGACCCGCACCACGGCACCGACGATCGGCTGCAGAGTCCCCGCATCGTAGAGCTCGAACGTGAGGGTCTTGTCCTCCCGGAGCATATCGATCTGGACGCGGGTCGCGTCGTAATCGACGTAATCCACCCAGTTGCGGTAGCCCGTTTTGACAACCTTCAGGTACAGGTCCTTTTCTCCGGAATGGACGTAGGAGTAGGTACCGTCCGATGCGGTGCTTCCCACGTAGTCGCCGTCGACGTATAGGGAGGCACCGGCAAGCGCGTCATCGGTCTTCTCGTCGACCACACTGATGCGCAGGGTGATCGCCTGCGCTGTGCAGCAGAGGAGGACGCAGGAGATGAGAAGGGCTATGATGAGACGACCTTTCTTCATGCTGGAGTGTACTGCGGCCGGAAATTTGAGTGCTTCGGTTCACACCCAGCGCTCCGGGGGAACACGCTCAAGGACCATCCCTTCCACAAGCACCGGCATCAGCGTCCGGCCGACCTCGATCGCACGTTCAAGCCGCCAATCCCGGTCCGCGTAGATGGTGAAGATGGGGTCGCCTTTCCTGACCCGGGTCCCCTTCTTTGCGTGGATCTCAAGCCCCGCGCCGTGATCGTAGGGTGAGCCGGCGAGCCGGGCGAGCGTGACGAGGGCGCTGTTGTTCAACTCGATGACGTAGCCGTCCTGCGGCGCCCTCACGTCGAACCGGCACTCTCCCGGGACGATATCCCCGGCCTTCACCCCCGGGTCGCCGCCCTGGATCTCGATGATCTCCCGCATCTTCTCAAGCGCCTTGCCGCTCCGGAGGATATCTGCGGCCACCTGGGCCCCCTGCCCCTGTGCAGCCTTCCCGGCCATCTCGAGCGCGATCCCGGCAAGCGAGAGACTCTTCTGGATCAGGGAGTTCGGTTCGGTCGCCCCCTCGAGGACGGCCAGCGCCTCGTGCACCTCGAGGTTCGGACCGATGGTGTGGCCGACGAGCGACTCCCCGTAGCTTAACGCGCACTCGACCCGTATGCCGAGCCGTTCGCCGAGTTCGATGAATTCCCGGGCGAGTTTCCGTCCCTCCTGGGCCGTTGCAATCTTGGTGTTCCGGCCGACCGGGATGTCGATGACCACGAGGTCGGCGCCGACGGCGAACTTCTTGGCCATGACGCTCGCGATCATCTGGCCCCGGGCGTCGATCCGGAGCGGGTACTCGTAGGTGATGATCTTGTCGTCGGCGGGGGCGATGTTCGTGGCCCCGCCCCAGACGATGACGCCGCCGACCTTCTGGGTCATCTGCTGCACCTCGATCGCCGGGAACGAGACCGGCGCGAGAACCTCCATGAGGTCTGCGGTCCCGCCGGCGCCGGTGATGGCGCGGGAGCTGGTCTTCGGGATCAAAAGACCGCTCGCGGCGATGATCGGCGCGATCAGGAGGGTGATCTTGTTCCCCGGCACGCCCCCGATGGAGTGCTTGTCGACGACGGGGTGCCGGGTGAAGTGGAGGCGTTCCCCGGTCTCGACCGTGGCTCTCGTCAGGTATTCCACCTCGTCCATATCGAGGCCGTTGATGTAGGAGGCGGTGACGTAGGCGGTGATCTCCCCGGGCGAAAGGGTGTCGCTGACGATATCCCTGACGATATCCAGCGTCTCGTCCTTGGTAAACCGGCCGCCATCCATCTTCTTCTTGATATGCGAGAGGGATGCCGGCCTCTCGGCGCCGCGGACCTCGACGGGAGTTTCCTCTTCGACGGCGAGCGTGGCGTTCAGCGGCCGGTAGACGCCGATGACGCCCGGCTCGATGAGCGACCCGGTGGTGTCGACGTGGGCCTGGGCGGTCTTCCCCGTCACCTCGTCGACGATCTGGACGCGGTCGCCGTCGCGGACCCGCATGCTCTGTGCGTCGGTGCTGTGGAGGAGAACCCCCCGGTTTTCGATGTCGAGCAGTTTTACTGTCAGTTTCATGTGAGTAACCCCATCCTGTCTGAAATTGAGGTTTCGTACTACTTAAGGGCGGCTGATCGGGCGGAGCCTTGCAGGTAGTGTCTGCCTTAAGCCCGCTACTGGACGGACCCGACGCACCGTATACGAAGCGACGCCTTCCACCGGCTGGCGGCAGAGACAGGCCAGCGGCGCTGCTCATCTCCATGGGTCGGGATGTGAATACGGCTTTCCGTCCCGTATCCAAAAACGCTCATTAAAATCGGCTTGAATAAAAAATAGGGTTGGTTAGGGTTTAGTCCCGACGCAGGACCAGGAAGGCAACCGCACCAAGGCCGGCCAGAGCAATGAGTGCTCCGAATCCGGGGGACTGGGTCGGGGTTGCCGCGGTGGTCGCGGTGGTGGTCGGGGTGACCTCGCCGGTCGCGGTCGTGGTCGGGGTAGCCTGAGTTGTCGGGACTGCCTCGACTACGTTGAAGGTCGCGGTCGTGGTCGTGTCGGTCTCGATGGACTCGACGTTGACGATGTACTGGTCGGGCTTGAAGCTGGATCCATCGACTTCGAAGGACCAGGTGTTCACGCCGTCGCCCTGCTGGACTTCAGTAACGCCCGCAACGGAGCCAAAGCCGGAGGCCTCGCTCTTGGAGGTCGGCTGGAACGCAGCGGAGGTTACCTCAATGTTCAGCGTGTCGCCGACAGCGAGGTTGGTCGTGCCGGTGATCGTGAACGTGCTGCCCGCAGCCTTGTCGCCGATCGCGTCGATGAAGATCTGAGCCTCTTCGACGACGAAGGTGAGCTTCACGTAGGTGTCGTCAATGTTCGGGGAGTCAAGCGCGGTGATCAGCGCGGTCGCTGCATCGGAGGCCTGGAGCCGTGCGATGTTCACCGCGGTAAAGCCGGAGCCATCTGCGCCGACGATCCATCCTTCTTCGTCACCCGTACCGGGCTCGATTCCGAAGATCTTGTCCATCATCGGGTGCTGGATGACCACGAAGTACTGGCCTGCAGAGAAGGTCTCGGTGTTGTCGATGTCGTACTCGAAGCTGCCGTCATCCTCAACGGTGGCGGACTCGGCGAGTATCTGCTTGTTCTTGCCGAAGACCCAGACTGCAACGGTTCCGGGGTCGCCCTGTGCGGTTCCGGTGAGCGTCAGGTCGTCACCCTTCGCGACGACTGCGCCGCTCGAGGTTGCGGTGATGAATCCGGACCGGAGCTGGACGGAGGCCGTGGCGTACTTGGCGTCGGAGAGGTGAGCCTTGTCCACGGGTCTCGAGGCAGCGTAGATCGTGTAGCCGCCGGCGTCAAGAGATCTCTCGATGTCGCCGGTGTTCCACTTGAGCGACCAGGTGTCGTCACTCTCAACGTCTGCCGTGTCGAACGAGCTTGCATCGCCGTTTATCACAGCGTCCAGCATACCGGTGAGCATGACACCGTTGCTGTTGAGGTTCGGACCGGTCAGGAAGAGGAAGACGGTGTCGTTGTCGGTGCTGGTACCGGAGAGGGTAACTTCCTCGCCGATGTAGTAGACACCGGTGCCGGACGCCGTGATGGTGACGTCACCCTGCTCAACTCTCACCTTGACTTCGTCGTAGGTGGAGTTCGTAACCGGGTCCTGGACACGGATGGTGTACTGCCGGTCGTCGGTCGTCGTGTTGGTGTTGAACTGGACAGACCGCGTGCCGCCGGCGTTGGTCGTAACGTTCGCTGCGACGGGGCTGGCCCCGGTGATAGTGGGAGCATCAGCAACGCCACTCTGACCCGCTACAATGAAGGGGTACTCCTCCTCTGCGAGGCCACCCACTTCCCTGATAAACAGGTAGTAGGTCTTAAGGGACTCGCCGGTGATCGTCACGGTGAAACTGTTGCCGCGGACGACGTTGTCCTTGTTGGCCGTGATGGCGAGCGTCTTGGTGGCGAGCTCGAAGGTTACGGTGTTGGAGTCAAAGCCCTTGCCGTAGAAGTCAGCCGCGCTGGGCCACTTTGCCTGAGCGGTGTAGGTGCCGGCCTCGAGGTTCTGCAGGGCGACTTCATCGGAATAGAAGGTCGTGCCGTTGGCAACGATGTTGGCCAGGCCCACACCGGCAAGCTGACGGGTCACACCGCCGCCGGGCAGGGTAACATCGATGTTGATGTTGTTGGTACCAGCGACGACGTCAGTGGACTGGGTAAAACCAATCAGGTTGTTGGTCAGCTTGAAGACCACGTCGTTGGTCCGCGTGACGGTCCTGCTGTTCACGGACTCTCTCAGCTCTGCCGCGGTCTTGCCCTCCTGAGCCAGCATAACATCGAGAACCACAGAGGGATTCCTGATGATGACAGAGTCACCCGTAAGGACTCCGTTCACATAGTAGGTGCCGAACACGCCGTCGACGTCAACTGCATTCAGGTTGAACGGAGTGCCTACTATGATAACATTGTCCTCGGATTCGCCACTGAAGTGGGAAAGACTCGTGACCTCTACTCCTAAGTCGAAGTTAAGGTTTTCTTCGCCTACATAGATGACTGTGCCGGATGTATCAATCGTCCGTGCTGCAGCCGGTGCAACGACCAGCGCAGCCACGAGGACCATGGCGACAATCATCAGTTTTGTCATACTCTTCATACTATACCTCCATTTGTGATGACATGAGGGAATGTGAACGCGAGGTACTCGACAGACGTCGAATACGGGTTCACCACGCTCTATACTCCGAATCACGGAATATGTCACAATATTTGTGGAACACTTAATATATCCTTTGTGGTCGACCGGGGATCTGGCGTCCCGAAAAGGCACCACAATGCTGGAAAACGCCCCGAATGCGCCAGGATCACGCTTCATTCCCGGATCACCGGGATTCATAGGTATACGAGGATAAAAATCTTACCAAGGGTTAACGCAAGAACTTCCGGCCTTCTCGCGGCTCCCTGTGCCCCGTAACCGCGTGATCTTCCCCCGGCGCCGCACCCGGCCGGCACCCCCCGGCAGGCAGTGCCGGGTGCGCCCGTCCCACCCGCACCCGACCAGCAACCCCGGTCGGCGTCACCTGCCGGAGCATCTATATACAAGACCCTCCCTAGTGCGGAGCCTTTTCTACCCCGGCCCGCCAACTACTCTCTATGCGGATCATTCGGGCCCCCACGCTCGCACGGGCACACGAACTGGCGGTCAGGACCGTCCTCGAGAAGGGATGGGTGCTGGATACCGAGAACGACGAGGCGACGATCGAGTGCGAGGAGCTCGCGCTCGAGGTGGAGTCACCGGAAAGCGTTCCCATGGCGAGCCCCGCCTCCCGGTTCCAGCAGCGGTTCCTGGACGCCTACGCCGAGAACCTCCTGCACGGCTCCGATGCAAAGTTCGAGTACGACTACCACCGGCGGCTCTTCGACTGGGGCGAACGACTCCGGGTCGCGCCGGAGAGCGAAGACGTCCACGTCGACCAGATCGCCTACATCGCCCGGAAACTCGCTGCCGCCAAAAACTCCCGGCGGGCGGTCGCGATCACATGGAACCCGGTCGTCGACGAGAACCTCGACGACTGCCCCTGCCTGCAGCTCGTCCAGTGCCTCCTCCGGGATGGGAAACTCCAGATGAAGGTCGTCTTCCGGAGCAACGACATCCTCTCCGCCGCCGGCTCCAATATGTATGCGCTCGTGCATCTCCAGAAGGCGATCGCGGACCGGCTCGGCGTGCCCTGCGGGCGCTACACGCATATCGCGCTCGTCCCCCACGTCTACTACCGCCGGGATCTCAACGACATCGAGCCGTTTTGCAAATCCGGTACAGAGATCCGGCCCGTTGCCGAGGTCTGCCGGGCCTGCGGGAAGTGCCCCCGCTCGTCCGGGGTATGACCGATAGCCGTCAGGTTAATTAGGATTCACAAACAACATTTTAGAGCCCAATAGCCCGGTAGTGTAGCGGTCAATCATGTGAGACTCTGGATCTTGCGACAGCAGTTCGAATCTGCTCCGGGCTACTCGAACCTTTTTCTCCCGGCACCTGAAAGCGCATACACCAAAGGGGGGTATATGACTGATTACAACCTCGGTTGCGCCGTGCGCCTCGACGACGAACGACTGCTCGCCCTGCTCGCGGGGCTCTACGAAGAGGGCGCAATCCGCCACATCCAGGTGCAGGCCGTCCCCCTGCCCCGGACCCTCTTCAGGGAGCGTCTTGCAGCGGTCGCCGGGGCCGGCATCCCTTCGATCGTCCACGCACCCCACCACGGCCACGGCGTCAACCCCTGCGCCCCCACCGCCTACGACGACCGGCCGGCGAAGGAGATCGAGGCGTATATTGAAGAGGCGATGAGCCAGGCCCTTGAAGCGGCCGACACCCTCGGCGCGGAGACGATCGTCCTCCACGCAGGCCGGTACGAACCCGGAGGACGCTTTGCCGCCGTGGAAGCATTCGCCGCGTTCCTCGACCGCCATGCCGACCCCCGGTTCGCCCTCGAGAACCTCCCTGCCGTCTACGCCGGCTACCCCCTCCTCGGCAACACCGCCGGGGAACTCACGGCTCTTGCCGGCAACAGGATCGGCCGGTTCTGCCTCGACTTCCCCCACCTCGCCTGCACCGCAAACCACCGGCGCCTCTCGTTCGCGGGGGAACTGGAACGGTTCGAGTCCCTCGACGTGGCCCTCCACCACCTCTCGAACATCAGAAGCGGCTCGATCACCGACGAGCACCTCGAACTCGACCACCCCGACGGCGGCCTCGACCTTGCGGCGGTCTTTGCCCGGCTCCGGCGGCACCCCGATGTGCCGACGACGCTCGAGTACAAGGAGGACTCGGCGGACTTCTACACCCGGCAGGTGAAGGTCTTTGCCGGGCTCTGGGAAGACCGTGCCGGGGAATGAATCGGGTCCCTGCCGCATCGGGGTCACCCCGAGGATAACCGATACTAAACCGAATGGCCCAATAGCAGCAGTCGTGATCCCGCTCGACCAGGGAAAGCAAAATCCTATATGCGGGGGCAATTCCATTGAAGTATGCAATGATCCTTGAGTATATCAACGCGGCACTCGAACACGCCAACTACGAGATTATCGAGGACGATGAACCGTATTACGGAGAGATCCCGGAACTTCCCGGGGTCTTTGCAACCGGCAGGACGCTGGAAGAGTGCAGGAGAAACCTTGCCGGCGTCATTGACGAATGGTTGATTATACGGCTCCGGCGCGGCCTCCCGATACCTCCGATCGCCGGCCGCACTGTGGGAGAGATCGTCAGGGTGGATACGGGTGCCGGAGCATAGGATCAGCCCATCTCATGGAACCAACTCGTGAAGAACCTTCAGGCCCTGGGATTCGAGGGACCCTGCCGGGGAGGGAGACACCCATTCATGGTAAAAGGGGATCTCGTTCTGACCATCCCAAACCCACATAGGTCAGAGATCAGTGTCGACCTGCTCGTGCGCATCCTCCGGCAGGCGGACATTTCCCGTGAGGAATGGAATCGGCTCGCCAGGTAGCGGTTTATTTCACATATTTTGTGATTGTGAGGGGCAACTACCCCGACTCAAATCGGGGGGCTCCTCGACCCTGATCCTGGACAATTGCCCGGGGATCCCGGATGATGATATTGGTCTTGCGGGGGGAGTGAGACAGGCGATCAGCCCGATCCGGCCCCCCCGCCGCGGGAAACGTTAATGTGAGAGGGATCCCCATCTAGAACCTACAGAACTTCCGGGCGCGCCCCGGGGGGTGAGAGCGAGTGAATCATTTTGTCCGGCACGCACTTGAGCGGCTCAAGACCGTCGAGGGTTTCGAGAAGGTCCGCTTCATCATCCTCTATGGCTCCGTTGCCGAAGGGCGGGCGAGGGCAGGGTCTGATCTCGATCTCTGCATCTACTACGACGGGGACCGCGAGGAGGCAGCCCGGTTCAGGTTTGCAGCGCTCTCCGAACTCCCCGACGACCGCTACGACATCCAGATCTTCTCTCTCCTGCCGCTCTATGTCCGGACGGAAGTCCTCCGCGGAAAGGTAATCTACTGTCCCGACGAGCGGTTCCTCTACGACGTCGCGTATCAGACGATCCGGGAATTCGACGATTTCAAGCACCGGTTGTACGACTACATCGGCAAGGAGGCGATGGTGTGACGCGCAAGGTCCGGGATGCGGCAATCCGTATCAAACTCCAGGAGATGACCGAGAGTGTCGATATGGTCAAAGAACACCTCCCCGACTCAGCCGATTCGTTCAGGCAGCTCGGCATCGTAAAAGACGGCGTATACAAGCGCACCGAGTACGCCGTCGAGAACGTCTTCGACATATGCGCTATCTTAAACGCCGACCTCCACCTCGGCGTCCCCGGCACCGATGAGAACATCCTTGACAACCTCGTGCAGCACGGGGTGCTCGCCCCGGAGATGCGGCAGAATGTAAAAGCGATGAAAGGGTTCCGGAACATTGTCGTGCACCGCTACGGGGCAATCGACGATGCGCTTGCCTTCTCAATCCTGAAGGAGCATATCGGCGACTTTGCTCTCTTCAGACAGGAGGTTGAACATTTTCTGCAGTCGGTGAACGAAGAGTGAAAGGGCCCATACCGCCCTTCCAGGTTCAACCATACAGCAAAATCGCGACACGCCCGGGCACCGCAGCACCCCGGATGCCCGTGAGCCGGTGATCGCGACCGGTCGAAGGGCCCCCTCATGCGAGCAGCGCCGCGATGATCCCGGTCAGGAATATCCCGTCGAACGTCCCCGCCCCCCCGATGCTCGCCGTCGGCGCCCCCAGTTCCGCGATATGGTGGAGGTTCAAGAGATCCGCCCCGATCAGGGTGCCGAGCGTCCCGCTCACGTAGGCGATGATCACCGCCGCGGCCGGGACGCCGCCCGCAAAGAGCGAGAGGATCAGCGCCGCAAAGAGCGCCGCGAGCGGCGGGATGAAGAACGGTGTCGCGATCCCGAGCCCCGGCACGGGGCGGGCGACGAGTTTTGTTACGACGGTCACGACCGCGACCCCGGCGAGCGCGAGTGCGAAGAGCAGGTAGCCCCCGCTGATCACGACCGACTCGTAGAGCAGGTAGAGCGATATCGCCACCGGGATGAGGGCGCCGCCGACGTTGACCGCGAGGACCGTCCGCGGCGCCTGCTGCGGAATGCGGTAGAGCCGCCCGTACATCACGGCGTAGCGGTCGTAGGCCGGCACCCCCGGCCGGCCCTCAAGCGTCCTCACCGGGATGTTGATGAAACTCCCGATAAGCGTCAGGAAGAGGATAAGGAGCGCCTGCCACCAGGAGAACCCGAGCCTCGTGAACGTCGCCCCGATCGCCGTCAGGAAGAGGATCGGAAAGACGATGACGGCGAGCCCGACGAGGATGAGCAGCCCGAAGAAGAGAAGGAGCGCGAGGGGGGAGAACGGGTTGAAGACGACTCGGTCCATGCCGGAAGGTGTTTCGCCATCTATAATATATGCTCTCACCGGCGGGAGCAGACGATCGCGGCGTGGTCGTGGTGGTAAGGCTCGAGCCACCGGACGTCCGCGACATTGAGGCGCCGCTCGAGCCCGGCCCGGGCCCCGGCGAGCACCTCGGCCGGGTCCCGCCGGACGTCCACGCTCCGGGTCTTGAGCATCAGGATGAGGTGGCCTCCCGGTTTGAGGAAGACGAGGTTCCGCTCCGCGATCTCGACCTGGTTGGGCTGCGCCACGTCCTGGTAGACCAGGTCCACCGCCTCCATGAACGGTGCATACTCCTCCGGCCGGCTCGCGTCGGCCATGATCGGGACGATGTTCCTCCTCCGGCGGGCCACCTCGAGGAGGTCCTGCATCGGCCGGGGCGCAAACTCCACCGCGTAGACGGTCTCGACGTAGTCGGCGACGTGCGAGACCGTGGTCCCGTTCGCCGCACCGAGGTAGAGCACCCTCATCCCCGGGGTGAGTTCAATCCCGCCGCCGAGGGTGTAGAGCGCCGCCAGCTTGCTCCGGTGGGGGTCCCAGACCCGGTAACCGTCGAGCGTCCGCTCCCCGTAGACCCCACCCTCGCCGGGCGAGACCAGCACGTTCCCGAGCCAGATCATGCCGTCACCCCCGCCTCGTCGATCCGCACCTGGGCGTCTTTGAGGAACTCCGGCACCGCCTCTCCCCGGTAGTAGTCGAGCCGGGCGGCGATGGCGAGCTTCGCCGCGAGCACCCGGGCCACCCGTCCCCGCACCTCGCGGGGAGCGTTATGGACCCGCCGGTGCTGGAAGATGATCCCGTGCTTCGGCGGCGGCGTCCCGCCGCGGAGGTGCGAGAAGAGGGCACGTTCCGAACCGAGCACCTGGATGGTGCTCCCCGGCATCCTCGCGAGTGCGGACAGACCTCCCGCCCGTGAGAGGAGACGGGCCGCGACCAGCCCGCCGATGAGAGCGCTCGTATTCGGCATCACCTCGTCGGCCCGGGCCGAGACCTCCCGCATCAGGCGGCTCCTCGTTCCGGCGAGCCGCTCGATCTCTTCGGCTGCGTCCGAGAGACCGCCCCGGGCGCCTTTCCTGATGATCCCGAGCATCTTCCGGGCCGGGAGCGACCGGTATTTCCGGGAGAACGACGGGTTCGTAACCTGGTACCACTCCGCGGCACGTTCCTGGAGGAGGTTGATGACGTTGTCGAGCTCGTCGAGCATCCTGACCATCTGGAGGAGCTCGACGTCGCGGCCCTGGTATGATTGGGCGATCTTTTTCCGGGCAAGGGCGGTGCAGACGGAACGGAGCAGGTCGACGTACTCCTCCCGTGTCCGGACGACTCCGCAGTCCCGGGCAACCTCCCAGTCGATGGGAACATAAGACTCCATACCGGTGCGGAGCGTGGCCGCCCGCTCTGCGAGCGCGGCCGGATCGGTGCCGGCAGCCCGGCACTCCTGCTCATCGACATCTCCGAACCAGTAACGCTGTAGCATGGTACGGTATTGGGGCTCGACCGATATAAGGGTGAACCGGACGGCAACTGATATCCGGGGCCGTCTCATACTCTGCAACGATGCTTTCGCAGGTAGCCGCCTCCCTCCCGGAGTTCGTCGTCGGCATCCTTCTCCTCATCAAGGGAGCCGACTTCTTCGTCGGCGGAGGGAGCGGGCTTGCCGTCCGGTACCGGGTCTCGCCGGCGCTGATCGGGTTCACCGTCATCGCGTTCGGGACATCCCTCCCGGAACTCGTGGTGAACCTCCAGGCCGCCGCGGCAGCGGAGCCCGACCTCGCGCTCGGGAATATCGTCGGGAGCACTGTGGCGAACATCGCCCTCGTCCTCGCCGTCGTGGCCGTCGTCAACCCCGAAGCGCTCCAAGAGGGGACGCACGGGATGAGACAGGTCGCCGTGATGCTTGCAGCCGTCGTCGCCTTTGCGCTCCTCGCCCTCCGGGGCGTCTTCGACCTTCCCGCCGGAATCACGATGCTCGGGGCCTTCGCCCTCACCATGGCAGTCCTGTGGCGGCAGGGGGTGGTCACAGAGGAGACGTTCGAGAGCCGGGGCATCCGCGACGTTCTCCTCACCGGCGGCGGGCTTATCGCGGTCATCCTCGGCTCCTGGCTGCTGGTCGAGTCCGCAACCCGGATCGCCGTCGCCTTCGGGATCAGCCCGTTCGTCATCGGCGTCAGCATGGTCGCCGTGGGCACATCGCTCCCGGAACTCGCCACGTCCCTCACCGCTGCAGTGCGGGGTGCAGGCGCGATATCGGTCGGGAACATCGTCGGCAGCAACACCTTCAATGTCCTCTTCGTAATGGGGTGCGCAGCGATCGTCCTGCCGATACCGGTGGGTTCGTATGCCGACGTCTTCGTCATGCTGGGGTTTGCCGTCGCCATCCTGCCGTTCTTCTCCTCCCGGGTGCAGGTGCGGCGGGGGTGGGGGCTCGTGATGCTTCTCGCATATGCCGGATATATCGGCCTGCTCTTCGGGCTTGTCTGACGCGGCGATCAGGCAAGGCCGAACGAGTAGGCCATAACGGGAACCATGATCGCGCCCATGCAGTAGACCCGGCGGATGTTGACGAGAGTCGGCACATAGCCGACCGCCGTTGCGAGCAGAAGGACGAGCCCCCCGAACGGGCCGCAGAGGAAGAGGGAGAGGAGGACGACAAAGGCGATGACGCCGTAGTTGAGGTTCGTGACGTTCACGCCCCCGAACCATCCGGCCATCGACGAGAGGAGAACGGTCAGAAGGTAGGCGCCGACAGCGGCTATCGCGCCCGCAAGGAGGACGGCGGTGGCCGGCGGCATCTCCTCGAGCGCCGATATCGCCGCCATCACCCCGCTCCGCGTCCGGGATATGGCGTAGAACGCCGCAAGCCCGAGAAAGGCGTTCACGGTGTTCGCGGCGCTGGTCGCAAGGATGTACTCCCGGGGATTGGAGTCATAGCCGACGACCGAGGTGAGAAGTGCGTTTGCCGTGGCGCTCGAGAGGCCCGGGAGCCAGCCGACGAGAGCGCCGGCAGCCGAACCGAGCAGGGAGCCCCGCCGGATTGCACCCCGGGGGAGTTCGATGCCTGTGAAGTGCTGTGCGGGCATGGCCCCGTGCGACGCCTTGAGGAGGACCGCGATCCCGAAGAGCCCGGAGAGGAGAGGCATCAGCACCCCGGACTCGCCGCCCGCCGGCCAGGCGAGGAAGGAGTAGCCGAGGGAGAAGAGCCCGAGGACCCCCGAGACCGAAAAGACCCCGAGCGCCCAGCCCGGCGACTCGGAGACGACGATGAGGTAGCCCGCCACCGCGAGGACGACGAGGCCGATACCCCAGTCGATCGCCGGCTGGAGGGCGGGGAGGAAGAGGACGAAAGCCAGCGCGAGAGGGAGCGAGAGGGTGACGCCGGCGGCGCTCCCGAGGGCCGATATCCGGACGGCCTCCTCTCCCCGCCCTTCGAGGCAGAGGGCGTGCGCGGGGAGAACCGCAAGCGATGTGTCGGCGTCGGGGATGCCGAGGAAGGTGCCCGGGACGTTATCGAGAAACGTGTGCGTAACGAGGGTGGAAAACATCGCGGAGGCGATGACCAACGGATCAAACCAGGCAAGCAGGAGTGCCTGGAGCGAGAGGAGGACACCCGCCATGGTGTTTGCGTGGATACCGGGGACGAGGCCGCTCACGGCGCCGCAGCCGATACCGACGGCAGCCCCCAGCACGATACCGAAGAGCACGTTAATTAACGGTTGGAACGGCCGGGGATAAACCAACCGAATCGTGTCCCACGATACAGTCATATTCCACCGGGACGAAGGTTGTAGCGATGAAGATCGCCATTACCCGGCTCGAGAACAAGGCGGCGGGAGACCGCGCCCTCTGCACCTCCTACGGCCACGATTGCTACACGGTCTCGCCGCTGCGGGCGGAACTCCGGCCTGAACGGGTCGACACGTTCGTCGAGGCAGTCCACCGCGGCGAGTTCGACTGCCTCTTCTTCTCAAGCGCCCTCCCTGCCGCGATCGTCGGGCCGAAACTCGACCGGTGGCCCCGGGTGATCGCGATCGGGCCGAAGACCGCCGAGGTTCTTCGGGAGTCGGGGATCGAGGCGGAGGTCCTCCCCTCGTTCTACTCCCGGGACTTCGTCCCCTACCTCGGGGACTGGCTCCGCGGGCGGATTGTCGGGATCCCGCGGGCAGACGTCCCGAACCCGGGCCTTCTTGCGGCGATCGCCGCAGCAGGGGGAACTGTCCGTGAGGAGCGGGTCTATGCCCTCGTCCCTACGGGGACCGAACTCGCGCTCGATGGCGCCGATGCTGTCCTCTTCACGAGCGCCATGTCCTACCGGGAGGCACGGTGGCGGCCCCGCGACGACCTCCTCCTCCTCGCCATCGGCGATATCACCGCCGAATCGATGCGGGCCGGCGGGCATCCCCCGGCGGTCGTCGGTGACGGGTCGCTCGCAGGAACCCTTGAGGCGCTGAACCGCCACCAGGAAGGCAGGTGAGACAGTTGACCGACCAGGAAGACTACTCCATCCCTGAGTCCGGGATCGTCGTCGTCGACAAGCCCCGGGGGCCGAGCAGCCACCAGGTGACCGCCTGGGTGGGGGATATCCTCGGGCGACGGGTGGGCCACGCCGGGACGCTCGACCCGCAGGTCTCCGGGGTGCTCATCGTCATGTTCGGCGGAGCCGTCCGGCTCGCCCCCGTCCTCCTCTCGCACAACAAGGAGTACGTCTGCTTGATGAGGCTCCACGGCGACGCCTCCCCGGAGGCCGTGTACCGGGTGGCGGCGGAGTTCACCGGCCGGATCTACCAGCGGCCGCCAAAAAAGAGCGCGGTGAAGAGGAGCCTCCGGATCAGGAAGATCCAGGAGATCGAGATCCTGGACATGGTCGGCAGGCTCGTCCTCTTCCGGGTCAGGTGCGATGCCGGAACCTACATCAGGACGCTCTGCGTTCATCTAGGCTACGCGATCGGGGTCTGCGCCCATATGGAGGAACTCCGGAGGATACGCTCGGGCTCGTTCGACGAGACCGCCGCCGTAACGCTTCATGAACTCGCGGATGCCGCTGCAGCGGCCCGGGAGGGCGATCCCGAACCTCTCCGGGGGATGATCCTCCCGCCGGCGGCCGCCGTCGCCGATCTCCCGAAGGTCGTCGTCCGCGACACCGCGGTCGACGCCGTCTGCCACGGCGCGGTGCTCGCCGGGGTGGGGGTCACGGCGAAGGAGGGCGGATTCGGGAAAGGCGAGACGGTCGCGATCACGACGGAGCGCGGCGAACTCGTAGGGCTCGGGAAGGCCCTCGTCGGTTCGCCGGCGCTGAAACCGGGGGAGCCCGGATTCGTCGTCGCCCCCGTCGCCGTCCTGATGCTTCCTGGCACCTACCCCCGCGGCTGGAAGGCGCACGCCAGAGAGCCCGGGGCGTAAGGACGCTCATGATGTCCTTCCCGGCTCGTGGGGAAACGCCTGCCGGGAGATATTATTAATAGAATATGCCGCCAACTAATGATGCACATTGCTGAGGTAGTCTAGACCGGTAGGGCGCGGGCCTGGAAAGCCCGTGGGGCGTTGAGCCCCTCGGGAGTTCAAATCTCCCCCTCAGCGTTTTGAAAACCAGTTCGATTCTTTTGCCAGACAGTTAAATTTCGCCTCTCTGACCCCTCATCATGGGTTCAACCCCCGCACCGGCCCGGGGAGGCCGTGACTTTCATCCTGCCAGGTGGTCCACGCACCCGCTCCGTCCGACCACACCTTTGTCGAAACCTTCATGATAGTTCCAGGTACGTCTACCACCCCACCATAAAGAGAGAACAACTGTGCGAATCGCCAGAAACGCGCAGGAGAAGGCACCATGAAGGTCCAGGTGAGCAGAAACGGCCCATACATCGTGACCGGGAGTGTCCCGCTCATGGTGATGGAGATCGCCCACGATGACGAGAGCAACTGCCGTTCATGGCAGAAGGTACGGGAGTATCCTCTGCAGGAACAGTATTCCTTATGCCGCTGCGGGCATTCGAAGAACAAACCCTTTTGCGACGGGACGCATGCGAAGATTCACTTTAACGGTACCGAAACCGCCGGGGATGAACCGTATCTCCAGAACCCCACCGTCATCGGAGGGCCGGAACTGGAACTGGCCGATTATGAAGAACTCTGCGTACACGCACGGTTCTGCCTGCGGGCCGGAGGGATCTGGAACCTCACGGAACAGTCTCATATCCCGGACGCCCGAAACACGGCAATAGATGAAGCGTGTAACTGTCCTTCCGGCCGGCTCGTTCTCCGTGACCGCAGGACCGGTGAGGCGGTCGAGCCCGTTTTTGAAAGATCCATCGTCGTGGTCGAGAATCCCGCCAGAGGCGAACATGGGCCGCTCTGGATCCGCGGCGGGATCCCTGTCGAGTCCGCGGATGGAAGACCCTACACGGTCAGGAACCGGGTTACACTCTGCCGATGCGGGAGATCGCGAAATAAACCGTTCTGTGATGGACGCCATATTGAAGGTTGAGACCCGGAACGCGACTGTGGAGCATCACTGAAAAATGAAGCCCCGGATCTCTTTTAGAACGATATCCCGGCCATCAGCAGGGAGAACAGTACCAGGTCGTAGACGGTATGGGCGATCGCCGACGTCGTGGTGTTCGTGTACCTGCGGATATAGGCGAATACAATCCCCGCAAGGAAGACCGAGATGAGGCCGTCCCAGCTGTACTGGAACGCGTGGAGCGATGCGAAGAGAAGCGCCGGGAGGAGGATGCCGAACCGGGGCTGAAGCAGGCCGCGGATGCTCACCTCCTCGCCGAACCCCGCTGCGATGGACGCCATGACGATCCCGGGCAGGGTGAGGGTTCCCGCAAAGAGCAGGTTGACGGCATCGACGTCGGTGACCGGGAGGCCGAGCAAGTCTACAAGCGCGGCGAGCACCGGGTCGATGAAGTGGAACGCCACGACGAGCGCGAACGCCCCGACAACGGCGAGAACGATCTCCCTTCCCGTCGGCCGGACGAGCCCGAGGCGCTCCAGAGTCTCACGGGGCGTCCGCCGGACGAACGCCCCGGCGATAAAGAACGAGCCGACGAGCGTCCAGAAGAGGGTGTAGGCGTTCAGCGTGACCGTGTCCGCGAGGAGATCCCCGGACTCGATCAGGAGGTCGAGGAACTGCGGCGAGAGGTAAGGCGGAGTCCCCGTCACCATGAGCGGCACCGGCGGGATGAGGGTCATCGCAAGGATGACCACCAGCGCAACCGTATGGAGGAGCGAATCCGGGTCGAACGGGAGGTACCGGGCGAGCCATACCCTGAACCGGCGGGAAAACCCGATGAGGCTTGCAAGGGCGGCTGCAAGGACGCCGAGGAGGAGGAGGGCCGCCTCCGCGGCCAGGGCAGGGTCGATCGTCTCCGGATCGAGCTCCCCGGCCCCAAACATCTCCGCCGGCATGATCCCGATGACCCCGACCCCCGCCGTGGCGGCCGCAAGCCCGCCGATGAGGACGAGGAGCCAGGCGCCGGCAGCCCACCGGAACGCCCGGTGCCGGTTTTCGGCCAGGTAGACGAGCATCGCAAGGACGACGAAGAGCGCCACGTCGAGCGCAGAGGTGAGGAACGAGCCCGCCTCCCCGCCGGCGATCCCGGAGGCCGCGACCAGGAAGATGAGGCCGAAGAAGACGATCAGCAGTTCGGGGGCGTGACGACGGCAGAATTCTAACGACATGGTTTCCTCGATTCGATGGTCGGAGATGCGATCCCCGTTGGCCCGGCGGGACGATGAACGTAGCGCACGCTCACCGCCATCCGAGCCTCCCGATGACAAGCCAGCCGAGCGCCCCCATAACCACGAGGACCGCTGCCTGCAGCAGGAATATTGCCGGCAGCGGCAACCGGCCCGCGAGAATGGCTCCCGCGAACGGCCCTGCCGAGAGCCCTACGGAGAAGAAGGTGTTGTACATGCCGTAAGCGGCGCCCTGTGAGCCCTGGCCCCGGTAGATGTCTGCAAGGATCGGCATCGCCGGCACCAGGGCACAGCTCAGCGTGATCCCCAGCGCGAAGACGGCGGCGGCGACGAGCACGAGGGTCGGCGCCTGCATGGCGGCAACGCTCGCGACCCCCGAGAGGAGGAGCCCGCCGCCGATGAGGTAGCGGCTGCCCCCGTGCCGGTCGTAGATCTTTCCTGCAGCCGGCTGGGCGATTGCGGCGGCAACCGCCAGCACCGCAAAGACGAGGCCGATCGTCGCCGGGGACGCCGAGAAGGTGGCGTGCAGGTAGACCGGGAGGTAGGGGTCCACGACGCCGTAGGTCCCGGAGACCATCACGATCGCGGCCGCACAGGCGGCGAGCGGGAGGAGGGGACCCCGGGGCAGCATCCCCGGCCGCCCCCGACCGCCCTCCCGCCTGCAGGTGCGCACCGGGACGGCGAGGACCAGCAGGCCGACGGAGGCCACCAGCACCGCCGGGAGAAGGAAGGTCGCTGTGTAGCCCGCGTACTCGAAGAGCAGCCCACCGACGACCGGCCCGAGGACGGTCCCGAGCCCGACCGCCGAGAGCGCTACCCCCATCTTCTCCCCGAGCCTGCCAGGGTCGCAGGTATCGGCGAGGAGTGCAAGCCCCGCGGACCAGGTGGCCGCGGCCGACACCCCCTGGACGGCCCGGGCGACGATCAGGTGCGCGACCGTGGTCGAGAAGCCGAAGAGAGCAGTCGCGAGAGCCAGGAGGAGCATCCCGACGACGATGAGGGGTCGACGGCCCACCCGGTCGGAGAGGAGGCCCATCGGGATGGAGAAGAGGAGGAGCATGGCGGCGTAGATCCCGAAGACGACCCCGATGACCGATTCGTCCACCCCGAGCCGGGGGGCGTACTGCGGGAAGACCGGGATGAGGAGGCCGTAGATCATCATGTCCATGAAGATGACGAGCACGACCAGCACGAGGATTGCATCCGGGGATGCGGCGATGCGGTCGGGGAGGGTGCGGAACCTGTGCGGTTCCCCGGTTGTCATGGCGATTCATCTCCACGCGGCACTCCGACGCCCCGGTGCGCCGCTTTCTCCCCGTAGGTTGGCGTCGCCGGCATATATCGATAACAGAAGAAGTTCTGCCGGGGCCGCCTCACAGGGAACCCCGGTAATACGCGAGCTCGCGGGCATAGGGCCGGAACGCTTCGACGAGCGCCCCCGCTTCGTCGTCGGGCAGGGAGCCGCTCCGCCCGGCGGCGGCAAGCGCCTGCACCTCCGCGGGCGTCGAGCAGCCGACGATCGCAACGGAGATGTCCTGGGCGAGGGCGTACCGGACGAGGAGATCCGGTGTCACCCCCGCATCGGGGACGAGGTAGTTCGACCCGCCGAGTACCTTCATCCCGATGACCGCGACCCCCTGGTCCCTCGCAGCGGAGAGCGTCGCATCAAGGAACCCCCCGAGCGCTCCCTCCACCGGGTTCACGGGCATCATGACGGCGTCGACCGGCCAGTTCTCCACCGCATGCGAGAGGACGTCCGGATCGTGGTGTCCCGTCACCCCGATCTGCCGGACGATGCCCATCTCCTTCGCCTCGACGAACGCCGCGAGGGCGCCGCCCGGCCCCTCCATCTCCCGGATCTCAGGAAACGTCCGGATGTCGTGGATCTGCCAGAGGTCGAGAGTCTCGATCCCCATCCGCCGGAGGGTCTCCTGGAGGTCCATCTCGGCGTCCGCGTGTGCCCGGCTCGCCGACTTGCTGGCCTGGAACACGGGTGCCCGGAGGTCGGGACGACTCACCCAGACCTCGCCGTAGTAATCCTCGCTCCCCGCGTAGGCCTTCGCCGAGTCGAAGTAGGCGATCCCCTGATTGAGGGCTTCCATGATGACGGCGTTTGCCTCCGCATGCCGCCCGTACGTCCTGAGGATCCCCTCGCCCCCGAGCCCCACGGAGGTGACCTGCCGCCCGGTCTTCCCGAACCTGCGCTTCTCCAGTCCGGCCATGGGCCACCCTATCCGTGCCCGCGTATAAATACCTTCAGCCGGAGCGGGGGGAAGAGTTATCCGCCGGGTCCCCGATACGGGCGGATAATCCCCTGTCCTGCCTGAAATTCCCGGTAGGAAGCGTTATCACCTGGAGAGTATCGGGTACCGCCCCGATATCGGGATGAACGGGCATAACGTTTCTGTGAGGGTTTTACGTCCCGTATTTGAGTTTTCCGGCCGGGGGTAAAGTTTATTTACGCCAAGAAGCATCGTCCACCACATGAAGAGCATGTTTGGTATCCTTGCCCTCATGGTGATCGCGAGCATCATGATCGCAGGATGTGTACAGCCAGCGGGTAACGAGACGGTGACCCCCGGTACAACACCGGGACTCACCGAGACCCCGATGGAAACTGAAACCCCGATGGCGACCGAAACCCCGATGGAAACCGGGACGCCCATGACGACTGAGACACCGATGGCGACCGAAACCCCGATGGAGACCGAGACCCCGATGGGAACCGCGACAACCCCGGTGGGGACCGAGACACCGATGACAACGGCAACAACGCCGACAGGAGACGGAACACCGATGGCAACGGAAACGACCCTCGCCCCGGGCGCGACGGAGACCCCGCCGGGAACGCCGGCGGCACTCATCGCTGACGAGATCGTATCCATCACCGAGAGCGGGTACGTGCCGGACACGATCACCGTCCCCGCGGGCACCACGGTGGGATGGACCAACGACGCCTCGACGAATCAGACCGTATCGGCGACCGGAGCATCAGGATTCTTCGACTCCGGGTTGCTCCAGCCGGGCGACTCGTACAGTTACACCTTCAACGGCGTGGGCAACTACACCTACCAGTCGTTGACGACCGGGATTGAAGGTGAAGTCATCGTCACCGGCTAACCCTTATTTTTCCCCGACCGGCGGTCGTAAGGGAGCCTATGACACTCCCTTACCCCCGCCGGTATGCCCCGGCGGCCCGGACCAGCGTCCCGGCAAACCCCTCCGGGAAGTAAGCGTGAGTGTACTGCCCGACCGCGTTCTGCACGACGAGTCCGTCCCGGCCGCCGTCGATCCCCCGGCCCCGGAGGAGTTCCAGGGCAAACCGGGCGTCCGAAGCGCAGTCGAGGCGTGAATAGTGGAACTCGTGGCCCCGGAAGACGGATCCCGGCGCAAGGACCGGCGCTCCGCCGACCACCCGGGCCTCCACGTAGCCGAGGCCCTGGATGCGGCCCGTCATCTCCGTCGCCGCGGGGAGGACGCCTACCATCGGGTAGTCGCCCTCGGCGGTCGCAAGCCGTTCCGTGAGGTAGGCGAGCCCGCCGCACTCGCCGTAGACCGGCATGCCGTCGTCGACCGCCCGGCGCACGTCCTCCCGGCACCGGGAGGCTGCGAGTGCCTCCGCGTGGAGCTCCGGGTAACCTCCCCCGAAGTAAAGGGCGTCCACGTCCGGGAGCCGGTCCGTCATCGGTGAGAAGAAGACCAGGGCCGCCCCGGCCTGCCAAAGCCGGTCGAGGTTGTCGGGATAGTAGAAGCAGAACGCCGCATCGCGGGCGACGCCGATCCGAACCCCCGCCTCGGGCCGGCACGAGACATCCGCCGGCGCCGGGAGGGGCGGGGCCGACCGTGCGAGGTCCATGATACCGGGTAGATCGCAGGACTCCTCTACCACCGCACCGAACCCTCCCATCGCCCCGGTCTCGGCCGCCATCGCAAGTCCGAGGTGCCGGCTCGCGACCACGAGGTCGTCCCGCCGGGGGACCCACCCGTAGACCGGGAGGCTCTGTGTGGCCTCGATCAGCGCCCGGTGACGGGGACTCCCGACCCGGTTGAAGACGACCCCGGCGACCCGGACCCCCGGATCGAACCCAACGTAGCCCCGGATAGTCGCGTGGACGCTCCGTGACGCCCCTTTTGCGTCCACCGCAAGGAGGACCGGGGCATCGAGGATCTTTGCTACGTGCGCCGTGCTCGCGGTATCGGTCCCGTCGAGGCCGTCGTAGAGCCCCATCACGCCCTCGACGACGGCAACATCGGCTCCGGCAGAGGCCCGGAAGAACGTCTCCCGCACCCCCGCCTCTCCCATCATGAACGGGTCGAGGTTGCGCGAGGTCCGGCCGCAGATGGCCGAATGGTGCGTGGGATCGATGAAGTCCGGGCCTACCTTGAACGGCTGGACGGCGAGCCCCCGGGTAACGAGCGCCGCCATCAGGCCGCTTGCAAGCGTTGTCTTGCCGCAGCCGCTGTGGGTTCCGGCGATGACGATCCGTGGAATCGAGCGCATAACGTTCCTGTAATGTTGAATACCGCAGAAGATAAATATGACCGGGGATAACCAGCATACACCAAATTAATTTACATTAAAACAAGTAAATTTGGATGGCGCGCCGGCACGGCAGTCTGAGGTTAATTATCATGCACATCATGGAAGGATTCTTACCAAGCCCCTGGTGGCAGGTCTGGTTTCTTGTCTCCCTGCCCTTCATTATTATCGGACTGTATCAGCTCAACAAACTCGTACAGGAGAAACGGGAAGCCCTGCCGCTCCTTGCGGTCGCAGGCGCCTTCGTCTTCGTTCTCTCCTCGCTCAAACTCCCCTCGTTCAACGGGAGCTGCTCCCACCCCACGGGGACGGGGCTTGGCGGCGTCCTCTTCGGCCCCTGCATCGCCGCCGTTCTCGGGCTGATCGTCCTCGTCTTCCAGGCGGTCTTCCTCGCGCACGGCGGGATCACCACCCTCGGGGCGAACGTCTTCTCGATGGGGATCGCGGGGCCCGCCGTCGCCTACCTCATCTATAAGGCCGGAACACGGGCGGGCGCAAACACCTACGCGACGGTCTTTTGCGCCGCAGCCCTTGCCGATCTCTCCACCTACGTCGTCACCTCGGTCCAGCTCGCCCTCGCCTTCCCGGGAACCGCCGGATTCCTCGGAGCATTCTCGGCCTTCGCCGCGATATTCGCCGTCACCCAGGTCCCGCTCGCCATCGTCGAGGGTGCGGTCATCATGCTCGTCTTCAAGTATATCGTCCAGCTCAAGCCCGAGATCCTCACCCGTTTGAATCTCCTCTCCGAGAGCACCGTCAAAAAACTCCAGGAGGCCGCGGCATGAAGCACGGTATGGAGATCGCGGTCGCCGCGCTCATCATCGTCTTTGCCGCAGTCTTCCTGTTCCAGGACGCCGCGATCCAGGCCAGCCTCGGCGACGGGGAGGAGGCCTGGGGCGGTGCCGACGGCGAGGCCGCCGACCTCATCGAGGCCTCCGGCTACGAGCCCTGGACCGAACCCTTCTGGGCACCCCCGAGCGGCGAGATTGAGTCGCTCCTCTTCGCCCTGCAGGCCGCCATCGGCGCCGTGATCATCGGCTATGTCTTCGGCTACTGGCAGGGCAGCAGGAAAACCGCCTGATTTTTGTGGTAATCACGCAAACCAGATAGGAGAACGCAAATGTACGAGGTGCTCGAAGACTTTGCCCAACAAAACGGCCTCCGGCAGACGAGCCCGGGCCTCAAACTCTTTCTCGGGGTCTCAAGCATCCTCCTCTGCGTCTCGTCGTCCGATCCTGCCGCCCCCCTGCTCGTCGCGGCCTCGATGAGCGCCGCCGTCCTCGCCCTCGCGAAGATCCCCGCACGGTTCTACGCCCGGCTTCTCCTCGTCCCGGTCTCGTTTTCGGTGATGAGCATCGCCGTGATCCTCTTCATCACCGCCGGCGGGGCGGTGCTTCTCGAGGTCCCCGGCCTCCCCCTCGCGGTCACGTCGGACGGCGCGAACCTCGCCCTCCTCCTCCTCGCCCGGGTCTTTGGGGGCATGTGCTCGCTCTACTTCATCGCGCTCACGACGCCGATGACAGAGGTCTTCGATATCCTCAGGAGGCTCCGGGTGCCCGCCGTCTTCATCGATCTCGCCATGCTCACCTATCGGTTCATCTTCATCCTCATCGAGGAGGCCGGCCAGATCTACCGATCGCAGGTGATGCGCCTCGGCTACGGCCGGTTCCGGGAGTCGGTGCAGTCGTCCGGGATGCTCGCAGGAGCCCTCTTCCTCAGGACCTGGGAGAGCGGCGAGGCCCTGATCCTTGCGATGGACGCACGCTGCTACGACGGCAAACTCGGCATCCCGGGCGACTCCCGGCCGGTCTCCTTCATCGCAATCATAACGACCCTTCTCTATCTTTCGGCCGTCTTCGGCGTCTCGCTTTCCACCGGAGGTCTGGTCCTCGTATGACGACACCACTGCTTGAAACCGACAACGTCACCTACACCTACCAGAACAGCCCCGCCGCGCTTGCCGGGGTGAGCGTCCGGATTGCCGCCGGATCGAAGACCGCCCTCGTCGGCCCGAACGGCGCCGGGAAGTCGACGCTTCTTCTGATGCTCAACGGCATGCTCCGGCCCGCCTCGGGCGAGGTGCGCTTCGACGGCCGGCCGCTTGCCTACGACAACCGGAGTCTCCGGGACCTCCGCCGCCGGGTTGGGTTCGTCTTCCAGAACCCCGACGTCCAGATCATCGCCCCGACCGTCGAGCAGGACGTGGCTTTCGGGCCGGTGAACCTCGGCCTCCCCCCCGACGCCGTCCGCCAGGCGGTCCGGGACGCGCTCGGGTACGTCGGACTCCGGGGCTACGAGAAGCGGCCGCCCCACCACCTCTCCGGGGGCGAGAAGAAACGGGTCGCCATCGCCGGTATCCTCGCGATGGAGCCGGCGGTCCTGGTCTTCGACGAACCGACGAACACCCTCGACCCGGCAAGCTCGGAGGAGGTGATGGAACTCCTCGACGAACTCGCCTCCGGCGGTCGGACGGTGCTCATATCGACGCACGATGTCGAACTTGCCTACCGCTGGGCCGACTCGGTCATCCTCATGGAACGGGGGAGCGTCCTCGCCCGGGGGCCTCCGGAGGAGGTCTTCTCGGACCACGGCCTCCTCGCGGCCGCACGCCTGAAACCGCCCGCCCTCCTCGACCTCTACAACGAGCTCGGTCTCCGGGGCGTCATCGACCGGGGCGTCCCCCCAAAAAGCGTACTCGAGTTCACCGACCGGATCGAGCGGGAGATGCACGGCCACGCCCCGGCCCGGGACGAGCCCGGGAAGATCTACCTCTGCAACGCCGACCGGACCGGCGGCGACGAGCTTCGAGTGCTCGTGGAGCAGGGGGTGGTCGAGCATGTCGGGGCGATGGGCACCCGCGCCAAGGAGTTCGCCAACCGGGAGCGGATCCTCCTCGACTACACCTACGGCGTCATCGACAAGTGCATCTTAAAAGCCCTCATCGGGGAGAACTCGCTCATCATCACCACCGGGGGCATGGTCGAGCACGTCCATCGCCGTATCGGGGAATACAGTGCCGAGAGTGGGCGGGCGCTCAAGGCGACCCCGGTGCAGGGGCCGGTGAGCCCCGGACCCGGCAGGGAGAGCGTCCCGGAGTGATGGGGGCGTACCTGCCCCCGGAAAGGCTCCTAACCCCTGCACGCTATTTATTCTCCGGGCCCCAGAACCCCACGGGCGAAGGTTAATCCGGTGCCGGTACCCGAGGGTACTCTATGATGCTCGAAGAGGTGCTGCAGCAGATCTCGGAGCAGGCGAAACGGAAGCGGATGAGCCTGCCCGACCATAAAACAAAGATCGTATGTACCATCGGGCCCGCATCCCGCTCCCGGGAGGTGCTCGTCCGGATGATCCGGGCAGGCATGAACGTCGCCCGGCTCAACCTCTCCCACGGAACGTTCGACGAGCACCGGGAGAACATACGGAACGTCCGGGCCGCGGCCGAGGATATCGGGCTCCCCATCACGATCCTGCTCGACCTCCCGGGACCGAAGATCCGGATCGGCGACCTCGCAGAAGAGCCCATGGAACTTCGCAAGGGGGAGACCGTCACCCTCACCCCCGCCCCGGTGCAGGGCGACCCTTCCCGGATCCCCGTCGACTTCGAGCAGTTTCCACAGCTGGTCTCGGGGGGGAGCACCATCTTCCTCAGCGACGGGTTCCTCCAGCTCCGGGTCGACGAGATCGCGGGCACGGACGTCCGGGCGACGGTGGTCATCGGCGGCCCCCTCCTCTCGCGCAAGGGAATGAGCCTCGTGGGCGGCGGGGGGATCCTCGCGGTCAGCGCCGTGACCGACCGCGACCTCGAGTGCATTGAGTTCGGGCTTGCCGAGGGGCTCGACACCTTCAGCATATCCTTCATCGAGCGGGCGGAGGATATCCTGAAGGCCCGGGAGTACGCGGCCCGGTCCGGGAAATCCATCCGGGTGATCGCAAAGATCGAGCGGCAGGAGGCGCTCGCAAACCTCGATGAGATCCTCCGGGAGTCCGACGGGGTCATGATTGCCCGGGGCGACCTCGGGGTCCAGACTCCCATCGAAGAGGTTCCCGCTGTACAGAAACGGATCATCCAGAAGGCCAACATCCTCGGCCGGCCGGCGATCACTGCCACCCAGATGCTGATGTCGATGACCGACAACATCCGGCCCACCCGGGCGGAGGTGACCGACGTCGCGAACGCCATCCTCGACGGGACGGATGCCGTCATGCTCTCCGAGGAGACGTCCATCGGGAAGTATCCGGTCGAGACGGTCGCGATGATGGCGAAGATCGCCCGTTCGACCGAGGAGAAGCGCGCAAGCGTCGGCGCAGGGTGCGGCCCGCTCGACTACTTCAGGCACGGGAAGGGACGGGAGATGATCACCGTCAACGACGTCGTCTCCTTAAACGTCATCGAGGCGCTGGACGCGCTCGGCATCCGGTTCGTGCTGACGCCCACCCGCTCCGGGAGCACCCCCCGGAACATCTCCCGGTTCAAACCCGAGGCCTGGATCCTCGCGTTCACCCGGAATCCGAGCACCCTTAAGTTCCTGGCGTTCTCCTACGGGGTCTGCCCGTTCCTGATCCGGAGCGAGAAGGAGTACTGGCACGGGGCGATCCTCGACTCGATCCGGAACCTGGGGCTTATCGGGCCCGGGGAGCGCGTGGTGCTCACCGAAGGGGTATCCCCCGGGCGCGAAGGGACCGACTCGCTCATCATTCTCACGGTCGATTGAGGGAAGGCTGCCTCCGGGAGAATGGCCTCCGGGACGACAAACCCTATCCCGGTGGAGGGCGAACACTCATCAAGCATGGGAGTGGTCGTTCCGGGGGAACGGGATGTTTCGGGCCAGGATGGTGTTCTCAAAGAGAAGACCGCACGCCTCTCGGTCGCATCGAACACGCTTCTTGTGGTGACGAAGCTGGCCGTCGGTCTCGCCATCGGCTCGGTCGGCATCATATCCGAGGCGATCCACTCCGCCATCGACCTGATTGCCGCAGTTATCGCCTACTTCTCGGTCAGGCAGTCGGCCCGGCCTCCCGACGAGTGCCATACCTTCGGGCACGGGAAGTACGAGAGTATATCGGGGCTCCTCGAGGCGGTCCTGATCCTCGCGGCCGCCGCCCTGATCATCAACGAAGCGGTGAGAAACCTCCTCGGCGGGGAGGGAACGCTGAACGTCGAGGGGCTCGGGCTCGGTATCGCCGTCATGCTCCTTTCGGCCGGGGTAAACACCTACGTCTCCTCCCGGCTGATGACAGTGGCGAAGAAGACCGAGTCGATCGCGCTCGAGAGCGACGCCTGGCACCTGCGCACAGACGTCTACACCTCCGTCGGGGTCGTGGCCGGGCTCGTCCTGATCCGGCTGACCGGTCTCGTGGTGCTCGATTCGCTCGTCGCGCTCGCGGTCGCCGCCATCATCCTTCGGGCGGCCTTCGACCTCATCCGGCGCTCGTTCGAGGACCTCGTCGACCGGAGCCTTCCCGCCGACGAAGAGGCCCGGATCCGCGAGATCATCAGCGGGCACTGCACGAACGTCATCAGTTTCCACCGGCTCCGGACCCGCCGGTCGGGGCCGAACCGGTTCGTGGATTTCCACCTGGTCGTCCCGAGGACCGCGACCCTCGAAGAGGCGTACGGGGTCGTGAAGCGCGTGGAAGACGATGTCCGGCAGGAGTTCCCCCGGACGAGCGTCACTATCAGGGTCCAGCCCTGCACCGGCGAGGACTGTTCCGCCTGCGGGGTCTTCACCACCTGCCCGGAGTGCGACCGGCTCGCGCTCTGCGGGGGACAAAAAGAGCGGGAATAAGAGTTGGAGTTTCTTACCGCCAGGAAAAGAGGCCCCGACTCTGCATCTCCTCTTGTGCAAGGGCGTTCAGCCGGTCCTGCTCCTGCTCTATCGTCCGGACCTGCTCCCGGAGCATCTCCCGGGTTCCGTCGTCGCAGGTGCAGTTCTCGATCAGGCGCCGGAGTTCCGTGCCCCGCTCCCGGTTCTGCTGTGCCTCTTCCTCGATCAGCCGGGCGGCTTCCGTGTCACCCCCGAAGAGGAACCGTATGAAACCGTGCCGGGTCCGGATCTGCTCTTCGGCTTCGAAGGTCTTCTGGACCGAGTTGTTAACCTCCCGGGCGATGGCGGAGACGTTCGCTCCTATGCCGCCGGTCCGGTTCTCAGCGCCGAGCAGGGCGTGGACTGCGAGCCGGACACGGTCCCGGTCCCGGTCAGGGACGTTCTCTCCCCCCCGGAGGGTCGTATTCTCCGAAGCCCGCACCCGGTCCCCGGCGGTCTCGTTCTCTCCTGTCCTCACCCGTTGCCTGTCAGGGACGTTCTCTTCCGCGCGGAGGGTCGTATTCTCCTCCGTCCCCACCCGTTGCTCTCCCCCCGGTGTTACGTTCGTCTCGCTGTTCCCGACCTGCTCTCCCCCGGGGCTGCCGTTCCCGGAAGCGGCGGCCGCGAACCCGGGGAGGAGGAGGAAGACGATCATGACTGCTGCAATGATGCGTTTCATCGATCTTCACCTCTGGATACCGGGAGATTCGGGATGATCTTTTATACAATAATTGAACCGGGCGGTTCAACGGCTTCAGAGCAGCACCGTGAGGACAAGGCAGGCAACGACCGGGATGACGAGGTTGTCGTCGACGGGGCTCACCAGTTCGGCGAAGGCCGTGACCGCGGCCGTCGCGAAGGCGATCGCCGGCGGGACGAAGAGACAGAGGGCGGCCGCCGTCACCGCCACCCCGGCAAGCGTCCCCTCGAGGGACTTGTGGTTGTAGATCCGGGTCCTGCCGAACCGGACGCCGACGAGGGTGGTGACGCTGTCGAGGAGCGAGAGCACCACGAGCCCGATGAAGGCGACCTCCTTACTGAAGAAGACGAGGGAGAAGAGAGCTCCGAGCGCGAAGAAGAGGGCTCCTTTGCCCGGGACGGCATCCCGCCGCTCAAGGCTCGCGATGAACGCCGAGACGACCGGGACGGTGTAGCCCCGTGAGACGGCGTCGGAGAGGATGAATCCCACGAAGAGAGCGAGCATGAGGACGGAGAGGGTGAGGTCGCGGTCGAAGAAGAGGACAAATCCCGCGATCCCGAGGCCGAAGACGAGGTGGACGACCTGCCGGAGCGACTCGTTCATCACACCAGAGGTTGGCGCGGAACCGGTTAAACCCTCTGCAGGCGGAGCCGGGGAAGAGTTGATGCAGATCACGCCGGTTAAGTAGCCAGGAAGCCCACGTTTTCCCCGAGACGTGATAGATGGAGTTTTCAACCCACACCGGAGAGAATGCCGCCGATACCGGAGATATGGATGCCGTCGCACGGTTTTATGTCAAGTGTGTGCTCTGGCTAGGCGCGCACGACCCGAGCTATGTGGACGCCTACTTCGGTCCGGCGGCCGTGCGTGAGGAGGCGCTCACGGTCACGGTCCCGCCGGATCGCATCGCCGGGTACGCCGCCGACCTCCTCGCGACCCTGGACCGGATCGACCCCGACCGGCTGGGGGACGCCGGGCGCATGCGCCACGCCTGCCTCCAGGGCATGGTCCGGGCGCTCGAAGTCCGCGCCGGGCTCCTCGCGGGAAAGAGCCTCGCCTTCGATGCCGAGGCGGAGGCGCTCTTCGGGGTTCCGCCGCCGGAGGACGACCCCGCCTGGTACGAGGAACTCCACGCGGCACTCGATGCCAGTCTTCCCGGAACCGGCGACCTTGCCGGGCGCTACCGGGCGTTCATGGACTCGTTCGTCATCCCGCCCGACCGGCTGGAACGGGTCTTTGCAGCCGCATTTGCCGAAAGCCGCCGCCGGACTGCAGAACACCTGCCGCTCCCGGCGGGAGAACGTCTCGAGGTCGCATACGTCACCGGGAAGCCGTGGGAGGCCTATAACCGCTACCTCGGCGACGGGACGAGCCTCGTTCAGGTGAACGCCGACCTGCCGGTCACCATCGACCGGCCCCTCACCCACGCCTGCCGCGAGGGCTACCCCGGCCACCACACCATGTGGACGATCCGGGAGGCGGCCCTCGTCCGTGCCCGGGGCTGGATCGAGCACTCGGTCGTCCCGCTCGCGACGGTCGCAGAAGGTGCCGCCCGGTTCGGGGAGGAGATGATCTTTCCCGGCCCTGAACGGGTGCGGTTCCGGGAGGAGGTCCTCTTCCCGCTGGCCGGGTTCGACCCGGCAGATGCCGCTCTCGTGGATGCCGTCAGCACCGCGGCCACGGACCTGACCTTCTCGGGGAATACCCGGGTGGCCCGGGGTTTGCTCGACGGTGCGCTCTCGCGTGAGGACGCGTGCGGGCTCCTCCGGGACGTCCTGCTCCTCGACCCGGAGACGGCGGAGGCCCGCCTCCGGGTCATTGAGGAACTCGGGGCCTACCCGGTGGCCCTGAGCGAAGGCTACCGGCTCGTCCGGGACTACGTCGGAGATGGGGCGGACCGGTGGGAACGCTTCGCCCGCGTCCTCGCCGAACCGGTGCTGCCCGGCGACCTCATCTTGAACGGCAGTTCCGGATGAACGCCCGGGCCTCGTCATCGGTGATCGCGTAGGTTGCCTGGGCTTCGAGCGCGACCACCCGGAGGATCACCGCGACATCGTCGAGGCGCCGTTTGTGGTCGCCGCGGACGTGCTTTCTCACCTCGCGCAGGGTTTCGAGCGCGGTCCCGACGTTTGCGATCGTGCATAGAGCGCTCTCCCGGGTGCCGGCATCGACGGGAGAGAGGGTCCGGGGAGGTCGGGTAACAGGAACGGGAACCATGCTCCCTATCCTCGCACTACATGAATTTGAACCTGCTGGAACCAGCGCAGATAACGTATTTATCCGGAAACCCCAAACCTGAACTGAGTATCTCGCCGTCCAGAGATCGAGCCATGACCGCGGACCATACGACCGATATGCCCGAACCGGGGAGCTGGAAGGCCCTCCTCGCAAACCCCTACCTCACCGGCCCCCTGAAGTTCATCCTCCCGCTCGCCATCATCCCGGCCATCTTTGCGACGCTCTACCTGATCGAGCCCTACCAGCAGTTTCTGATGCTCTCCGGTCTGCTCATTGCTTACTTCATCCCCCCGGCCGGGAAGGAGTCGATCATTCCCATCGCCATCCTGATGGGCTACCCCTGGTGGCTCGTCACGCTCGTGATCTTCCTCCTCGACGTGGCCGTCTCCCTCTTCGTCGTCTGGAATTTCGACCTGGCGCTGAAGATCCCGCTCGTCGGCCGGCTGCTCGAGAGCGGGATGACGGCGGGCCGGAACTACACCGATACCCAGCCCTGGCTCCGGCGATTCTCGACGATCGGGCTCGTCCTCTTCGTCTTCTTCCCCCTCCAGGGGACCGGGGCGATGAACGGGGCGATCGTCGGCCGGCTGCTCGGGCTGGATAAGGCCCGGGTCTTTGGTTGCGTCTGCGCCGGGTCGATCGCCTCCAGCCTCATCATCGCCCTCGGGGCCGACGTGCTCCTGGACGTCTACCGGCAGAACCCGGCGCTCGGTATCGGCATCCTGGCCGCGATCGTCACCGCAGTTCTGGCCGCAATCATCGGGTGGCGGATGCACGAGAAGAGGCTCAGGGAACGGACGCCCCGGTGACGATACGCCGCTGTCTGCCTCAATTAAACAGGGGCAATTTCGCAGGCCTTAAATTTCCCGCCCTCCTTTTTTCCTGTATCGAGGGATTTTGATGAGTTCTCAATTACACCCATGGATCGTCGCCGCTCTGGCGGTTCTGGCCATCGCCTGCGCCGGTTGCGCGGCACCGGACCAGTCGGCGACGGCGACCGCCTCCGCAACCGACGGAGATGCCGCGGCGCTCCTTATCCGCCTGCAGTCCGAGATCACCGCGGCGCTCGAAGGCCTGGACGACCGCCTGGCATACGCGGCGTTCGACCTCGGGGAGACCGACCTCAACGACGATGCCGCCCGCGGGATCCTCGCAAACCTCTCCGCCACCGATCCGTCGATCGCCGACTGCGTGGCCGTCGACGCGGGCGGCACGATCGTCGCCGCCGAGCCGGCGGCATACCGCGGCGCCGAGGGCGCGGACATCCGGGGCCAGGACCACGTCCGGCACATCCTGGCAACGAAGCGGCCGATCATGAGCGAGGTGATCACGGTCGCGGAAGGCTTCCCGGCGGCGGTCATCACGGCGCCGATATTTACGAACGAGAGCCGGTTCGCCGGGTTTGCCGCCGTCGTCTTCCGGCCGGAAGACCTGATCGGCGGCGTCGCCGGCCCGGCGGCGAACGGCACCCCTTACCAGGTGATGGTCGTCCAGACGGACGGGCGGGTGCTCTACGACACCGATCCGGCCCAGGTCGGACGGATGACGTTTGAGGACCCGCTCTACGCGGACTACCCGGAGCTGCTTGACGTGGCCCGCCGGGTCGCCGACGAGCGGTACGGCACCGCGACCTACAGGTTTGCCGCCGACGGCGGGCAGACGGTGCAGAAGGAGATTGCCTGGACGACGGCCGGGCTCCACGGGGTCGAGTGGCGCGTGGCGGTGATCCGGGCGGTTGAGTAGAAGATAAGGGCATCTCATGCCCTCCCTTTTCTGACGGGCCGTCTGTCCCCCTGCGGGTTCGGCCGCTGCCGGAAGAATCCGTGGCGGCATCCGGGGTGAACAATGCCGTATCAACGTGGCACTGGAAGGGGCTGAAACCTGCAGGGCGCCGCCCGCGAGAGGTTTGAACAGGGACGGGGAACGCCAGATTTCCGGCACCGCTCACCGCACCCCGTTACCCGACCTTCAGCACCACCAGAGTGATATCATCGAACTGCGGCTGGTTACCGGCGTGGGCGGTGACGTCCTCCACGATCGCATCGATCATCTCCCGCGCCCCGCGGTCCAGCAGTCCCGAGATAAGTGCTGTAAGCCGCTCCATACCGTACTCCTCGTCACGCTCGTTCGTGGCCTCGGTCACCCCGTCGGTGTAGAAGACCACCGTATCGCCCGGGTTCAACTGGAGTTGCACGAGTTCCAGCTCGATCTCGTCAAAGATCCCGAGTGCGATCCCCTTGCCCATGAGGAGGGTCGCCTCGCTCGATCCCGCCCTGAAGAGGAGCGGAGGGTTGTGCCCTGCGTTCACGTAGGAAAAGGTTCTCTTCCGGGTATCCAGGATACCGTAGAAGAGCGTGACGAACATGCTGGTCTTTGAATCCATGCAGATGTAGCGGTTCGCCTCAAGGATCGACCCGGCGGGGTCCAGGTTCTGCGAGGCGCTCGCCCGGACGAGGGTGCGCGAGAGCGCCATGAACAGGGCGGCCGGAACGCCTTTCCCCGAGACGTCGGCGATCTCGACGCCCCAGCAGCCTTCCCCGACGGGGATGTAGTCGTAGAAGTCGCCGCCCACCTCCCGGGCGGAGAGGTTGAAGCCCGCGAGATCGAACCCGGGAAGCACCGGCGCGGACTCGGGCAGGATACTCTGCTGGATCTCCTTTGCTATCTCGAGCTCCTTTGCTATCCGCTCCTTCTCTGCAGTCGTCCGCCGGAGATCCTCGATATGCCCCCGGAGCTCGGTTGCCATCCGGTTGAAGGAGCGGGCAAGATCCTCGAACTCGTCCCCGGTCTCCACGTTCACCCGGCATGTGAGATCGCCTCTCCCTATGGCCTCGGAACCCTTCTGCAACTCCTCAATAGGCCGGGTGATGTGCCGGGTGACGGCAAGGGTCAGGAGAGCGACGACAACGAGCAGGGCGAGAAACGCCCCGGTAAAGACGGTCTTCATCCGATCCTGCTGGCTGCTGATGTGCATCGCGGTATCCTCCGATGCTGAGAGGATGCTCTCCCGGGTCGTCCGGATCGGCGCGAGCACCTCGTCGACCGGCATCACCACCCCGACGCTCCAGTTCACGCTCCGGACGGGAGCATACGCGATGAACCGCTCGCCGTCATCGAACCCCACCCGGGCGACCCCGGTCTCCCCCGAGGTCATCTTCCCGGCGACCGCGACCAGGTCGGGGTTCTCGCTTGCAAGGAGGTTCTCCGCGACGAACGACCCGTCCCACCGCATATCCCCCGAGGTGAGGCCGGGCCGGCTGATGACGTTCCCGTGCTGGTCGATCAGCATGGCATAGCCCCGGTCGCCCACCTGGGTGCCGATGATCTGCTGGTTGATCGTCTCGATTGTGACGTCCGCGCCGACCACCCAGACCCAGCCTCTCTCCGTGTCGTAGACCGGCCGTGAACAGGTCACCATCAGGCCGTTCCCGAGAAGGTCGACGTACGGCTCGGACCAGACCGTTCCTCCCGTCTCGTTCGCCTGGGAAAACCAGCTCCTGAGCCGTGGATCGAAATTTGCGTCGAACCCGGTCGTCCAGGGGTAGATCATCGCCATCCCGGAGCCGGTACCCACGTAGACGCTTGCCAGGTTCCGGTTCGTCGCGGAGACGGGGATGAAGATGTCGTCCATCACCCCCGCTGCGTTCCGCTCCTCCGGGAGATCGCCCTCGATTCCGGGCGCGAGGAAGAGGACCGAGGTTGCACGCCGGTCCTCCGGCTCCTCGTCCTGCAGGTAGAAGTACCTCGGCCGGACCATGGACGGGTTCTCCATGACGGTTGCGGCGTAGCGCCCCATGACCTCAAGGTCCCCGCTCACCTGTTCGAAGACGATGTTGCTGATGTAGGCCTGATCCTGCGCAAGCCGGAGAAGCGACTCCTCGGCGTTGCGCTCAAGCGCAGTGGTACTGTCGTTTATCGCGCGATTCCCGAGATCGGTGCTCCGCTCGAGCGCGTACCAGCTGACGTCGTCCATCTGCACGAAGGCCAGAGTTCCGGCAAAGAGAAGAGCGGCCGTGGAGAGGCCCAGGAATACGAGGAGGAACTTGGTCCTGACCGAGATCCTGATCCGGCGGTGCTCCTGCTCGCTCTCGCTCATCAGTATGATTATTCGCAGGGAGAGGATGATATGCGTTCTGGATCGAGCGCTCCCCTTTCTGCCAGATTATCGGACATAACGACTCTTCAATGCCGGCAGACGGCAGGCCGGACTTACGCCCCGGGAGCCATGACGACCGGCGACGACGGCACGGTCTACGTCACGCAGACGGAGGGGGAACGATCCGGCACCGGATCCGCCTCCCGGAGCAGGAATGAGAACGCCGCTCCTCCCCGGGGACGGCCGGGCACCCGGTCCTCGACCCAGATCCTGCCGCCGTAGCGGTCGATGAGGATCTGCACGAGGTAGAGCCCGAGCCCCTCGCCCACGCCCCGCTGCTTCTTCTCGTAGCGGTGGAAGATCTCCTCTTTCTGGTCGTCCGGGACGCCCCGGCCTGTATCCGCGACCGTCACCCGGACGAACCCGTCCTCTTCTTCCGTCCGAACGGTTACGGCGACGCCGGGACCCCCGTGCTTTACGGCGTTGCCGATCAGGTTCGTGAAGACCTCGCAGAGAAGGTCGTCGGCAAGGACCTGCCGGGGAACGCCCTCGTAGGAGATGGGGATATCCGGGAAGTGAGCGATCTCCGCCCTGATGACCGCGTCGAGATCGGTCGGCCGGAGCCCGGGTGGTCCGGAATGGATCCGCCGGATCTTCGAGACCGTCCCGAGGATCTCGATGCTCTTTGCTATGCTCCGCTTCAGGTTTGCCACGTAACAGGCCGCCTCCCCCTTCACGGAGTCTATGAGCAGTTCGGTATAGAGGTTCGAGACGTTCTCGGTGTTCCCGATGTCGTGGGTCAGGATATCGAGGTAGAGGTTCGTCTCCCGGTGAGCGGACTCAAGATCCCGGTGGATACGGGCGAGATCCTCGGCGTGGCGCCTGATTGCCTCCTCCGTCCGCCTGCGCTCGGTGACGTCGCGGACGATCCCGCCCCGGAAGAGCGGCCGGCCGCCCGGGTCGGCGATCACCGTGAAGTGATCTTCGAGCCAGCGGTACCGGCCGTCTTTCGCCTGGAACCGGTACTCGAGGAGCCCCCTTCCCGAAGCGGCGGCGGTGTTAAGCTCCGTATCCACCGGCAGGCGGTCGTCGGGATGAATGTGGTCCACGATCTCTTCAAGGCTCATCGCAGCCATCTCCTCCGGGGTGAAGCCGAGGATCTCCTCGATGACCGGGCTCATGTAGTCGTAGCGGTCCGCCTGCAGGTTGCGCCGGTAGGCCGCGTCAAGCGAATTTTCGAGAACCGCCCGGAACCGCTCCTCGCTCTCCCGGAGAGCCTCTTCCGCCCGTTTGCGCTCCGAGTCGTCGTAGACGTAACCCTGGGTCTCGATCAGTTCGCCGTCCACACTGAAACGCCCGACCATGTTCTCCACGACATGGATACGGGTGCCGTCCCGGCGTTTCCGGATCCTGCCCTCGTTCTCGACCTTCCCCTCCCCCCGGAGGCGCTCAAGGAGCCGGTCCCGGTCCCCGGGGTCTTCGTAGAGGTCCCGGATATTGGTGTTCAGCGCCTCTTCCACGGAGGCGAACCCGAATATCCTGACGAACGCAGGGTTGCAGGCGAGTATCCGGCCATCCAGGGCGGTGAGGAAGTCTCCGGTGAGATCGTCTTCAAAGAGCCGCCGGCACCGCTCCTCGCTCTCCCGGAGGGCCTCCTCCGTCCGTTTCCGCTCGGTGATGTCGGTGAAGAAGGTTGTAACACGTCCCCGTTGATACGAGAACGCGGTGACTTCGAACCATTTCGAAAGAGTCGGCACCGGATACTGAAACGTCGTCGATTCGCCCGTCAACGCCACGCTCCCGTAGATCGCGATGATACCGGCAACCTCTTCGGGGGCGAGAAGCTCGGTCACCCGTCGGTTCAGGGCATCTTCCCGCGCAAGCCCGGTAAACTGCTCGAACGCCCTGTTAACCTCAAGGTAGACATAATCGACGGGTTTTCCGGCAGCATCGGTGATGATCTCGCAGTGAGCGTACCCAACGAGCGGGTTATCAAGAGCATGCCGGTACCACTCCATGTTCTCCCGCAGGGCATCTTCCGCCCGTTTACGCTCCGAGTCGTCGTAGATGTAGCCCTGAAGCTCGAGCAGTTCGCCGTCCGAACCGAAGCGCCCGATCACGTTCTCCACGACATGGATACGGGTGCCGTCCCGGCGTTTCCGGATCCTGCCCTCGTTCTCGACCTTCCCCTCCCTCCGGACGTGCTCCTGGAGCCGGTCCAGGTCACGGGGGTCTTCGTAGAGGTCCCGGACATTGGTGTTCAGCGCCTCTTCCACGGAGGCAAACCCGAATATCCTGACGAACGCAGGGTTGCAGGCAAGTATCCGGCCATCCGGGGCGGTGATGACATCCCCGGTGAGATCGTCTTCAAAGAGCCGCCGGTAGCGCTCCTCGCTCTCCTGCAGGGCATCCTTCACCGACTGCAACGTGGCGTTCTCGCGCCGGAGCGCCTCGTTCTCGGCCAGGAGGTCTGCCATGCGTTCATGGACCGGCCGCTCTCCCGCCGCAGAGGCCCGCTGCCCTCTCTCTCCCGCTCCGGTGCGGGACGAACTCTCTGATTCTCCTGAATGTGGCGCCATCCGAACTCCCGGGGCTGGTTGCTGGTAATAAGCTTGGGTTCGCCTGAAGTGTATTAATGCTACCTCCCGACCTCGTGGGTATGGAACACGTCTCACACGAACCCTGGCACTCAAAGGAAGACGCCCCCCGGCAGGAAGCGTAATTATAGCGAATATCTTATGCTCGTACAGCCAACGTGATTTACGTTGCAGCCCGCAAACATACCGCCAGAGAAGCGTTCGCAAAGCCCGCAGAGGAGAAGAGCATGAGATTGGAGGAGGTCAACGGCAACATCTTCTACAACGGCGATTGCATCGTGGGGGCACGAGCGTGTATCCCCGACGACTCGGTCGACCTGATCGTCACCGATCCCCCGTACGGCATCAACGGCGACCGGCTGCATCACCACTACAACAGGGACGAGAGGTTCGTCGTCGGGGGCTACGTCGAGGTTCCCGCATCCGATTACGGAGCGTTCAGCCGGAACTGGATCCGGGAGGCCGCACGGGTATTAAGGCCGGGCGGGTCAATCTACATCGTTTCCGGGTATACGAACCTCTACCACATACTCCACGCCCTGCGACAGACGGATCTTCGCGAGGTCAATCATATCATCTGGCGGTACAACTTCGGCGTCTACACCAGCCGGAAGTACGTCTCCTCCCACTACCACATCCTCTTCTACGAAAAGCCAGGCGGTAAGAGGACGTTCAACCTGGAGTCGCGCTACGGGACCGGGGAGAAGGCCCAGGACAACGGATCGCTGAACTACCGCGACCGTGAAGATGTCTGGTGCATCAATCGCGAGTACAAACCGGGACAGGCGAAGAACAAGAACGAACTGCCCACAGAACTGCTCGCGAAAATGATACAGTACAGCAGCAACGAGGGCGACCTTGTCTGCGATATGTTCCTTGGCGGGTTCTCGACCGCCAGGACGGCCATCGGCCTCAACCGCCGGGCGACCGGGTTTGAGATCTCGGGCCGGGTATTCGACTTAAAGATCGAAGAGTTGCGGAATACCGGCGAGGGATACCTGCTGCCGTCGCTGAGAGCCCCGCAGACCGGGGGGCAGGAGAACCGGGGCCTGCCCTGGACGGACGATGACCGCGAGATCCTGGTCTCCCGGTTCGCCGGGCTCGTCGAGTCCGGCGAGACAAAGAGGAAGGCCGTCGAGATACTGGGAAGAGAACTTGGCCGGGGCCGGTGGTCCATCGAGAAGATGCTCAAGATTCAGGGCGTTCGGACGGGCAGCAGGCAGACCGGTCCGGGAAGAGGGGGGAGCGGCAAGGGCGTCTGAATCCGGGCCGATGGTTTCGTGGTGCGAGGATGTAACAGGGAACACGGTCGCAGGATATAGACAACGCTAACGTGTTTCAGAACAAATTTCTGTCGATACCGCGATTCATGCCGGATGGAAGAGACCGATGGCAACACCCACCGTACGACCGTTCCTCAAGTGGGCAGGCGGAAAGGCGCAACTGCTCGATGCGTTCACCAGGAGAGTCCCCCGCGAACTCACTGAGGGGACCCTCCCGGTCTTTGTCGAGCCGTTCATGGGCGGCGGAGCGGTCTACTTCCACTTCAACAGCGTCTTTGAGTTCAGGGAGTGTCATCTCTTCGATATCAACGAGGAACTGGTCCTCGCTTACAGCGTCGTGAAGAACGATGTTTCCGCCCTCATCGACTACTTAAGCGACGTCTCAGACGAGTTCCTGCCCAGGAACGATCCCGGGCGGAAGGAGTACTACTACGCCGTGCGGGATGCGTTCAACCGCGAGCGGGGCGCCATCGATTTCGGGCAGTACGGTGAGGGTTGGATAGAACGGGCCGGTCAACTCATCTTCCTCAACAGGACGTGCTTCAATGGTCTCTACCGGGTAAACTCCCGGGGCGGGTTTAACGTCCCGTTCGGCAGGTACAGGAACCCGACGGTCCTGCATGAAGAGGTGCTCCGGGCCGATTCCGTCGCGCTCCGGAATACGACCGTCCACCTCGGCGACTTCACGCTGTCGGAACCCTGCATCTCGGAGGATGCCTTCGTCTACTTCGACCCGCCGTACCGGCCCCTGAACCGGACGTCGTCGTTCACGCAGTACTCGAAGAACAGGTTCTCCGACGAGGAACAGAAGCGTCTCGCGGCATTCTACGCACGGTGCGACGCAAAGGGCGCGAGACTTATGCTGAGCAACTCCGACCCGAAGAACACCGACCCGGACGACGGGTTCTTCGATGAGCTCTACGCCGGATACCGCATAGACCGGGTTCCGGCGAGAAGGACGATCAACTGCGACGGGACGAAGCGGGGAGAGATCCGCGAGATCATCGTCACGAACTATGACCCGCACGATCCAGAGCGATAGCGTCCGATGCAGGGTCCCTGGAAACCCGTTCTTCTTCGTTCCGGGACCATCCCATAACTATAATACCCTCTGCGGATATGCGAGGCCCATGGCATTCCGGGAGATCGACGATGACTTCTGGGAGATCGTCTGCAGACACCTCCCACGCCAGAAGCCCCATATAGGGAGGCCCCGTCGGGATCCCCGGCACCTCTTCAACGGTGTCCTGTACGTCCTCACTACCGGGTGCACCTGGAGCGATGTGCCGGCGACGTACGGGACGAAATCGACGGTGCACCGCTACCACCTCGAGCTCTGCGAGCGGGGGGCCTACCAGGCGATCTTTCTCGACCTCCTCCGGGCCGGCTACGAGTTCCGGAAGGGAGAGGCCGCACGATGCGCCGCGGAGGACCTCCGGTCTCCCGTGCCGTAGAGGCTAGAATGCCCCCGCCACCACCACGAAGAGGTCGCCCCGGGGCGCCGGGGGTTCTGTCGCCGTCCCGACAGTGATCCTTTCTGCCGCGTAGCCGAGGTCCTCGCAGACGGCAAGCCGGGTCTCCGGCGGGAGGGCGGCCGCGAACGCCCCGACCGAGAAGGTCGGATCGGCGATGAGGAAGACGACCCGGCCCGCGATGACCTCCTCCCGGGCCTCCGCGACGGCCCGGGCATGGTCCTTCCCGTGGGCCGAGACGACCGCCACCTTCGTCAGCGGGATCTTCAGGCGGGCGAAGGCGACCTGGAGAGAGGATATCCCCGGGACCACCTCGCCCGGAAGGTAGCCGAGTCCCGCAAGCATCGGATCCCCCGTCGAGAGGACGACCGCGTGAGACGGGAGGGATCGGAGGCTCCGGTAATCCGCGATCTCATGCACCTCGCATCCCGGCGGGATGGCATCGTGCGCAAGCGCAATCGCCCGGGCCGAGCCGTAAATGATCGACGCGCCCGCGATGGCGCTCGCAGCCTCCGCGGTCAGCATACCGGGGCCGCAGCCCACGCCGACGACCTTCACGGTGACTCTCCGATGACCCGGCCGTCACGATCGACGATCACGACCCGGACGTGGGGGTAGCGGACCTGGAACGCGCGAAGCTCCCGGCGGGCCACTGCCTCCCACAGCGGGGTCGCCGAGAGTTCCTCCACCGTCACGCACCCGGTCCCCTCGAGGACGTCCGGGTTCATGAACTTCAGGATCAGGCCGGGGAGCCCGCAGATCACCGCGTCGCCGTCGGTCACCCGGAGCGCCTCCGTGAGTTTGCTCCCGACGAGGATCGCCTCGTGCTCCGGGAAGAGGAGACGCGAGTAGCGCAGGCCGAGCCGCCCGGTCGTCAGCACGATCCCCCCGGAAGCCCGGGTGATACGGTCGAGCACCCCCTCCACCATGTGATCGTCCCAGGGCTCCACGAACCCGGTCGTCCCGAGGATTGAGAGCCCGCCGAGGATCCCTATCTTCGGGTTCAGCGTCTTCTGGGCCACCTCAGCCCCCCGGGGAATCGTGAGGATGACCGTCGTCCCGTGGAGGTCCGCCTCGTCCACCGCCTCGTTGATCGAGCGCCGGATGCAGTCGAGCGCCGGGGCGCTGATCGCCGGCGTCCCCTGCAGGTGGCGACGGGTGTTGCGGCCGAAACTCCCGATACCCTCCCCGGGGACGAACTGGACCCCACCTGAGAGGGAAGGGACCGCGGTCGCGACGAATTCGAGCCCCGCGGTCACGTCAGAGGGGTAGTCCCCGGCGTCCTTCCAGCACGACGCCCGCCCCCGGTAGGCGTCTACCGGGAGCCTGACCGCAATCCCGCAGGGAAGGGTGACTCCCACCTCCTCTATGGTATCGAAGGCGAGCGAGAGGACCGCCCCCTTGCAGGCCGCAGCCGCTGTCGTCCCGGTCGTGAACCCCCGGCGAAGCACCGATCCCGACGCCGTCAGGACCGCGAGACCCCGCTCGACGTCGGGGAGGAGGTCGGGGGAGCGGCAGGCCGCCACCCACGCGTCGGGGTACTCGAAGTCAGTAACCGGGTCCCGCATGGCCAGCACGCTCGGCGAGGATCGTGATGATCTCGTTTATCGCCGCCACCGCAACCGGCGTCCCGCCCCGGGTGCCGGCATTCGTGACCGACGGCACGTCGAGGGCACGGAGCGCCTCCTTCGACTCCGCCGCGTTCACGAACCCCACCGGGGTCCCGACGACCAGCGCCGGCCGGACTCCGGCCCGGACCATCTCGCAGACGACAAGAAGCGCCGAGGGGGCGTTCCCGATCACCACGATCGCGCCCTCTATCCGGTCCTGCAGGGCAAAAAACCCCGCGGACGTCCGGGTGATCCCGCGTTCGCGTGCGATGTCCTCCCCGTAATCGAGGGCGCAGAGGATCTCGCTTGCATGCCCCCGTTTCAGGATTCCCGCCTGCACCATCCGGATATCGGTGATGACCGGTGCCTGCCGCCCGAGCGCAGAGATACCCGCCTCGACCGGTTCGCCGGCAAAGCGCATCAGGTCGGCCATCGCAAAGTCGCCGACCGCGACCGAGCACCGCTGCCGGATCCGGTCCTCGGGGGTGGCGTTTCCCACCCTCTCCCGGGCCAGGTTCCGGCTCTTGCTCGCTATCGCGTAGGCCTCCGGCGTGACCGCCGCAAGGTCAGTATACGTATTTCCGGTGGTATCCCCGGGGCGTGATGATTCCTCTCCCATCAGTCTCACTCCTCCAGATCCTCGTCTCTTCTCCGCCGATAAAAACGATCGAGTGCATGTCCACGAAGGCGAAGTGGTCGTTAAACTCCCCAAGCGTCGTGATCAGCCGTTCCTCCCCCTCCCGGTAGGCGTTCCTGACCACCCCGACCGGGGTCGCGTCCGGGAGGTGGCGGCGGGCGATCCCGACCGCCGCATCAAGGTTGTGCGGCCTCCCCCGGGACCGGGGGTTGTAGAGAACGACCGGCACCCGCATCCGAAACGCAAGGTCGAGCCTCCGCTCGATCTCCTCCCAGGGCGTCAGGAGGTCCGAGAGGCTCATCGTGACGTAGTCGCCCGAGAGCGGCGAGCCGAGCCGTGCCGCCGCCGAGACCGCGGCCGTGATGCCGGGGATGACCTCGACCTCGACCGTCGAGCCCGACCGTTCGGCCACCTCGAGGACGATGCTCGCCATCCCGTAGACCCCGGCATCGCCGCCGCTCACCATCGCGACGACCCGGTCTTCGGCAAGGACGAGCGCTTTTGCCGCCCGGTCGACCTCCCGGCCCATGCTGCTCCGGATGACCTCCTTTCCGGCGAGCATCGGCTCGACCAGATCGAGATAGAATCCGTTGCCGATAACGCAGTCGGCCTCGCCGAGGGCTTTTAACGCCCGGGGCGTCATCTGCAGCAGGTCGCCGGGACCGGTGCCGACGATATACAGTCTTCCTTCATTATCGTGCGATTGCAACGGTAACACTCCCATAGGTCTGCTTGGCAAGAACCAGAACTTTGCGCTTCGAGATCGCGAGAGCCGCGGGTTCCGCGACCCCGGCAAGCCCGATCAGGGAGGCCCGCGAGGGGGATGGGGCCTCCTGTGCGTTCAGTGTTTCGTCGTCTAAGAAGACAAGGTTGCCGCCGAGATCCAGAACGGCCTCGAGAAGCCCCGCCTCCCCGCGTTTCTTCGTGGTCGTCGCGTAGACGAGGACCGCGTCGGGGGAGATCCCGGCCTTCCGGAGTGCCTGCCGGACGGCTTCTCCCACCTCGGCCGCCCCGACGTCCTTCCGGCACCCGACGCCGACGACGTACTCCCCTTTCCGGACGAGGAGGGAGACCCCCGGACCCGCGACGACGATCCCGGGTCCGGTGACGGCGTAGAGGGGCACGTCGGCGTCCAGCATCGCGGCGTTCACCGCCCGGGTTGAATCGCGGTTCACGATATCGCACCCCGACCGGGCGGCGATGCCCTCGACCGATTCCCTCCCTCTGGTCTCGGTCGCGGTCGTGATCACCGGCTCGATCCCGAGGACGGCGAGTTCCCGGGCAAGGTCGTTTCCGCCGTGGTGCCCGCCGACGACCGGGACGGCGTAGCGGAGGTCCGGCCCGACCACCACCACCGCCGGGTCCCGCCACTTGTCGGCGAGGAGGGGGGCAATCCCCCGGACGGCGATCCCGGCCGACATCAGGGCGACGATCCGGGTGTAGCCGGCAAACGCCGCCCTGAAGGCATCCGGGCCGTAGGGAAGGACATCGGCGCCGAGCGAGCCCGCTATCCGGCGGGCGTCGGGGAGGAACCGCTCGAGCGCGATCACGACTGTCCCGGTCATGAGTAGAGGACCGACCTCCCGAACCCTGAGGTTGCCGGTTCCACCACCTTCCCGATGACGATCAGCGCCGTCCGCTCGATCCCGGCAGCCCGGGCCTTTGCCGCGATATCGGCCACCGTCCCTAAGACGACCTTCTGGTCGGGCCAGGAGGCATGGTAGACGACCGCCGCCGGGGTATCGGGCGGGCACTCCACCCGGGCGAGGATCTCCTCCATCCGCTCGGTCCCGAGGAAGACCACCATCGTCTGCCCGAGCCGCGAGAACTCGGGAATCAGGTCCGATTCAAGCGTCGCCCCCGCCGGGCGGGTGACGATCAGGCTCTCGGAGACGTCGCGGAGCGTGAACTGGGTCCCGAGGGCCGCCGCGGCCGCAAAGAGCGACGAGACCCCGGGGACGATCTCGGCCTCGATCCCGCGCCGGGAGAGTTCCGACATCTGCTCGACGATCGCGCCGTAGAGAGCCGGGTCACCTGAATGGAGCCGGACGACGAGTCTCCCCGCCCGGACGTGCTCTTCGATCGCACCGACGATCTCCGGAAGCGCCATCCCCCAGCTGTCGAGTCTCACACCAGCGCCCGACTCCTCCACGAGCGCCGGGTTCACGAGCGACCCCGCGTAGATGAGGACGTCCGCCCGCCGGAGGAGATCCATCCCCCGGACGGTGATGAGATCGGGCGCCCCCGGTCCCGCGCCCACGATGTAGAACTTATGCACGGGACCGCCTCGCAAAGAGGATCGAGAAGTAGTCGCTCTTCTCGGGGAGGTCGTCCCCCCGGTAGACCCGCTGCTCCGGCATGAACATCCGCTCCACGAGGACGAACTCCGAGTAGCCCTCCTCCGAGAGGGAGGCCGCGAGCGCCGCCGGCCGCCGGACCTTCATGAAGATCCGCGACTCAGGCCCGTTCCCGTCCGAGACGAAGAACCCCCCGGCCACCGGGACGTTCGCCACCGAGGCGAACGCGGTGATGGAGCTGATCCCGGGCTCGGTCGCAAACGAGACCTCCGGGTAGCGGCCGGCAATCACCTCGCAGAGCCGCGAGAAGGTCGAGTAGAAATTCGGATCCCCGATGATCCCGAAGACTGCAAGGCCGTCTTTCGCATGCGGCGCGATCCGGTCGGCGTTCTCTTCGAGGCACGTTCGGATGTAGGCCTCGTCGCTCGTCATCGGGAAGTTGAGGACGACGGCATCCGGGCGGTAAGACCGCACCAGGTCGTAGGCGAGGTTTCCGGGGACGAAGACCGTCGCCGCTTCGGAGAGAAGCCTGACCGCCCGCAGGGTCAGGAGTTCCGGGTCGCCGGGCCCGAGCCCCACGCCTACGAGCATCCCGCACCTCCGACGATGATGTAGACGGGGTTTATGGGTTTGAACATCACCCCGCCGGCGATGCCGGCCGACCGGGAGACCTGCAGGTGGACGGCCTCCACGAAGATCCCGAGGCGCTGCATGTTCTCTATCGCCGATTGAAGCGTCCCGACCATCACCGCGTTCACGACGATCCTTCCCCGCACGTTCCCGGCGAGAAGGTCGAGGACCTCCGGCAGGCGGCGGGATCCCCCGACGAAGGCGGCGTCGAGCCGGCCCAGCCCCGGGAGGAGATCCACCGCATCGCCCTCGAAGAATTCGATGTTCCCGGCTCCGGCGGCAGCCGCCTCCTGCCGGGCACAGGCGATCGCCTCCGGCCGTTTATCGATTGCGTAGACACATTCCGCCGTCTTCGATGCGGCGACGGCGACCTTTCCGGTCCCGCACCCGATATCGGCCACCCGGTCGCCCGGGCGGATGTCGAGTTTCGCGAGCGAGACGGCCATGACTTCGTCCTGCGTTGGTCCACCCTTCAGCCCCATAACATTCACAATACCCAGATTAATTTGTGCTAACTTCTATTAAATAGCGCAGTGAGGCGTCTCGGCGCCCGGGCCTGGGCGGCGCGGGACGACCGGGCATCGATCCAGCTTCCGGACGGGGATTCCGGTGCAGCAACTGAAGCGAGGAGCATAAAGGTTTTTGCGAGGACGACAACATTATGAGTACAATGCTCAGGATAAACCGAGATAAGTGTGGATACTGCGGCACCTGCGTCGCAGTCTGTCCCGAGGATGCGCTCGAGCTGATCGACGCCTACCTCAGCCTTGAGCGGGAGTGCATCGCCTGCGGGATCTGCGCGCGGGCGTGCCCGCTCGGAGCACTGGAGGTCGTCCATGAAGAGTAACTACGATATTCTCGTCATCGGGGGCGGCCCCGCCGGTGCTCTTGCCGCGAAGACGGCGGCAGAAGCCGGCAACTCGGTCTGCATCATCGAGAAGCGTCCCGCCATCGGCACGCCGGTCCGATGTGCGGAGGGGATCGGCAAAGAACTCTTAAAGGAATACATCAAGCCCGACCCCCGCTGGATCTCCGCGGAGATCGAGCGTGCCCGGCTCATCGCCCCGAACGGCACCTCCGTCAGCCTCGAACAGGACAGGGCGGGAAACGAGGTCGGCTACGTCCTCGACCGGAAGGTCTTTGACCGGGAACTCGTCTGGCAGGCGGCCGAGGCCGGGGCGGACGTGGTCGTCAAGACCCGGGCGATCGCGCCGATCATGGAGAACGGGGCGGTCCGGGGCGCGAAGGTGCTTTCGGCCGGCATGCCGGCCGATATCCGGGCCGAAGTGGTCCTCGCCGCCGACGGCACGGAGGCGCAGTTCGCCCGCTGGGCCGGGCTCGACACCACCGTCCCCCTCCGGGAGATGATGAGCTGCGCACAATACCTGATGACCGACATCGATATCGACGCGGGCTCGACGGACTTTTACCTGGGCAACGAGATCGCACCCGAAGGCTATCTCTGGGTCTTCCCGAAGGGCGATCGGACGGCAAACGTCGGGATCGGCATCACGGGAAGGAAGAGCCGTGACGGGTCCCGGGCAAAGGACTACCTGGACCGGTTCGTCGCGAAGAACTTCCCGGACGGGAAGACTATCGAGGCGATCGCGGGCGGCGTTCCGGTCTGCCGGCCGCTCGCCTGCACGGTCGCCGACGGCCTTATGGTCATCGGCGATGCGGCAAGAGTCGTCGATCCCATAACCGGTGGCGGGATCGGGAACGCCATGTATACCGGAAGGCTCGCCGCCCAGGTGGCCTCGAGGTGCATCGAGAGAGGCAACTGCTCGAAAGAGGCGCTGATGCCCTACGACACCGAATGGCGCGCATCCCGGATGGGCACGATCCTCGAGCGGAACTACAAGGTCAAAGAATACTTCATCACCCTCGACGATGCAAAACTCAACACCCTCGCAGACTCGATCGCCAGTATCAGCCTCAAGGAGTTCTCGGTCTCGGCTCTCATCAAGGAACTGATCAAGCGGAACCCGAAGATGCTCCTCGAACTGAAAGCCCTCAGAGATACTCTAGTCTGACCGTATCAACTGTTTGTTGAGGGTCTTTAGCGTCTCCCCTTCCGCTTCCTTTTTTGTAAAGACCGTGATGACATCGCCGGGTCGGATACGGACGGTACCGCTCGGGATGATGAGGTCGCCCCCGGCACGCCGGATGGCGATGAAGACGAAGTCCCGGACCTCGAGGTCCCGGATCTCGTGATCGACGATGGGCGCGCCCTCGTCGGCGACGATCTCGAAGATGGTCCCGCCGGGGATCGAGGCGACCTGCTGGAGGTTCGGGCTCTTCGCCCAGTAATAGAGCCGGGTCGCCACCAGTTCGTCGGGGTTCTCGCTGATCTTCACCCCGACTTCGTTGAAGAGATCCGAATGCTCCTTCTGGTTGACGATCGAGACGACGTTCCTTACATTGTAGCGTTTGGCGAGCCAGCAGGTCATCAGGTTCACGGCGTCGTCGCTCGTGGTAGCGACCAGGGCGTCCGCCCGCTCAATCCCGGCGTCCTGCAGCACCGATTTGTCGGTCGCGTTTCCGGTGATGGCGAGAACGTCGTAGTGCTCCAGGACGTCGCTCGCACGCGCCTCGCTCTGGTCGATCACCACCACGGAGTCACCGGCGTTCACGGCGATCGCAGTTAGATTCCGGCCGATTCCGCCCAGGCCGACGATGATCGTGTACATCCAGATGGATTCAATCGTCAGCATTGAAATACCTTGCGAATAAACCAGAAGGTGTGATCTGCGGGGTGGATGAAGCGGGGAAAGGCTCGGTCCTCGGCCCGATGGTAGTCGCCGCCGTCGGGTGCCGGGCGACCGAGGACCTTGCGCCCCTCCCCATCCGGGACTCGAAGGTCCTCCGGCCGAAACAGCGCGAGGCACTCTACGAGATCCTCTTCCGCGACTTCTCGATCGCCATCATCACGATCGACGCCGCCGGGATCGACGATGCACGGAGCAGGATGACCATGAACGCGTGCGTGGCCGAGCTCCATGCCGAGGCGCTCACGGGGCTCCGGCCGGAGTCTGCCTACGTGGACGCCTGTGACGTGAATGCGGAGCGTTACGGCCGGACGGTCGCGGCCCACCTCGACTTCCCCTGCGAGATCGTCGCCGAGCACCGGGCGGACGCCCGGCACAAGATCGTTGGTGCGGCGAGCGTCGTCGCGAAGGTCACCCGGGACCGGGCGATCCGGGAACTCGAGCAGCAGTACGGGAAGATCGGGAGCGGTTACCCCTCGGACGCGGTGACGATCGAGTTCCTCCGGGGCTACATCCGGGAATACGGGGTCCCGCCGCCCTGCGCCCGCCGGAGCTGGAAGACGGTGACGAACCTTTACCAGACGACGATGCGGGATTTCTCATAACCAGGAAGATTTTATGCCCCCCGCGCGCCAACCGTGAGTAATGAGCTGGCTCCAGATACTCCTTCTTCTCGTCGCGGCCTACGCCCTGATCGCCTTCTACATCCGTGACCGCGGGCTGTTTCGCGATCACGTCATGTTCTTCGGCCCTATCCTCGCCATCAAGACCGAACGGGTCGGTTTCTTCGACTGGTTCCGGAAGTTCAAGACGCTGCTCCGGGCTTACGCGACGCTCGGGGTCGTCATGGTCGTGGTGGTCTCGGCCTTCATGACGCTCGCCCTGGTCCTCGCGGTCCCCCAGTATCTGGTGCATACCCCGGAGCCGACCGGCATCTACGATCCCCGGAATATCCTCGCGATACCCGGAGTCAACCAGGCGATACCGATCACCGCGGCCGTCATCATCGGCCTTCTGCTCACCATCGTCATCCACGAGTTCGGCCACGCGATCCTCGCCCGGGTCGAGGATATGCGGGTGCGGAGCATGGGCCTGCTCATCGCCGTCGTCCCGATAGGGGCGTTCGTCGAGCCCGACGAAGCAGACGTCGAAGCGGCGAAAGGAATGCCCAAGATTCGGATGTTCGGCGCCGGGATCACGAACAACATCGTCATGGGCCTCGCCTGCTTTGCGGCGATGTTCCTCCTTTTGGGGATGGCGACGCCTCTCTCCGTCCCGCTCGTCCAGGGGGTCTACCAGGACTTCCCTGCGGCAGAGGCGGGGCTCCCCGGCTACTCGGTCATCACGGGCATCAACGGCATCCCGGTGGCGAGCCAGGAGGAGGTATCGGCGATCATGGACGGGACACGGCCGGGAGATACGGTCACGGTGACGGCCGAAAAAGACGGGGTCGAGAGCACCTACACGCTCACCCTTGCCGGGTGGCCGGAGGTGCTCGGCGGCGACCGGGACTCCGGGTTCATGGGGGTCTATTACTACAACGCGCCCGCGGTGAAGGAGCATATCGGAAACATCGCGGACCTCGGTCTCCTCGCGCCGCTCTACCTTACGATAGCCCCGATCGACGCCTTCATCCAGGGCAACACCCAGCAGCTTGCGATCCTGCTCACCGACACCCCCGAGCAGATAGCCTGGGAGGAGCCGTTCCCCTTCTTCTGGGGCACGGTCCACCTCTTCTTCTGGACCGGGTGGTTCAACCTGCTGGTCGGGATGTTCAACGCCATCCCGATCGTCCCGCTCGACGGCGGCTACATGATGAAGGAAGGGGTGGAGCGGTTCTTCGAGCGGCGGGGCTGGTCCCGGTACGCGCATCGGGTCGTCGCCTCAATCAGCGGGTTCATCACGGTGATGCTGATCCTCCTCATCACGATGCCGATGATCGTCGCGGCGGTGCGGTTTTTCCTGACGATGGGGTAGACCCCTTCTTCTTTTATCGTGGCTGAGCAGGAAAACCGGCCCGGCAAAGCCATTGTCTGCCGGATCTCCGCCCGGAAACGCCTGGCCGTATATCCCGCGAAAAGAGGGACAGAGCACTCTCTGGAATATCGTTTCAAAAAAAGTCAGGGATGTTATCGGCACTCAGGCGCCGATCCACTCGAGTTCCGGAGGGGAGCCTGCTGACCAGAAACTGTACTGGATGGTCGGCACCCACCGGCAGGCTTCGCCGTCGGCCTCCACTGTCCAGAAGGTGTAGTGCGCCGTCGACCGGTCGCCGGCACCGTTCAGTTTCACCGGCCCGAACAGGGGTCCGCCGGATTCACTTGCAGTTCTCTCAAACGCAGTCTTCAGCATGGCGGCGTCCCTGGTATCGGTCTGCGTCCGGGTCATGGCGACGACCCAGAGCGCGTCGTAGGTCGCGAGGCTGTAACCGTCGGGATGCCGCCCGAGGGGCTCCCGCATCTTCTGGATGATGGCCGTATTCGATGCAACATTGTCCTGATTCCAGAACGCTGGGGCGGTAAACTTCGTCTGCTCCGCAAAACGGGCAGACTCACCTGTCGCCAGCGCATCGAGGAGGACGTTGCCGTCGCACCCGTACCATCGGACCTTCGACAGGTTCTCGGTCGCTGTAGCCGCCTCCATGATCGCCGCCGCCTCGTCGAGGCTGACCAGGTAGACAGCGATCTTCTCACTCCCGTACGCCGCGATCGCCTGAGCCACGCGGGCGTCAAGGTCCGCCGCCATACCGGCATAGTCCTCCTCGTCCGGCACATACCGGACTCCGTCGAGGACTTTCCCGCCGCCCCTCGCAAACGCCGCCGTCGTCAGTTTCTCCAGTTCGTCGCCCCAGATATCGCCGCGCCATACCGGCACGATCGCCGTTACTCCCTGCTCCTTGAGGTAGTATGCCACGACGTCGGCCTGGTAGGTGTCCGGCGGCACAAACCGGTAGACATTATCGCCAGCAATTGCAAGAGACGGCGCCGTGCTCATGGTGCTGACGATCAAGATCCCGTGCTCATCGGCATACGTCCGGATCGCCTCAAGTTCGGTGCTGGTGCCGGGTCCGATAACAATCCCCGCCCCCTGCTTTTCAAGTGTCTGGAGTTTCTCCAGCGCGACGGCAGGATCGGCCTTTGTATCCTCGATGATTATTCCGACCCGGTAGTCAGACTCGATCGCGGTGAAGTAATCGTTGATGTCCCTGGCAGCCACCTCGAGGGCGACCCGGCTCGCCTCCCCACCCCCGGCGTAATCGCCGGAAAGCGGCAGGAGGGCGCCGACGACGATATCCTGCACGGCCCCCTCTTGCGTGGTAGAAGTCTGTGTTCCAGTGCACCCGCAGGCAAAGACGATTGCTGCAAGGATGATAAGCACGAATGCTGATGAGACCCTTCTCATAAGATTTACTTTATGAGATAGGGAATAACCATTTCGTTTTAGTATCGGAAGCACCGTGGCTTATACCGAAAACCAGTCCTCCTGGAAACGTTTTGCACCTCCCGGGCGTTGAAGGATGCTCATGGCCGGGGACCGTAGCCGAAAGAATTCGGGTCCGATGAAAAACAGGTAGGATCCGGGCCTTACAGCCCCTCCTCCTCTCCCTTCCCGATCAGGTCCCGCGACTTCTTCTGCATCTCCACGTTGATATCGGTCTCGATGCTCTTTACCGCCTCCTCCGCGGTCCGGACCACATCCCGGCCCGGAATCTCCCCGAGTATATCCTCGGAAGGCAGCTCCGTGCCTTCGGGGACATCCGGAGCCTCGGCCGTGGCGCCGAGGTACTCCGCGGCCTGCTTGACGACGCTCGAGAGTTCGAACGGGAATATGATCTTCGTCGCCTGGCCTTCGGCCATCTGCTTCAAGGCGTCGAGCGAGAGGACCGTGATCGCCCGCCGATCCAGCGGCCGGGCACCGACCGAGAGGATGCGCAGCCCCTGCGCCTCGCCCTGTGCCTGCAGGATCCTCGATAACCGTTCGCCTTCGGCCCGCAGAATCTTGCTCTGCCGCTCGCCCTCGGCCTCCAGGATGATGCTCTGCCGGCTCCCCTCGGCCCGCAGGATCGCCGCACGCTTCTCACCGTCCGCCCGGAGGATCGCGGCACGCCGCTCACGCTCGGCCGCGGTCTGCTCGGTCATCGCCTGCTTGACCGCACCCACCGGGTCGACCTCCTTGATCTCTACCCGCTCGACCTTCACGCCCCAGGCATCGGTCTCGCGGTCCAGGATATCCCGGAGGCGAGCGTTGATGACGTCCCGGTTGTAGAGGACCTCGTCGAGCTCCATGTCGCCGATGATCCCGCGCAGGCTCGTCTGCGCCAGCGCCACCGTCGCCGACCGGTAGTTCATCACCTCAAAGTAGGCCTTCTCGGGGTCGATCACCCGGACATAAACGATCGCGTCCACGTTCGTCGGTGAGTTGTCCTTCGTGATCACCTCCTGCCGCGGGACGTCCATCACCTCGGTCCGGAGGTCGAGTTTCTTGACCACCGTGATCAGCGGGACCACCCACCTGAATCCGGGGTTCATCCTCCCGATGTACTGCCCGAGACGTATCTGGAGCCCCTGCTCGTACGGCTGCACGATCACCACGCCGCGGGCGAAGATGATGATGATGACAATGATGAGAAAGACCGTGATCAACCCGGTCCACGGAATCTGTCCGGTTAAAAGCATGTTACACAACCTCCTTCACGATGACGTGCACCCCCTCGGAGCGTACGACAATAACTCTTCTCCCGGCCGGGATCTCTCCCGACGCGGAACGGGCGCTCCATTCCATGCTCCCGAGCCGCACCTTCCCCGCAAGGGTCTCCGGATCGACCGGGGTGATCACTGTCCCCTCGAGGCCGATGAGCGAATCCCGGGAGAGCGTCGTCGGCGGCCCCCGCCCCGGCGTGAGACGGCCGTAGAGCCAGACAGTGACGGACGCCGCAACGATCGCCGCAAGAACCCCGACGATGAGGCCGGTGGGGGAACTGAGGATATCGACGCCGAGGAGGAGGATCCCGAGGATGATCAGGACCGTCGCGGGAACGGCGATGAAGAACCCGGGCTGGTAGACCTCGACCAGAAGCAGCACCGCCCCGAGCACGATCAGCACCCAGCCGAGAGCGATCCCCTCTGCAAGCATGGGGAGTGAGTCGGCTTTCGGCTATAAAAGCATGCTGAAGAACGATTTCAGCCGAGATCCATCACCGGCGTGATCCGGGGCGGCACGACCCGCTCGACCGTGAGCGGGACGCCGCCGGGCGGGATGATGCTGAGCCGGAACGGCTCGCCGGGTGAAAGCGGCCGGGAGGGGTAGACGAGCAGGTCGAACTGCTCCCCGGGCTCGAGGAGGGAATCGTCGTCCGCCTGCCGGAACGGGACGGTGTGCCCCATCCGGACGATCGTCCAGTTCCCGGGCCTTACCGGCGTCTCCGTGGTCCTCCCGGGGCGCTCGGTCCGGTCCCGGGTGGCGATCTCGACCGTGGCCCGGCTCATATCGACGCTCCCCATATCGCCGACGAAGAGGCGGACACTGCAGGAGATCGACCCCATCCGTGAAGGGTCGGTGCCGTCGACGCTCCCGCCCGCGAGCGCGTAGCCGTAGACGTCGCCGGAGACCACCAGACATCCCCCGGTCTCCTCGAGGGCCGAGCAGACGAGGCCTGCCGGAGGGGCGGGGGGAACGGCCGGGGCGTGGAGCAGAAGTGCGGCGAGCAGGACCGTCACGACACCGAGGATAGCCCCATCGAGCACCGTGAGACCGCCGTCCGCCGGATCCATACAGGATCCTCGCCTGCAGGGGATATATACCCCTACTCTCCGCCCCGGAGCGTGTTTGTGCGGGCAAAGACCGCCGGAGCGCCGAACGAGACCCAGGCACCGGCAACGGCGGCCCGGAGGTACTGGAGGAGGTAGGTGGCGGCAAGGGGGTCAGGCGGGACGAGGAGTCCGAGCCCGAACCAGATCGCCCCCGTCACGGCGATCCCGAAGATGTAGCGGAGCAGGCGGACGGACCCCTTCCCGACGGCGCACATGCTTCCCCGGCGGTGCTCTACGGCCGCACCTGCAGCGAACCCGAAGAAGAGCCCCGATGCCGTGACGGCGTCCCGGAGAAAGAGCGGGTGGATGGGCTCCCCGGATCGCTCGAGCGCCCCCGCCGCCCAGGACGCGGGAACCTGCCAGTCCCCGAGTGCCGCGAGGGCGGCAAACGAGGCCAGCGCCAGCGCGAGGGAACCGGCGAACGCGACGAGCACCTGCCGGGAGAGCGGGAGGGCGGCGACCCGGCGGCCCACCGGCTCCTCGAGGGCGAGGAAGCCGAGGAGGACGACGACGCCGACCGCCCAGCCCGCGACGACGTCGGTCGGGAAGTGGACCCCGAGAACGACCCGGGATCCACCGATGAGGAATGCCATCACGGCCGCGAAGGCCCAGAACCACCGGCGCCGGGCGTCGAAGGCGAGCAGGCCCCAGAGCGCCACCGCTCCTTGAGCATGCGCGGACGGCAGCCCGAACGACGGGTAGCTCCCGAGCGCCCTGACCTCCGGGCTGACCCAGTAGGGGCGGGGGAGATGGAATGCGACTTTGAGGGCCTCGTTGAGCCCGCCCGATATCCCCATGAGGAGGGCGAGACGGAGCCCGAGGCGGGGGTCCCAGCACCAGTAGAGGATCGGGATGACGAGCAGGTAGAATTCCGGCTGCCCGAGGAACGAGAAGAGCCGCATCGGGGCCTCGAGCCATGCCGCCTGGGCCTGGAGCGTCTGGATGAGTGTGATCTGGATGTCCGCCATACTCTACCCGCCAAAGTCGACGTTCGCAAAGAGCTGGGGCATCGCCTCCGCGATCCCGCTGATGATGAACTGAACGGCGATCGCAAGGACGATGATCGCCATCAGTTTCGGGACGACCCGCAGTCCTCCCTCCCCGATGAAGGCAAAGATCCACGGGCCGTAGAGCATCCCGACGTAGGAGAGGCCGAGGGCCGCGATGATGCCGATGAAGACGGCGACCAGGGCCGAAGGGCTCCCGGGGTCGGATGCGAGCAGGATCACCGTCGTGATCGTTCCCGGGCCGCACGAGAGCGGGAAGGCCAGCGGGACGACGGCGATATTCTCCAGGTCCGCGGCCCGGTAGGACTCGCCGCGCGAACCGAGCATCCCGGTCGCCACGGTGACGAGCAGGATACCCCCGGCGATCCGGAACGCCGGGACGGTGATGTTGAAGACCGAGAAGATCAACTGCCCGGTGAGGGCGAAGAACGCGAGGACGGTGAAGGATATCCGGAGTGCCGTTGTGATGACCTGTTGACGCTCGCTCCGGCTCATCCCCTCGGTGAGCGCCGTGTAAACCGCAGTCGTGGAGGCCGGGTTCATCACCGCGGTGATCGACGCGATCGCAACCAGGATGAGCCCGATAAACCCGGCGACCTGCGTCATCAGATCCATTCCGGATCACCGTACTCCAGGACCATGAGGGCGTATGGAACCGGGGCACATAGGTACCTTACGGTTTGCCGGTCGGCGCCGCTTCGGGAACGTGGACCGCGGGGAACGCGTCGAGGAGTTCCCGCGTCAGTTCAGCCCCGAGCGACGGCTGAACGGACTCGAGCCAGAGGAAGAACCCGGCCATGTGGGGCGTCCGGCGGCTCTCGAACTTAAACCCGCCCGTCCGGTTGGGCACCATCTTGAGGTACTCTTTCTTGTTGCGCGTCCGCAGGTAGATGATCGGCCGGTAATCCGGGATGTTCACCGCCAGGATGACCTTCGAGAACTGCTTCTGGATCGTATCCGGGTCGTAGGTCTTCCCTTTGATGCGGATAGGGTAGCGGGCATCGAGCATCCGGAGGGCGGATGGGTAGAGCCCGCCGAAGAGAACTTTCTTCACGATCGGCGGGATCTCGTCCGGCGTGCCGAGTTCCCCGACGCCCCGCCGGGTGGTGACGGCGGCGATGATGCTCTGCATCCGCTCGTCGTGCAGTTTCTTGTAATCGAACGGCCGACGCGGGGGGATATCGGCGATCGAGACCAGTTTCTTGTGCCGGATCTGGCGGGTCGGGCTCCGCTTCATGTCGCGGGGGCGGATCAGGGCCTTCAAGTCCTCACAGGTGGGGGTGGTGAGGAGGGCGTTGTCGGGTTCCCGCAGAAGACGGCGGACGACGGCCGTCCGGGAGATGTCAACCGAGGAGATGAGGAGGAACGGCACGGTCGGCTGCCCGTAGAGATAGCCGAAGAGCTGTTTCTTGTAGCGAATCTCCGCTTCGAACTCTTTTAAGTCGGCAGGAGAAGTGATGATCTCGCCAAACGTCAGTGCCCCGGTGTGGTCGACGAGCATCATGTCGACTTCGGCGAGATCCTGGCCGTTTCCCCGGACCTTGATATCCCCGATGTTCGAGTAGAACAGACCGTTCTGGCCGAGTTGCGCGCGCCGGACCTTTCCGGGACCGTCGGCCCCCCGGGCCACGACAGAGAGGATGAGGTCGGTCTTGAGCGATAGGTCGAGGATCATCTCGTAGACGATCGCCTCGAACCACCGCCCTTCGGCGGTCCGCATCTCGGGGATATCCTCGGAGAAGAGTTTCTTTCGATCCGCAGGGCGCAGGTGGCGCAGCGCTCTCATGATGACCGCTCGCGTCGGCTGAAGCGAGCTGAAGTTTTTGTCGAGCCACGTAATCATCTGCAACATTCGTTTCACACAGCTGGGTATTGCTATCGTATTGAGGACCGGATGGAGGTCGGAGCACTTCCTGACAGGGAAGTCTATCATCCTACAAGTGCTCATAGAGTTTCCGGTCTCCTGGACTATGAAATTACGCATGGTCTCATCACCACAAGGGGCATCGCCGGGGTCACCCCCGCGGTGGGCCCCGGGGGGATCGTGCCGGGAACCGGGGGCGGCAACCCTGTCGTGGGGAGACGGCTGCGTTCCGGGAGAACCCGGACGGGAACCATGCGACGGCCCTGCAGGGAAGGAAAATAGTGGGGCGGCGGTGCCGCCCGGCGTCCCGATCAGACTGTCTTGATCGCCTCTTCGAGCGACATTGCCGGTGCGACGTGGGCAACCCCGTACGAGCTGAACGGCGCGGTGATCTTTAAGATAGAGCGCTCGTCCGGCGCTTCAAAGACGGCAACCGACATGTGCCTCCCGATGAGGAGGTAGCGGTTATGGATCTTCACATCGGAGGGGTACTGGAAGTGCTTCCAGAGTTCCAGGACCTGATGGGCGTGCTCCGGTTCGAACTGGTACCACAGGACAAACAGCATCGTCTTCACCGGCTCCCCCATATCGCCCCGGGTATAAAAAGCCTGCACCGGGGGGGCGACCCCTCACCCCCGGACCGCACCCGGCAAAAACCCGTCACTCGTAGCGAAGTGCCTCGATGGGGTTCAGGCGCGCCGCTTTCCACGCGGGGTAGAACCCGGCGAGAATGCTGGTTGCCGTCCCGAACGCCATCGCAAAGGCGACGTAGCCGATCACCACGGAGATGGGGATACCGACCCCTCCCGACACGGCGAAGCCGGTGAAGAACTCCGCTACCGAGGCGCTGACGTAGTAGCCGACCGCTATGCTGACGAGGCCGCCGACGAGGCTTCCCGCGATCCCGAGGAACAGGCTCTCGTAGAGGAACATGAAGAGCACCTCCCTCCTTCGCGCCCCGATACTCCGCATCAGCCCGATCTCCCCCGTTCGCTCCGTGACCGATATGATCATGACGTTCAAGATGCTCACGCTGGCGACGAGAAGCGATACCGCGCCTATGCCGAGAAGGAAGATGTTGATGGCGTCGGAGGTCTCGTAGTAGATCTCCAGGATCTCGCGCGAGTCTAAAACGTCCACGACCTCCTTTCTGCGGTTGATCTGCTGGTCGATGGCGGCCTTCACCCCCTCGATCTCCGAGAGATCGCTGACCTTCACGACGACCCGGCTGTAGTCCTGTTCCCCGCGCCGCTCCGTGTACCAGTCTTCCGTGACGATGAGGGCATAGTCGGGGTTGATATCGATGCCCAGGCCGCGTTCCGCCGCGATCCCCACGACCCGGACGCTCTCGCCCCCGACCTCGATGCGGCTCCCCGGGTGGAGGTCGAGTTCATCGGCAAGGAGCGAGCCCACCATCACCCCCGACGACCTTCCCTGGGGGTAGATCCCGGCTTCCTGCTGCAGCAGGAAGGGGATATCTTCTGCAGGCAGGGCATACATCGTCACGTAGCCCCCCGCATCCCGCACCTGCAGCCGATCCGACGCGAGAATCATGGGGATGACGCGGTGCTGCCCGGCGGCCTTCTCTATCAACCCCAGGTTCCTCTCGGAGATGCGCGCGGCAAGGGTGTTTCTGGGGTCGAACGGGTCGCCGCTCGATGCAGCGAGGTGCGGGGTGACGAGCACGGTGTCGCTGACATCTGAGACCAGCCCCCCGAAGAGCACCGAGAGGCTGCTCCCCATGATGCCGAGAGAGGCGATGGCTATCACACCGATGATGATGCCGACCGTTGCGAGGAACGAGCGGACTTTGTGCCGCTTGAGGTTGCGCACCGCGAGATCGAGAAAGATCATACCCCATCACACCTCTTCATTTCTTCCGCATAGCATCGACCGGGGCCAGTTGCGAGGCAATCCAGGCCGGGTAGAACCCTGCGGCGATGCTGGTTCCGATGCCGAACGCCATCCCGAAGACGATGAACCCGACCGCGCTCTGGTCGAAGACCGTGAAGTTCTCACCGAAGGTCGTCCCGGCCGTGAAGACCTCGACCGCGGCGAGGCTGATCAGGTAGCCGGAGGCGGCGCTCACGATGCCGCCGATGACGCTTCCGATGAGCCCGAGGATCATCGCCTCGTAGAGGAACATCCGGAGGACCTCCCGCCGCAGCGCCCCGAGGCTCCTCATGACGCCGATCTCCCGGATACGCTCGGTCACCGATATGTACATGACGTTTAAGATGTTGACGGCGGCGACAATGAGGGATATCCCTCCGATCCCGACGAGAAACGCCGTAATCTGCTGGTAGATCTCCTCATACTGCCGGAGCATGTCGCGCGAGTCGAATACGTCCACGATCTCCTCGCGCCGGTTGATCCGGTTCTCGATCGCCTCTTTCACCGCGTCGATCTGCTCCACATCGCCGACCCGGACGATGACCAGCGGGTAGGCGTCTCTGGTCCCGAAATGGCTCTCGTACCAGCCGTCGGGGACGACGATCGCATAATCCGGGTTGATGTCGGCGGCAAACCCGCGCTCTGCAAGCACGCCGACCACCCGGATGCTCTCGTTCCCGATCGTGAGCCTCGAGCCCGGGGCTACGCCGTACTCCGCGGCAAGGTAGGTCCCGACGAGCGCGCCCGCCTGGTTCTGCCGGGGATACTGCCCCCCCTCAAGGTCGAGCAGGATGGGGATATCGTCCGATGCAAGCCCGATGATCTGGGTATACCCGCTCTCGCCGCGGCCGAACTCCACCTCGTCCGCTCCCTGGAGCACCGGGATCGTGCGATGCGGGTTTACCGCCCGCCGGATCTCCTCGACCTCGCGGGCGGGGATGGCGGCCTCGACCGCTGTCCGCGGGTCTCCGGCGAAGGTCCCGCCGATCGCGGTGTGCGGGGTGATCACGATGGTGTCGCCGACGTCGGTGATGATGTTCGCGACGAGGAGGTTGATGCTGTTGCCCATGATGCCGAGGGATGCAATCGCGATCACCCCGATGACGATCCCGATGATCGAGAGCGCCGAGCGTATCCAGTGCCTCCGGAGATTCCTGACCGCGAACGAGAAGAACATCACGCCAGTCTCCCGTCCACGATCCGGATCGTGCGGCGGGCATACCCGGCGACGCGCGGGTCGTGGGTGACCATGACGATCGTCTTGCCCTCCCGGTTCTCCGCCGCGAGGAGGTCCATGATCGCGGTCCCGGTCTTTGTGTCAAGGTTGCCGGTCGGCTCGTCGCAGAGGAGGAGGTCGGGGTCGTTCACGAGCGCCCGGGCTATCGCGACACGCTGCTGTTCGCCCCCCGAGAGCTCGCCAGGCCTGTGGGAGAAGAGGGTGTCGTCGAGGTGCATCGCCCGCATGACCTCGATTGCACGCCGCCGGCTCTCTTCGCGGCCGGTGGTAAGGACGATGGGGAACTCGACGTTCTCGACCGCCGAGAGGAGCGGGATAAGGTTGAACTGCTGGAAGACGAACCCGATGCGGTCCCGCCGGAGCCGGGTGAGTTCGTCATCGCTCATCCGGGAGATCTCCTGTCCGGAGAGGTAGATCTTCCCGGTAGTCGGGACGTCGAGACAGCCCATCATGTTTAAGAGCGTCGACTTCCCGGAGCCTGAGGGGCCCATCACGGCGATGAACTCGCCCGCGTCAACGGTGAGGGAGACATGGTCGAGCGCCACGACGTCGCCGGCCGGGAGGGGATAGACCTTGGTGACATCCTCGAACCTGAGAATGGGCTCGCCGTTCATCGCCGCCGTCTCCGGATGTACCAGAAGATCACCAGGCCGGCGGCGACGATCAGCACCACCGCGACGGCGGCCGGGACCGCTATCCCGCCATCCCCTTCCTCCTCTCCGGTGCGGTTCTCAAGCGAGATCGGCCGTGCGGCGGTGTAGAGGTTGCCGTCGTCGTCCCGGTACTCGACGACGAGCGGGACCTCGGTCACGCCGGCACCGGCCGTAAACGTCACCTCGAACGTCGAGATGTCGTCGGGGTCGAGGGTCCCGACGACGTAGACCCGGAACGGGTCGGTGGGGGTCGCGGGCGCGCCGGGGGTGATCAGCACCGACCGCGCGGGCTCGAGGCCCGCGTTCATGACGTCGCCCGTCGCCCGGTATACGTCGCCTTCCATCACGACCTCGACGTTGGTGATGACGGGGTCGGCCTGCCGCCTGTCCTCGCCGAACGCGACCGGCAGCACCAGGTCGGCGGTGCGGGTGTTGATGCCGTTCCGCCAGACTACCTGGAACGTGACGTTCGTCTCCGCGGCGGGGGTCAGGTTGAAGGTGACGGCCCCGGACGTGTCCGGCTCGAGGGCGCCGATGAAGGCGCTCGACGGGGTGACGGAGAAGCCCGGCCCCTGCGGGACGACCTGGACGGCGGAGGCAGCGTTCGGGCGGGGGTTGCCGACCAGAACGGTGATGGCGGCCGTCCGGCCTTCGACGAAGGCATCCGGTTTTTCGACCACCGACGCGCTGAGCGGGGTGCCGTCGACCCGGACCGGGACCGGGTGGCTGAGAGTCCCGTTCTCCCGGAGGTCGAGGGAGAAACGGGGGTAGTAGGTCCCGTCGGGAGCATCCGCCCGGACGGCGAAGGTGAACGTCCGGCTGAGGCCCGCCCCGATATTCCCGACCGAAGGGTAGGGTTCGCCCGTCGGGACGACACCGTCCTCGTAGAGGCGGGCCCCGCCGAGCGGGACGGTCGAGGGGCCGGTATTCTGCACGGCGACCGTGACGAAACCCTCATCGCCCGGCATCAGGACCTCCGGGTCGACCGCGACGGACGTCACCGTCACGTCTCCCGGGGCTCCCAGTGCCGGGGAGACGAGGAGGCATGCCAGGATGAGCAGGGCCGGAACTGGGCCGGGACGATCGGTTCCCACGTGGAAGAATGGAGAGAGCCTCTACTTCAACGTTACCCCCGCAGTGCCCGGGGGCCGGCATAAAACCTTTGACGGCAGAGGGCGATACCTCTGGAGACAACCGTTCCCCTGCCGGGGATCCGAGGAGAGCATGGGACAGAACAAGATCGTTATCATCGGGCACAGGCAGCCCGACACCGACAGCATCTGCAGCGTCATCGGCTACGCCGAGCTCCTGAACCACGCCGAACCGGGGAAGTACATCCCTGCCCGGTGCGGGGAGGTGAGCCCGGAGACGAGGTTCGCGCTCGAGACGTTCGGCGCCGAGGCTCCGGTCTACATAGCGAGCGTCGAGCCCACCGTATCGGATATACCGCTCGATACCCGGAGCGTCCGGCAGGACGTCCCGACGGTCGACGTCGCCGCCCTGATGGACACCTACGATATGCGGAACATGCCGATCACGGACGTGAACGAGACCCTGGTCGGCCTCGTCAGCGAGTACGGCCTCGCCCGGGCCTACGTCCGGAAGAACCCCCGGGAGCAGCTCTCGCTCGTCCCGATGCCGCTTGGGACCCTCGCCCGCATCCTCGACGCCCGGACGGTCGTGCCGGCGCGCGAGGTGCTCGGGGAAGGCCGGGTCTACACGGTGATCGACGCCCTGCACGTCACCCTCTCCCGGATGACGCCCGACGACATCGCGATCGTCGGGGACAACGAGCCGGCCCAGCTCGCCCTGATATCGGCGGGGGTCGCCGCGCTCATCATCGCCGAAGGGGCGCCGGTGGGCGAGCGGGTGATCGACGCCGCCCGGACGAGAGGTGCCTCGGTGCTCGCGACGACGCTCGACGCTTTCAGCGTCGGCAAGATGATCAGCCTCTCTCTCCCCGCGAGCATGATCATGGAGACCGACGTTCCCACGGTGCGGACGGAGGACTCGCTCGAGTACGCAAAAAGCGTCGTCTCGAACTCCAAGTTCAGGACGGCCTGCGTCGTCGGGGAAGAGAGGCAGCACATCGGGCTCATATCCCGGACGACGCTGATGCAGGACGTCCAGAAGTCGGTGATCCTCCTCGACCACAACGAGTATTCCCAGGCCGTGGACGGGATCGAGCAGGCGGACATCCTCGAGATCATCGACCACCACCGCCTCGGCGCGATCTCCACCTTAAAGCCGGTGCGGTTCCTCAACGACCCCGTGGGGTCGACCTCGACGATTGTCGCGAACAAGTTCATCGAGGCCTGCGTGGAGCCAACGCCGTCGACCGCCGGGCTCCTTCTCTCGGGGATCCTCTCGGATACGATGGTGATGAAACTCTCGACGACCACGCCCGCGGACATCCGGGCGGCGGACCACCTCGCGGACATCGCAGGGGTCGACCCGGCCGAGTTCGGGCCGGAACTGATCCGGAAGGGCATGGACCTCGACGCCCTCCCGAAGGAAGAACTCCTCACCCGGGATATGAAGCGCTACAACCTCTTCGGCCGGAGCATCATGGTCTCGCAGGTGATGACGTCGTCGTTTGCGTTCTCAGAGACCCACGCACAGGAGATCCGGGCCGAACTCGACCGCCTGCGGACGACGATGGGGGTCGACTGCTTCTTCGCCCTCTTCACGAACGTCTTTAGTAACGCAAGCGACCTCTTCGCCGCCGGGGACGAGGCCTGCATCACCAAACTGGACCTACGGGACCAGCCCGTCCGGCTCGAGGGCGTCATGTCCCGGAAAAAAGATTTTATCCCGAAGTTCGGGCAGATGTTCCGGCAGCTCTGACGCCGCCGGGACGGTTCATTCTTTCTTCTTGAGCATCCCCGCAGCGTAGCGGGCGAGCCCGTAGACGCCGTCGGTCGAGGGGTGGACCTCGACGATATCGTCGAAGTCGCCGACGGTGACGCCCTGTTTCATCAGGTAGCCGAGGTAGGAAAGGAGGGTAGATGCTCCGGGAACACCGGCAGCGGCTCCGATGAGCCGGCCGCTCCCGGGATCGACCCGGATCTGTGCAAGCCCCGCCCAGCCCCCGGCCACGTCCCAGAACGAGCCGGGGCCTGCGGGGGCGGGCGCCGAGAGGGTGACGCCCCCGTCGGCGCCGACCGTGGCGAAAGCGTAGTCGTAGCGGAGGCTCATCGCCTGGGGGATGCCCTCATAGTCCATGACGGTCTCGCGGCCGAGGATGTTCTCGGCCGCCACCACGCCTTCCCGGCGAGCGGCGGGGGTGAGGTAGGGCGGGCCGATGACGTCTCCGGCTGCGTAGACATTTTTCACGCTCGTGCGCATCCTCGAGTCGACGACGACGGCGCCGTCCGGGCCCTTCTCAAGACCCTGAAGCGACTCCGACCGGGGGACGAGTCCGGTGGCAAGCAGGACGGCATCGGCCGCCAGTTCTTCGCCGTCGGCGAGGAGAACCGAGCGGACCCGGGCGCCGCCCTCGATGCTTGCGACGGCGGCCTGCTCGCGGATGCCAACCCCGGCGAGGTCGCGTAGCGCGGCGGAGCGCATCTTCGGATCGAGGTCCCCGAGCAGCCTGTGCCGGGCGACGATCTCGACTTCGGACCCGAACGCCCGGAATATGTGGGCGAACTCCGCCGCCACCACCCCGCCGCCGACGACGACCATGCGGCGCGGGAGGTCGGGCATCGCGGGGAGCGTCTGGTAGGTGTAGACGCCCGGAATATCGGTGCCGGGGAACCCGGGGACTGCCGGCCGCGACCCGGTGGCCGCGAGGACCGCGTCGGCCCGGACCTCCTCGTCGCCGATGAATACCCGGTTGCCTTCCAGGCGGCCTTCGGCGCCGTAGACGACCTCGACCCCGCTCCGGCGGGTCTCGACGTCGAGGACTGAGGAGAGTTTCTCCTGGACCTCGCAGATCCGTCTCCGGATCGCCGGGTAGGAGACGGCCGGAACCGAGTCGAGGATCCCGAGGTCCTTCTGGGTCCGGGCATACTCGATGAGCCGGGCGACGTCGTTCAAGGCGCAGATGGTCATGCACCGCTCGTGGAGGCACTGTCCGCCGATGCTGCGCTGCTCAACGAGCCGGACTTCCGCCCCGGCCTGCGCGAGATGCATCGCCCCGAGCCTTCCCGCGGGCCCGCCACCGATGACAACGATCATGGTTACCTACAGCAGTTCGACACCCTCGTCCATCGGCATCAAGAGAACCTCGCCGGTGAACCCGTTGACCTCGACGATCTTGCTCCCGCCCCGCACCTGCCAGACCGGCACGTAGACAGTCTCGAGTTCGACCCTGATGTTGTTCCGGTCGGGTTTGAGGGTCTTTTCCTCGTAGAAGATGGCATCGCCCTTCTCGTAGCGGAACCGCACCCGCTGGGTGAGCCGGTCGACGACATCGCGCACGAGCTGCTCCTCGACGTCCTCCCGCACGAGCCGGGCGGGCACGATCTCGGAGCCGAACGGGACCGGTCCCCGCTCGATGGTGTCGGGGTCGATCTCCATCTTTATGCCGTTGATGGCGTTGACGGCCCCGGCTCCTTCGGCGTCGAAGGAGATCAGCCGGTCCTTCACCTCGCGCTCGCCGTTGCTCACGTAGCGGTAGTTCCAGTACGGGATGAACCGGCACTTCGCCGACCCGTGCAGCCCGGCGATGCCGCAGGCACGCTTCTCGGTGACCTGCACCGGGAGGTGGGGCAACTCCGGCCCCTCGGCCGGCCCCTCCTCCACCGTCGCGTGCGGGGCCTCCGCCGTCTCGCGCCGGATCGCCCGGACCGGTCCGGGGAGATCCAGGACGAGGCTCTGCCCGAGCACCTCCGCAAGCGCGGCCCTGCCCGCGTAACGGACGAACTCGTCCGCACCCCACCGGATGCAGTCCTCCGTCTGCACCTCCGGATCGAGGGCGAAGAGTAGTTTCCTGCAGACCCAGTCGTCGTCGCCGGTGCGCAGGCGATAGGTCATCGAATCGAAATTTTCAATCGTCTCCGGGTCGTCCGAGCAGAGCACCACCAGGGCGTCTTCACTCCCGATTGCGGAGAGATCCAGCGGGTCGCCGACTTCCTCGACGTCGTAGGAGGCCGCAATCAGGATCCGCTTCAGTACGTTCCGGGCTTTTTCCCGAGTCCCACTCTCCATTCACCGTACAATACCACAGTGAGGTAGAACAACTTTTCCCTTCTGCGGGAGATCGGGCCGGGGGGCAGGTCCCGGGAGTCCGCCGGGTGTGAGCCGCAACCGGCGAAAACCGGGTTGCACCGGGTCGCCCCGGAACCTCCTGCCGGGCGCATATGCCGGACTCCGAAGGCAACACTTTTTCCCCTGCCGTGCGAGAGATCTGATAATGCATGTCCCCCTGAAGTTCACCAATCACCGTATCGAGGAGTACGCGCTCAGGGTGACCTACCGCCCGGAGGAGGACACCGGGACGATCATCTACAACCTCTCGCTCATCGAGAGCCCGGACCTCGACTTCACGCTCTCCATCATGAAAGAGGCCCACACAGCGGGCATCACCATCAGCGACCGGCTCCTGGTCGCCGGGCCGGGGGAGCAGGTCGACGGCTACACCGTGCCGGACGGCAAGCATGCCGTCTGCACGATGTGCAGCATCACGCTCGATGCCCTCCTTCTCCGGCGCGGCATCCCGATCAATCCGATCGGGGGAGGGATCGTCGAGGTCGAAGGAAGGGTTCCGCGGCGGTTCACGAGCATGATCCTCTATCGCGATACCACGCTCGACCCCCTTGAGGTCCTGATCTCCCAGGAGGCCACATCGATCCTCGACGTCATGCGTCATCGGAACGGCAATATCCTCGCAAACATCCGGGAATGCCACATGGAGGCCGAACCGCTCATGGGCGCGGTGCTCGACGAACTGACGGCCATCGGGTTCTCCGGCATTCTGGACATCGGCGCGCCGAACTTCCCCCTGCTCGGGGTTCCGGTGAGCCCGCAGTACGTGGGCGTGGCGATGGTCGGGGGCACCAATGCAATGGCGGCCGTCAAAGAGGCAGGAAGACCTGTGGTGACACGGGCGCTCAAAGGTCTGATCGATATCCGGGAGATGGGTTACCTGGAGGATTACTGACCGGCGGTCTTCGCCCATTCCGTGACGCTGGTGATATGCCGCCGCACAAACAGGACGAGCCCCGCGGACTCAGAGTAGAGGGCCGAGGGCTGCCCGTCGGCCCCCTCCATCCAGAGCAGCGCCCGGGCGTCGTCCACCAGGAAGACACCGGACCTCTCATACGGCAGCAGGTTCTCCGTCGGGAAATGAGTCCCGTGCAACGCGGCGAGGGAAAGGATATGGAGCCGGAACCGGGAAGGCTGCTCCCCCTCCCAGTGCTCGGTGACGATCTCGACCGGTATGGAGTCGGGGACGGCTTCGAGCAGCGGGAGCACGCTCTCCCGGAGGAGATCCCACGCCGCCAGCACCTCCACGCTCCGTTCCGCGCTCCGGAACATATCGGCAAGGCGGGTCCGGATGTTCTCCTCCCCGTACAGAGTCCAGATCTGTTCCCGGTCGCCCCGGCCTTCCGGCCTCTTCTCCCGGTAGAGGGCATCGAGGGCTGTCCGGGCACTCTGGGCGTCGCTCTCGATCCGGCGCATCAGGTTCTCGACGCCCTGGTCGGGAGGGACCGCGTCAAACCGTTTGGGCGTGGTGTGGGAGACGCTGACCAGTTCCTTCTGGACGAGCCGGTCGAGAACGGGGTAGACGGACGCGCGCGGCACGCCGGAGATCTCGTGGACCTCCGTCGCGGTCGCCCCGGCTACCCTGAGGAGCCCGATGTATACGAGAGCTTCGTATCTTGTAAGCCCCAGTGATTTAAGTGATTCGAGGAGAGCATCTGGAACATTCCGGGGAGCCTTCATTCCATTATGTATATATACGGTTCAGCAATAAATGTTGTTGCTAATATAACAACAAGGTGAAGAGATGCGTTGGCAACATGTACCGGTATTGATGCTCCTGCTGGCACTCCTGGTTGTGCCGGGGACGGCGCAGGGCACCAAGTACCTCTATGGAAGTCCCGATTTATCGGCAACAATTTCCGGCACCAATGAGTTCGCACCCGGTGCCGAGACCCAGCTTGCGGTCATCATATCCAATAGCGGGCTGAACACCCACAAGATCGTCGGCTCGACGCTCATCACCCCCGACGACCAGCCGAACACCGCGAAACTGGTCTCCGTGGCGCTCAAGAGCACCGATACGCCGTTTACCATCAAGACGGATCCCCAGTTCTTGAGCGACATCATGGGCGGCGCCTCAGGAACCGCCACGTTCGACGTGAAGGTTGCCGACTCCGCGGAGCCGGGCACGTACGTGCTGCCGCTCGAGGTGACCTACACCTACCTGCTGGATGCGGAAGAGTACGGGAGCGATGTCCTCCGCTACAACTACCAGAAGACGACCAAGACCCTGCCGCTGACGGTGCGGGTCACGCCCGATCTCCGCGTCGAGGTCCTGGACGTGCGGTCCGAGTCGCTGAACGTCGGCACGGAAGGTTATGTCTACCTGACCCTGAAGAACATCGGGCACGACACGGCGAACAAGGCCATCGCGAAGGTCACGAGGAGCGGCGCGAGCCCGCTCATCCCCACCGACGGCAGTGCCTATGTCGGGACGTTCGAGCCGGGGGAGACGGTGGACGTGAAGTTCAAGGTCTCGGTCGCCGACACCGCCGAGCCCCAGTCGTACCCGCTCGACGTCGCGGTCACCTACGAAGACTACGAGGGGAAGACGGTGACCTCGCGGTCGGCGACGATCGGTCTTCCCGTCGGCGGCAAGATCGCCTTCGAGGTCGTCTCGCCGACGTCGGTGCTCTACCTGGGGCAGAAGAGCATCCTCGAGGTCGTGTACCGGAATACCGGGGCGGCGACGGTCTATAACGCCCAGGCCCGGATCAGCGCCGTCAACCCCTTCACCAGCAGCGACGACACCGCCTTCCTCGGCGACCTTGCCCCGGGCGAGACCGCGACGGCACGGTTCGAGATGAACGTCGACGGCGACGGTACCGAGAAGGAGTACGGAATCGACTCCGAGATCCGCTACCGCGACGACCTCGACAACAGCAAGATATCGGATACCATGAAAGTACGGGTCGCGCTTGAGAGGAGACAGGACACTATCTTCACCAATCCGGCCTTCCTCGTCGTTCTTGCGGCCGTCATCATCGGAGCAGGGTATTATATATTCGTGTACCGTAAGAAACAGAGATGAACGGGTACTGGGACGGCCCTAAACCGGAGCCGCAGGCAAGGACAATCGAGGAAATGCGGGATGTTCTCGCAGATCCCGGCTGCACCTCCGATCAGCCCCTCTATTTTATGTACCGGGATCTCGCCCGGAGTGAGAGCGACCGGAACTGGCTCCGGCAGCACCACGTCCGCTACGATATCACCGTCATTCCCGCCCGGACCCTCTGCGGGGAGTACGTCAAGACAAAGGGGCACTACCACACCGTGAACCCGGCAGGTGAACTTTACCCGGAGATCTACGAGGTGCTCGAGGGGACGGGGCACTACCTCCTCCAGACCGAAAATGCCGACGACGTGGTGATGATCGAGGGGACCGCCGGCGACAAGATCCTGATCCCGCCGGGGTACGGCCACGTGACGATCAACCCCGGAAGGGAGGATCTCGTGATGGCAAACCTCGTCTCGTCGGAATTCTCCAGCAACTACGGCCCCTACGCGGAACTACAGGGCGCCGCCTACTACGAGATGGAGGGCGGGGCGCTGGTGAAGAACCCGCGCTACCACGACGCCCCGCCGGTGCGCTACTGCAACCCGGTAGAGGTCCCGGACTTCGGGATCGAGAAAGAGGTCGCGCTCTATGAACTCATCGGGCGGCCCCGGTCGGTCGCGTTCTTGAACCACCCCGAACAGTTCATGGAGATCTTCTCCGACGTGACCGGCGGATGTCTTGTGATGCGGTAGGGAGACGGGGCGTCCGGAGGACCCTCGACGACTACACTTCAGGCTCGTCGCACCTCGAAGACCTCGGGTCTTCTCAAGGTCCTGTCCTACGGGCAGTCGCATCCCGCAATTCATCGAGAATCTGGCACGTCCGGCAGATCCTCCCGCACGGCTCGCCGCACCGCTCGCAGACCCGGAGCCCTTCGCCGGTAACCCTCTCCGCCCCCCGGAGGGCCTCGCCGAGGTTGACGAGCGAGTACTTCGTCGCCGGGTGGCGGTAGGTGTAGTCGTCGAGGATGCCGCGGACGTCCCCCCGAAGAGCGTCGCCCGCGTAGGGGCAGCCCGCAAGGTCGAACCCCTCGACGTGGAGGAAGGCGTAGAGCGCCACCTCCCGCTCCGGGATGTACGTGAACGGCTTGATCCGGGGGACCATGCCCTCGACCTCCCGCATGGGGCGGGTGAGCCGGTCCGCATCCCCCCGGAGGGCGTTCATCAGCACCGACTGGGCCTCGTCGTCCAGGTTGAACCCGTAGGCGAACTTCGTGACGCCCTCTTCGCGGGCAATCCGGTTTATCAGCGCCCGCCGCAGCACGCCGCAGTAGGAGCAGGAGAGCCCCGTCCCCTTCCGGCCCACGATCTCATCGAGTGTGATCCCGTATTCGTCGGCGAACGAGGCCGTCACCCAGGGGACGCCCATGCTGTCGGCGATCTTCCGGGCCTGGTTCGGGTCGCGGTAGCCGGAGATCCCCTCGTCCACGGTGATCGCCATCAGCCGGACGTCCCGGCGCTCGCCGAGGAGCCGGTGGAGGAAGAAGAGGACGGCGCTCGAGTCCTTGCCCCCCGAGAGCGCCACCGCCACCGTATCGCCCGACTCGATCCAGCGGTGCTCCCGGATCGCCCGCTTCGCCTTCGCCTCGAAATCCCGGTTGAAGTGCTGCTCGCAGAGGTGCAGCCCCGAGTATCGCTGGTAGATGACCGCGTCGCGGCGGCACTTGCTGCACTGCATGCTGTCTCGATCATTCTTTTATCACCGCGCCACATAAATGGTGTAGAAGATGCCTGTTCCTGCAGAATACGTGCGATCCCTGCATGCTTACGAACTCCGGATCCTGCTCGCCCTCGAACGCCTCATGCGCCGGTACCGGTGGGTGCCGCTCGAGGTGCTCAAGTCGGCCACCAGGTTCTCGGAGTCCGAGCTCTCCTACCGGCTGGGCAGACTGATGGCCATGGACATGGTCAGGTACGAGAAGGTCCCCTACGAGGGTTACGCCCTCGTCTTCAACGGTTACGACAGCCTGGCCCTTCACACCCTCACCCGCCGGGGCACCATCCAGGCGCTCGGGACCCTGATCGGTGTCGGGAAAGAGTCGGAGGTCTACGAGGCGATGGGGCTCGGCGTCGTGGTGCTGAAGTTCCACCGGGTCGGGCAGCGGTCGTTCCAGTCGGCCCGTGTGAAGCGGGGCTACATGCCGGAGGCCGGGCACTGCCCCTGGATATTCGCCTCGAGCAATTCGGCGAAGATGGAGTACGACGCTCTAAAGACCCTCCACCCCGCCGTCTCGGTGCCGCTCCCCATCGACCAGAACCGGCATGTCGTGGCGATGTCGTTTGTGCCGGGTGTCAACCTCTCGCGGGCAACCGTTGCGGAGCCGGAGATTATCCTCGACGAGATCCTCGATAACGTCCGGGAGGCCTACCGCCTCGGCATCGTCCACGGGGACCTGAGCGAGTTCAACGTCATGGTCGACGAGGGGCAGTGCTGGCTGATCGACTGGCCCCAGTGGGTGGAGACCGCCCACCCGAACGCCGGCGAGATCCTCGCCCGCGATATCGAGAACATCCTCCAGTACTTCAAACGGAAATACGGCCTCGAATACGCCTTCGACGAAGCACTGGCAAGGGTGGTGGAGTGAAGGTCTTCGGGATCGACATCATCAAAGGTTCGGTTCGTTCCCGTACGCGGCGGCCCGTCTACGCCCTCTGCCGGGTGGAAGACGGCGAGGTCCAGGGTGTCGAGGAGGTCACCGGGTTCCGGCTCCAGCGCCTCCTCGCCGCCGAGCAGCCCGACATCCTCGCGGTGGACAGCCTCCAGGAGATCGCTACCGACCAGCGCGAACTCCATGCATTCCTGCAGGCGCTCCCGCCCGCAACAAAACTCGTCCAGGTAACCGGCGGCGAGAAGAAAGAGAGTCTCGGGAAAGTCGCCGCCCGCTACAACATCAGTTTCAACAGGTTCGACCCCTACGCCGAGGCCCGGACCACCGCCCGGGTCGCCTCCCTCGGGGCGGGAGTCGAGGTGATAGCGTTCGAGAACACCACCGACGTCGTGGTGAGCAGGCACCGCTCGCCGGGACGGGGCGGGTGGAGCCAGAACCGTTATGTGAGGAAGATCCACGGGGGGGTGATGCAGAAGGCCCGGGAGATCGAGGCCCGGCTCCGGGGCGCCGGCCTCGACTACGAGAAGAAGGAGACGAAAGCCTTCGGCGGGTATTCAAGGGTCGCCTTCCGGGTCGTCGCCCCCCGGGACATGGTCCCGGTCCACTCTTCCCGGGGCGCCGACGTCCAGGTCCGGGTGATGGGGAGGCAACTCGACCGGATACGGTTCGAACCGCTCTCCAGCCGCCCCCGTTACCTGATCGTCGGGCTCGACCCCGGGACGACCACCGGCATCGCCGCCGTGGACCTCGACGGCAACCTCGTCCTCCTCTCGAGTTCGCGGCAGATGACGATGTCCGATATCGTCGAGGAACTCTACCGTGCCGGAAAACCGCTCATCGTCGCCTCCGACGTCCAGCAGATGCCCTACTCGGTCGAGAAGATCCGCCGGGCGTTCAACGCCATCCCCTACACCCCGAAGCAGTCGCTCTCGGTGGAGGCGAAGTACGACCTGACCGCCCCGTTCTCCTACACGAACGACCACGAGCGCGACGCTCTCTCGGCGGCGCTGGACGCCTACCGGAGCCTCCAGAACAAGTTTCGGAACATCGCCAAAAGAGTGGGGCCGGGGTTCGACCTCGACGAGGTGCGGGCACGGGTGCTCCGCGGCCAGCCGCTCGATACGGTCCTCGCGGACCTGCAGGGAGTTCCGGCGGCGAAGAAGGAGGCCGAACCTGAGGCGCCCGCCCCGGAGCGCCCGGTCGAGGACGAGCGGGTGATGGCGCTCGACGGGATGGTCAAAAGGCTCCGCAATTACGTGCAGGAACTGCAGGAGGATCTCCGGGAGCGCGACCGGGAGATGGAGCGGCTGCGGCAGGGCCTGCGCCGGGCACGCTCCGCGACCGAGCGGAAGGTCCGCCGGGATGCTGAACTGGCGACGAAGGACGCGACCATCGAGAGTCTGCGCGAGCAACTCCGCGGCGAACGGCGGCGGTCGCGGCGGCTGAAGAAACGCCTGGAGCGGATAGAGACCGTCGCGAAGATCGAGGTCTCCGAGGACTACACCCCGCTCAAGGTGCTCGACTCCCTCACCCGGGAGGGGGTGCGGAACCTCCAGGAGGGGGTCGGCATCGCCGAAGGAGACGTCCTCTACGTCCCCCGGGCCCACGGCTGGGGACGGGGCGTGGTGAAGGACCTCGCGGGGACGGGGGTCCGGGCACTGGTCGTCGGCGGAGGGCCAGAGGAACCCCCCGACCCGAACCTGGTCCGGGTCGCCCGGGAAGCCGCCCTCCCACTCCTTTCCGCAGAGGTCGTCAGGCCGGATATCCGGGGCAGGACCGGAGCGGCAAGGACAGCAGCCGTCGAGGAGGCTATCGGAGAATGGGAGGAGGAGCAGAAGGAGTTCCGGCGCGAGCAGGAGGCCGAGCGGGTCGAATACCTCTTCAAGGAGTACCGGAGCGAGCGGGAGAAGGAGGTGCGCCGCGGTGGATGAACGGAGCCTGCACCGGCTGATCGGGACGATCATCGCCCCGGAACGGCTCGAGGACGACTGCGCCGTCATCCCCTGCGGCGACCGCCTCATGGTCGCGAGCACCGATATGCTCCATGAGACGACCGATTTCCCCGCCGGGATGACCGACTGGCAGGCGGGCTGGATGGCGACGGCGGTCACGCTCTCGGACATCGCGAGCATGGGCGCGGCGCCGGGGCAGGTGCTCCTCGCGGTCGGCCTTGATAAGCCGGAACGGCTTCGCGGGATCATGGAGGGCGCCCGGGACTGCTGCACGGCGTTCGGTGCCGAACTCGTGGGAGGAGACCTCGACGCCCACCGGGAACTGACGATCGTGAGCACGGGGCTCGGGACGGTCGCCCCGGAGCGCCTCGTCCGGAGACGGGGAGCACGGCCGGGCGACGTCATTGCGGTCACCGGGCCGCTCGGGGAGGCGCAGGCCGCCCTGAACGGCTACGACCGGCACAGGAAAGAACTCCTGGAGCCCCAGCCCCGCGTGAAAGAGGGGCTGGGGCTCGGCCGTGCCGGGGTCTCGGCGATGATGGACATCTCCGACGGTCTTGCACTCTCCCTCCATGACCTTCTCGCGGTGAACGACTGCGGCTTCTCCATCGACACCGGCCGCCTCCCGCTCCCTGCCGGCGTGCCGGAGGACGAGGGGCGTGAGCTTGCGCTCTACGGCGGGGGGGACTTCGAACTCCTCTTCTGCGCCCCCCCGGGCATCCTCCCGGTCCCGGGGGTCGAGGCGCACGTCATCGGCAGGGTCATAGTAGAGCGGACGATCCTCGCGGACGGAAAACCGCTCGATCGCCGGGGCTACCTGCACGAGTGGTGAATTCCTTGCGCTGAATAATCAAAAGGTGACATTATCACAGATAGCAGTAAACACTATGTGCAAAGCACTGCTACTGGAAGGAGAAGTCACCCAAGCAACACTTTCGCCCCGCGTATGGCGTAGGTATATAGTGTCCGTAGTATAGTGCTCAAACAATCACTCTGATGGAATCTGGTATGACCCTTTCAGCGCACATGGATCTCAACGATGAGGAGAAGCTTATACTATACTCGTTGGGCGCTCTCGACAACACCCCATTACGAAGCAAAGTCAAGATCCAGAAGTTGCTGTTTCTCGTCTCCAACGTGTTCAAAGGCTTTCAGGGGTTGTTAAAATTTGAACCCCACCTACTGGGACCATATAGTGAGACGGTAAATGATGTTCTAGAGTCTCTGGTAAAATTGGAGTTAGTGGAGCAGAGAGGGTCTAAATATCAACTATCTCAGAACGGGTTACGCATATTCAATGCACTCGATCCTAAACCGGACTTAGTTCGTGTGATTGAAGATTTTAAAGCGTTTTTGCACGACCTATCGGACGAAGAAGTGCTTACCTTCATATATGTATCTTACCCTGACTACATAAGTGAATCAATCAAATGGGATGAATTAAAACCGCAGAGGCTAGAACTCGCAATAGGCCTCTTAAAAAAGAATAAAGTGAGTTTCTCCAAAGCTGCAGAGATTGCAGGTCAGGATCCTATCGAATTTGGTGAAACCTTGTGCAGTCAAGGGATTCGGTGGCGCTCTTGAAGACAACAAAGATACTGGACAATACCGTAATATCTGCAGCCATTAATGAGATAAAGGCAGTTGATTTGCTATCTATCTGCAACGAAAACTATGCAATGGTCACCAGCATGGAAGTGTTCCACGAAGCATGTGGAGGCAACCGACATCGGGTAACAAAAGAGTGCCAAATAGAGATACGAGATAAAGCAAAGGATCAGAAATTCACACAGATTATCTCATATTTGTGTGACAGATATCCATACCTACACGAGGGAGAATTATCTGCCTTCACCCTTGCACTTCTTGATTACGCTTGTTCTGGGGAGAGTTATTTTTTCGTCACCGATGATAGGACAATGCGAAGGCGAATTGACGAGATTATAGCGTCCCCGCAGATTACCAATGTATGTCAGATGCAGATCCAGAGTTTCAACCATACAGGTACAATAGGCCTCATTAGACGATTGTATCAGAAACGATGTCTTTCAAATGAGGAAATCGATGAGATAATTGCCAATTTGCGGGAAAGCACCTTTTATATAACAGAAGAACTCTTAAAAGAGTTAAAGAGATGTTAATATGAAAATAAGTGTCGGCGTGAGAGATGCTGATGAAGAACTGTTGTTAAAACATCGCGAGATAACTCTGGCAGGAAAAAGGGTAGAGACCCCAACAAAATCTATAAATAAAGCGCTTGCTGCAGAAGGATTCAACGAGATTTTTAAAAATATAGATCTCAAGAAGATTCACAAAATTAAAAGTGATGCTTCTGAAGAGCAGAAATTTAACAAAGGCATCTTAAGTTCTTGCTCAAATGAATCCTTGAACTTCGCCTTTATTTCATACAGTGACGAGATAATCCCAAACAGTGAGGATATGGAGGTCATTGCAGATGTGCAGTATGCCTACAGCGATGCTGCTATTGTCCCGTTATGCCCAAGGATAATCAGCAAAAATACCGGTGAAAACCTCTTCTGCAAGTTCACTGATTTCGTTCGGGAATATCTACGTATTGTCGAGACTCTAAACAATAAATCTGTCTTGGGACTGATTCCAACAAAGCTCCCAAGACAATATGTGCCAAGAATTCTCGATATCTACTATACTCATGATATAACATCATTTGTGTTAGATTCAGATGGATCTGCTTTGTATAGTAACTTATCATGGTTAAAGTCGCTACAGAGAAAATTATATGACTTAGGTATTTTGGAAGAGGGATTTTTGTATAACATTAATTCAGGAGAAGGTAAGTTCTTGAAAAACGCCAATACAGTTCTTGCAAAAGACTTCATAGCAATTACAATGGGTATTGACGTCATCGGCACGAATCATATCCCGCCCCCAGTATCCACAGACGGATGGATTAAAATAAAGCAGAGCAGAAATCATGGTCCCAGACTCTTTGATCCCATAACCTATGGTTACGTACGAAAACCGGACATATCGCTCCCTGATGCAAAGAAAATCAATATTGTAAGAAAATACAACGAGACCCAACAGGTTAAGCAAATCTTGCATGAGCATAACACCGTTGTCGACTATATTCGCGAAAAAGAGCAGATTGCAGCGAACGATGTCATCAGCAAGGGCGCTGAGATTAGAAAATTTGTATTGTCACCGGGTCGACAAAAGAGTTTGTTTGACAAGTAAATCTTATTTCTCTTGTTTTAGGGATCCTTGGGGCGCAGCCTATTATGATGAGATTTTAAACTGCCCGCGTCCCCATCCGCCGCCACTCCCAGAAGATATACGCGACGCCGATGACCGAGAAGACGAATACCGCTGCCTCGGTCACGAAAAGGCCGTACATCTGGACGAGGTAGACGGCAGCAGCGTCCACGGCGGCGTGCCAGAGGATGGCGAGCGCAAGGAGTGTCTTTCTGCCGTAGACGACGGCGGCAAGCACCATAAGCGACCAGGCGATGTGCAGGGGGATGACCATCATCCGCTCGGCAAGCCCGGGCAGGATGTCGAGTGGGGCGAGGGCCCGAACGGCTTCGATCTGTCCCTGGACGGCGGGGTCGTCGGGCAGGGGGAACATCGACCCGTCGCTCGTGATGACGATATAGGAGACCATGCTCGTGAGCACCAGGAGCGCGACGAAGATGCTCTCGACGCCGCCCCAGCCGGCCCCGAACTGAAGGCCATTCTCACGGGTGAGGGCGATATCCCGGCGCAGGAAGTAGTAGCGGTAGACGAGATAGCGGCCAATCTCCTCAAAGAGGCCGGCAAGGAGGCCGAGGTAGACGGCGATGACCGCGACGGCCGCCGTTGTCCCGAACGGCAGGATAGCAAAGTAGAGTGGGGTCTGCGTCACCAGGACGAGCGGCACGTGGACGACCTGCACGACGATGAAGAAGAGGGCGCCGAGCCCGAAGATTCGCCAGGGGACGCCGAATTTTCTGACGATCCAGTAACCGAGCACGAGCGGAACGATGATCTCGAGCAGGGCGACGACGGCGAACGTGGCGACAACCAGCGGATCCATTGGGGAAGACTATTTTGACTAAATATTTAACAGTTGTCACTGTACAGTGAGGAAAGGATCCCGATAGCCATGAAAACAGAGCACCCGGGGGCGGTCACTGAAGGGGGGAACATTTCGGGGGGTCGGTTCTCGAACAACTTCGACTTCCTGCGGTTCGCCGCGGCGGCGGTGATCGTCGTCACGCACGCCTACGCGCTCAGGATCGGCTACGCAGGGATGGGGATGTACGACCCGGTCATACTCATCGGACAGGCAGCGCTTGCCGCCCTCCTGGTCACCAGCGGCTACCTGATCGCGGCGAGCTGGGAGTCGACCGCATCCCCGCTCCGGTTTGCCTGGAAACGGTTCCTCCGGGTGGTTCCGGCTCTCGTCATCGCGATCTTCGTCACGCTCTTCGTCATCGGCCCACTGATGACGTCCCTTCCCCGGGGAGAGTACTTCGGCACCCTCTTCTCCCCGGCAGGTCTCGCGACCGTCCCGTTCTTTGAAGACGGATCGGCGATAGGCCTCTTCCAGGATAACCCGTGGACGTACGTCAACGGCTCGCTCTGGACGATACCCGTCGAGGTCATGATGTACGGGGTCGTCGCGGCTCTCGGTATCGCCGGGCTCCTGCACCGGTGGGGCGCCATCTCCGCCCTCGCCGCCGTAAACATCCTGGTCTGGATATACTGGTTCGACGACCCCCGGATGTCGAAGGTCCGGTTCACCCTCTACTTCCTCGTCGGGGCCTACCTCTACCTTCACCGGGAGCGGATCGCCTACCGGCCGGTTATCGCCGGGGCGCTGCTCCTGCTCCTCGGGCTCTCGGTCCTGACACCCTACGTGACCGTCGCCGGGGTGATCTGCATCCCCTACCTCGTCATCTACGCCGCGCACCTCCCGGTCCCGTTCCTGAACACCTTCGGGAGACCGGGAGACTTCTCCTACGGCATCTACATCTACCACTACCCGGTCCAGCAGGTGCTGATCCAGGTCACGGGGAACGCGCTCCTCTTCCCGGCGCTCTGCGGGCTCTCGTTCCTGGCGACGTTTGCTCTCGCGTTCTTCTCCTGGCACGCCGTCGAGAAGCGGGCTCTTGCAGCAAAGAGCCTCGGCACCGCCGACCTGCGGCGGGTGCTCGGGCTGCCGTCCCTGCCCGCACCCCTCACCGCATGGTGGGTCGCCCGGAAGTGACGGATGCGAGAACCTCTTCGAGGATCTCGACCGCGTCTTTGACGTAGCGGGGGCAGAGGGTCCGGGTGAGGTTCTGCTCGCGGGCCCGGGCGAGCCCTTCGTTGGTCGAGATGTCGCACCCGAGGAGCCCGGTGCAGGAGACGGTGCCGTTCTTCCGGACAAACCGGGCGATGAATTCCTGCGTGAGGCCATACGTCCGGTCCTTTGCCTCTTTCTCGCCGGGATCAGTGCTCCCGAATAAGAGCCCGATGGCGAGAACCGCGCCCGAAACCGCTCCGCACATGCCCCCGGTACGCCCTGCCCCGGCACCGAACCCGGTGGCCGCCCGGAGGATGACCTCTTCGGACACCCCGGCATCGCCGGCGAAGACCGAACTAACCGCCTGTGCACAGTTGTAACCCTGCATGAAGCGGGAGACCGCCTCTTCCGACCGATTCTCCATAGAATTCACCCGATGGGATGATTGCGCTCCTGGAGGCTTCAAGTTTCCGCGGCAGGGCCCGGTGCAGGAATGGTTTAAGAACCCACCCGAGAAAGTAGACGTATTCCGGGGATACTCACCCGGGGAGGGGTTAACCATGAAAAGAACAGCACTGATCATCGCCCTGATCGTCGCCCTGGCTCCGGCGGCTGCCGGGGCGGAGACCTCCTATCATGGCGTATCGGCGGGGGGTATCGTCAACGACGTTGCGATCACCGCTGACGGGAGGTATATGGTCGCGGGGGCGGGAAGCGGGAGCATCGTCTGCCTGCAGCAGGACGGCACCGTCCCCTGGAACGTGAGCGCCGGAAGCGCCGTAACCGCGGTTGCCGTCGCGGACGCCGGGGACTACATCGCCGCCGGGACCGAGAGGGGCGACGTGCTCCTCCTCGACGGCAACGGCGGCCGTTACTGGACGAAGAGCGTCACGGGACCCGTCCGCGACCTTGCCTTCGCGGGTGACGGCCGGTCGATCGCGGTGGCGGGCGATCGTATCGTCCTCTTCACCAACCTAGGGAAGGAGGAGTGGAACCGCGCCATGCAGCCGGGCGCCCGCTCCGGCGACACCCGGCCGTACGTTACGTCCGTCGCTTTCACCAACGACGGCAAATTCATCGTCACCGGGAGCAGCAACGGTGCCATTCTCTTCATGAACAGGCAGGGGAACCTGATCTGGGAGGGGCTTGCCCGTAGTGCCGTCACCGCGGTCGACGTCTCCCGTGACGGGTCGATCATCGCTGCCGGGAGCCGGGACCGCGCCCTTCAGATTTACGGCCGGGCGGGAAGCCTCCCCTGGGCGATGCCCACCGGAGCGCCGATCCTCGCGCTTACCCTCTCCGGGGACGGACGGTTCGTGGTCGTCGGCAAGGAGGGCGGCGACGTAGACTGCTACCGGCCGAACGACGCGATTCTCTGGAAGGACCGGACCGGAAGCGACGTCCTCGGCGTGGACGTATCCCGGCGGGGCGAGGCCGTCGCGGCCGGAACCGCCAATGGGACCGTGCGCCTCTGGAGCAACACCGGTGACGTGCGCTGGTCGTTTGACGCCGGGGGCCCCGTCAGGGGGGTCGCCCTCTCGGACGGCGGCGATTACCTTGCCGCGGGTGCCGGTGAGCGGGCATTCATCTTCCGGACGGCCGACGAGCCGGTGACGGCGGAAGAGACCGAGAACGCCACGACGGAGCCGACCCGGGCCGGAGGGGCGGGTGCGCTCATCGGGCTCCTCGCCGTTGCTGCCGCCGGTGCTGCAGGCCGTCTCCGGCGGAGGTGACCCGGGAGAACGGGGGACTCCCCTGTTCTGCAGATTTTTTACGTCGATGTTCCCCTGCATTCAGTGGCTTTTAGAAACGGTGTTACAGCCCTATCGGCCATGACTGTCGGCGTGGATGAGCGTGTACACGGTGCTGCTTCGCCCGATCTCCCTGCCGGGGAACCTTAATGCCGTCTGACGGCATGACTGCGGGCCATGGCAATGGATTCAGCAGCCCGGGCTGTGGCCGGCATGCTCATCGTGCTGTATCTAATAGCCTTCGTCATACCCACGGCAGCGGGACAGGAAAACGTGAGCAGTCCGGATTCCGGCGTGCAGGACCTGTATCTCTTCATGGAGGAGGAGGATCTCGTCGACCTGTACACCCGCGGAGACGCATCCGAAGAACGGCTGAACGGCTCAGCACGGCTCTCGCCCGACGGCGAGGATATCGAACTGGAGGGGGTGCGCTTCCGGGGCACCTCTTCACGGGAGCTGCCGAAAAAATCATTCGACATCCGGTTCATCGAACCTCAGGAGTTCCTGTTCGGCAGCAACGACATGAACCTGAAAGCCACTTACACCGATCCCACGATGATGCGGGAGAGGCTGTCGATGGACCTCTTCCACGTTCTCGGGCAGCCGGCACCGAGAACGAAGTACTTCGACCTGTACATCAACGGCATCTACGAAGGCCTCTACGTCCACGTGGAGCGGGTCGACGGCGATCTGCTCGAAAGCAACGGCCTGGACCCTGCCGGGACCCTGGTTGCCGACGATTTCCGGGGCAACTTCCACCTGCCGGAGGTCAACCGCGCCTCGGTCTTCGGATATCCCATTGACGAGCAGGACGATCCGGAAGCCTTCCTCGAAGCGACCATGGACAGCCGGGGCGAACCGGACTGGGGAGCGTTCCGGGACCTTGTCGGCTGGGTCTACCGGACTCCTGCCGGCCCGGAGTTCGAAGAAGGCTTTCTCGAACGGTTCGATGAGGAGAACTTCATCGACTGGCTGGCGATTCACTACCTCATCGGCGATGTCGACTCCTTCGGCGATGACTACTGGCTCTACCTGGACGCGGACAATCCGGATGCGGAGTGGATGGTCATACCCTGGGACAAGGACCTGACGTTCGGCTCGCACACCCGGAGAGGCGCTACGGTCAACGACTACTTCGGGTACGAGTCACCGATAGCGAGCGGTTGGGACAATGACCTGGTGGAGAAGTTCCTCGAGACTCCAGGGCTCCGTGAGCGGCTCGATCTCCGCATGGCATTCCTGATGAACGAGGTCTTCACCGAAGAGTATTATGCCGGGCAGCTTGATGCGCACGAGGAGGCGATCGGGGACAGACTGAACATCACGCCGGGGGAGGACGCGTTCGCACTGCACCCGCAGAACCATCACGGCGACCTCGGCTACACGGCATACCACACCGAAGCGGTGCTGGACTTCGTACGGCTCCGGTACCGGTTCATCGAGAGAGCGATTGCGCCCGGCTCGGGGGAGCCCTATACTGCCTCAGCAGCGATACCGGCAGAGCCGGAGGGGAGCACCGTCTACTTCACCGACCCCGGCGGGTGGGTGATTGCAACCCTCGAGGTCGCGGAGGTGACGGAGCCGGGCACGATCGCCGCGACGGTGAACCGGACCGGGATCAATCCCGGTATCGATCGGCGCTGGCGATTCGATGCGGGCGACGCCGAGGTCCGCGGCGAACTGACCCTCTACTATAGGAACGACGTCGAGTCATGCTGTTTCCCGGCGGAGAACTGGTTCGTCGTCGACGCGGCGGTCAGGGACGGCGACTACTCTCAGTGGGATCTCCGGATCGCCCGGGAGGACGGGTCCGGGAACCGGACGACGCTTGAGACCTACGTCAACCCGTACTCGAACAAAGCATCCGCAGACGTCTCCCTGCAGGGAACGACCGGGTTCATGCTGGTGCTGCCGGATCAGGCGGTGCCCGTCACAGGATGAACGAGCAGGGCCGGTATGGTTCAAGGAGAACCGGCTGCGGGAATCCGTCGGCCAGGGTTTCGGGGGTGAACAGACCGAAGGGGCTTCGCCCCTTTCGAAACCCCCGGCGACCTGCGGTCGCCTATGAACGTTTAAAGAAGTCAGTAAAAAAAGAGACACTCAATGGACCCGGCGGGATTTGAACCCGCGGCCTCTACGTTGCGAACGTAGCGATCTACCCCTGATCTACGAGCCCAAAGATAGGAGATCAGAGTATGATCTCGATATCTAATTTTTCTGCCAGTTCCTTATATCTGTTCCTGATCGTGACCTCGGTTACGCCCGCAACCTCGGCGACCTCGCGCTGGGTGCGCCGCTCTCCGCCGAGGATCGAGGAGATGTAGATGGCGGCCGCAGCGACGCCCGTCGGGCCTCTGCCGCTCGTAAGTTCGCGCTCGCCTGCCTGCCGGAGGATCTCGACCGCCCGGCTCTGGACCTCGCCCTTCAGGTTCAGGCCCGAGCAGAAGCGCGGTACGTAGTCGATCGGCGACGTCGGCAGGAGTTTCAGACCGAGCTCACGGGAGATGAACCGGTAGGTGCGTCCGATCTCTTTCCTCGATACCCGGGAGACCTCGGCGATCTCGTCAAGCGTCCGGGGAACGCTGCACTGGCGGCATGCCGCATACAGCGCCGCTGCCGCGACACCCTCGATACTCCGGCCGCGGATCAGGTTCTTGTCCACAGCGTCGCGGTAGACGACCGCAGCGGTCTCGCGCACGTTCCGGGGCAGACCGAGCGCAGACGCCATCCGGTCCAGTTCCGAGAGCGCGAACGCCAGGTTCCGCTCGGTCGCATTCGAGACACGGATGCGCCGCTGCCACTTCCGGAGCCGGTAGAGCTGGGCGCGGTTCTTGCTCGAGATCGCGCGGCCGTAGGAGTCACGGTTCCTCCAGTCGATCATCGTCGAGAGACCCTTGTCGTGGATCGTGAACGTCATCGGTGCGCCGACACGGGAGCGCTTCATGCGCTGGTCGTGATCGAATGCACGCCACTCGGGGCCGCGGTCGATGAACTCCTCGTCGAGGACGAGACCGCAGTTCTGGCATACGAGTTCGGCACGCTCGTAGTCGTGAACGAGCTGGCGGCTGCCGCACTCGGGGCAGACGGACTGGACGCTCTCCTCGGTGCGCTTCTTCTCCGTCTCTTTGACCTTCTGCTCCCCTCTCTTCTTCAGGGCCTCACGCTGCAACTGCAGCTGCTTCAATTTTTCTACTTCTGCCATCGATTATTCACCTATTTTGCAAATATCTTCTCGCCAGCCTGCACGGGACAGTCATTGTAGCAGAGGACTACGGCATAGGGAGATGATATATTCCCAAAGATGTCAACTACCTTCCCTACGGGTTTTAACCGGCGATCCACAGCCTCACCGTAGAGGCGGGGCAACTGTGCAGCATCACATCGCAAGATTAACAAGCGATTGCCACAAACACTTACAGAACGTCCGATTAACCGCAAACTGCAACCTCTAGGGGATACTATAGTTGGAAGTATTTAGTAACATATATATATTGACCCTGAGGGTATAAAAACATTTTGCTAAATTATAAATACTTCATCTCACTTCTGAAGGAGCCGATTTCTATCCACAGAGAGGACTTCCCGCGATTCCGCCTCCGTCAGCCCGGCGCCGAGCGCGACCGCCCACCGTGCCTCCTTTGACATCAGATCGGACGGTGCATGCGTATCGGAATCGACTACAAGCCGGCAGCCGGCCTCCCGGGCCACCCGCACCACGTGGCCGTTGGTCCGGTTGTGCCCTCCCCGGGAGGTTATTTCGAGCGCAACCCCGCGCTCCGCAGCTGCGCGGGCATCCTCGACCGCTATGAGCCCCGGGTGTGCGAGCACGTCCACGTACTCGCACGTGCATGCGGTGTGATTGGTTCCGGGGGCGACCGGCTCCACCACCGTCTCGCCGTGGACCACGACGATATCGGCTCCGAGCCGTTTTGCGTCGCGCGCAAATACCGGGATCAGGGACGGCGGGACGTGGGTGAGCTCCACCCCGACGAGCAGGTTCACGCCGTAACATCGTGCCGATTCCCGGCATTCTCCCACAGCCTCCACCAGATGCGCGAGGTTGGAGGCGTCCGCGTGGTCGGTGACGGCGAGGGTGTCGTAGCCGAGCACGGCAGCCCGGCGAACCAGCTCCGTCGGGAGAAGTTCGCCGTCGGAGAGGATGGTATGGGTGTGCAGGTCGTACATGATCACTTCCGGCCGGCAAGACCGCTCGCGACCTTCCGGATCAGGTCTTCCTTGCTCCCTTCCCATTCCGCCACGATCCGGCCTTCGCGCTCCGCCCACCGGGCAGGGTGGTGGTGCTCCTCGACCCGGTGCGGGACCTTCATCTTCCGCAGAACGGCCTCGATGGCGGGAAGATCCGGGGACTTCACGCCGAGATTTTTTGCGACGCGACGCCCCTCCCGCCGCTCTAACGTGACGTCGAAGTAACAGGGGTACAGGATGCGTTCAGCGCTCATTGCTGTACGGTTTGGGTGGTTAACCTATAAACAGATCATGATCACAGTACGTACCATGCATCATATCGACGTCCATGTGGAGAAGGACATCTACGATGTCAACAACCGCATCGCAGACGCCAACGCAGACCTCCTCAAGGCCCACGGCATCCGGGCGTTCGACCTCCTCGGCGCCATCGGGTCGGGGAAGACCGCCCTGATCGAGCGTCTTGTGCCGCGGCTTCAGGAGCGGGGCCTCCGCCCCGGCGCCATCGCCGGGGACGTCTACGGCGACGACGACTTCAGGCGGATCGTGGCCCTCGGCGTCCCGGCCTACAACGCAAACACCGGGAAGGAGTGCCACCTCGATGCCCACCTGGTGGAGCACGCCATCGAGCACCTGCCGCTCGATGAGATCGATATCCTCTTCATAGAAAACGTCGGCAACATGGTCTGCCCGACCGATTTCCGGCTGGGCGCCGAGAAGAGGATCGTCGTCGTCAGTTCGACGGAGGGGGACGATGTGGTGAACAAGCACCCGATGATGTTTCGCAGCAGCAATATCGGCGTCATCAACAAGGTCGACCTCGCCGGGTTCGTCGGCGCCAACCTCGACCGGATGGAAGAGGATATGCACCGCTACAACCCGGAGATGAAGGTCTTCCGGACGAACATGAAGACCGGGGAAGGGCTCGAGGCGCTGCTGGACGCGATCCTCGCCTGATCAGCAGAGTTAAATATCCCGGTCTCGAATAGTTATAGCACTTTAACGAGAGATTGCTACCCCTCGAAAGGGTATCGCGTCCTCAACAGAGTATTTCGGTGGTCATATGCAGTGGCAAGGAAGATCAGTACGGAAGCCGTCGGGTGGACGCTACCACACCTCCCAGGGCAAGAAGAGGTCGGAGATCGGAAGAGCTCCGGCAGAGACGCACATCGGTGAAGAACGCAGGAAAGTTGTCCGCACCTACGGGGGCAACCAGAAGGTCCGGGCGCTCCGGGTAGAATACGCGACGGTCGCGAACCCCGCAACCGGCGAGACCAGGAAGGCGAAGATCGAGACGGTCGAGGCAAACAGCGCCAACCCGAACTATGTCCGCCGGAACCTCCTGACCAGAGGCGCCATCATCAAGACCGAAATGGGACGCGCACGGATCGTCAGCAGGCCGAGCCAGGACGGCGTGGTCAACGCCGTTCTGCTGGCATAAGATACCTTTCTTTTTTCACGGCCGGAGATAGCACCAGCCCTCCGCCTGCCTGACGACCAGTTCCACGATGCCGGACGGGACGGTCTCCACGTAGCCGGGGAAGTTCTCCGGGGTTAAATTCCGGGAGCGGAGCGCCTGCTCGCAGACAAGGAACCGGACCCCCTGGCCCGCGAGCAGGCCCATGAGGTCGGTGTTCGGGCCGCCTGCACGGAGTCCCTCCACCCCGTCGGCGTGGACCACCACCTCGACCTCGACACCCGCAAGATCGGTGATGAGGTTTTTCGCGCTCCTCAGGGCCAGGGTCGCCTTCTGGCGCTCGTCCAGGTGGATGACGACCCGCGGGGAGAGGGTCATATCGCCGTCACGCTCCCGCGGAGATCGGCGCTGACGGGTCCTTTCGCCAGGTAGCGTTCGAGCGCCTCGATCGCCCGGAGATCGAGGTCCTGGCGGGTCTTCCCGTAGGCCGGCGGCACGCCCTGCCCGGTGACGAACGCCGCATGGTAGACGGCGTCCGGATCGAGCCGTTTCCCCCCGGCAAAGAACTCCTGGATACGGAGCCCGGGCGGGTTTTCAAGTTTGCAGTAGAGGTTGACCCCCATACACCGCTTCACGTAGCCGCCCATCTGCTCGTAGGGGTCCCGCGCAAAGGTCCGCTCCAGGTTCTCCTCCATCATCGCCTTGAGTTCCCGGCCCGTGATCTCGACCGTCGAGACCGGGGGGTTCACCGGGATGATGTTCCAGAGGTCGTTTACCGTGACCGGGCCGGGCGGCACCGGGGCGCCGTAGCGCCAGCCGTTCGAGAACGCTATCTGGGCACCGGTGGCGTCGATGAGCGCCTGCAGGAGAAGGTTGTCCATCGTGGCCTCGAGAACCGTGTTCCGGTTAAGACCCGTCCGGGTCTCCCCGACGACCCGGGAGAGGTACTCGCGGTGGGGTTCCATGATCCCCTCGACCATCTCCTCGACGCCGGGATCGGGCCGGATCTCCTCGCCGACGACGATGAGTTCGTGGTCGAAGCGTGTCACCCGCCTGTTTTCGACCGTGAGGTCAAGCCGCCCGAGGAAGGAGCCATGGCAGCCGGACTGTATGATGACGGTGTCGTTGACGACCGCAGGCTCAAAGAGCCGGTTGTGGGTGTGCCCCGAGAGGAGGACGTCGATCCCGTCCACCTCCCGGGCGAGTTTCACCTCCTGGGGAAAGCCGAGGTGAGATATCACCACGACGAGATCCACCCCCTCCTCGTCGCGGAGATGGGCGATATGGCCGGGGAGTTCGGCGTTCCCGAGGGAGAACCGGATCCCCTCCGAGAAGGACTCCGGCATCACCTTGTCGACGATTGTGGCGGCGATCCCTATGACGCCCACCTGCAGTCCTTCGGTCTCGCAGACCGTGTACGGGGGAAAGACCGGGTCCCCGGTCGCGTCGTCGTAGCAGTTGTCGGCGAGGACCGGGTAGTCGAGCCTCCCGGCCACCTTCCGGAACTGCTCCGGGCCGTAGGCGAACTCCCAGTGGGCGGTCATCGCATCGAACCCGAGGGCGTTCAGCACCGGGACGAGTGCCTCGCCCTTCGATTCGACGGCAGGGTAGGTCCCGTGGATGGTGTCGCCGCAGTCGAACGCGAGCACCCTTCCCGGTCGCGCACCACGGATCCCCTCAAGGAGCGCGGCTATCCGGGCATACCCCCCTGCCGCCCGGTACCCGGCCGGTCCGCCGGCATAGAAGAGTTCCTGGTGCGATTCCAGATACCCGTGCGAGTCGTTCATCTGCAGGAGCGTGAGGTGGTCGGTCATGGATGCAGGGAGGGGAAGATGTGCAAAAAAACGTTTGTGTCTCCGGCGGGATCACATCCTTTTTACGTTCCGCGGACCTCAATTCTAGTGATGCGCAGGATATACCATCGTTTCCCCCAATCAATCGACCTCGATTTCGAACTCGTCCGGCCGTTCCGGGAGGTCCTTGCCTGCATCGCACGGATGCACGACACCCACACGACCGTACGGGGCGCCGAAGGTCTCGTCAAGGAACGGACCCTCGTCCAGGTCGCGGACGGACGGACGCAGTTTCTGGATCTCGACACCCTGGTGCCGCTCGCCGAGAAGGTCACCGAGGTGGCGGACTTTCGGATCGACCTGCAGAGGACGCTGCTTACCCCCGATGCAAGGCTGCCGGTCTCGGAGAACGTCTTCTTCCTCCGGATCGTCGACAAGGGTCCGGTGACGGAGTGCTACGTCGCGAAGGAGGGGCGCCTCGGGGACCTGGACGCGATGGACCTGCGAAAGATGCTTAAAGGTGCCTGCGAGTGAGTGTCAAGATTGCGGTTGCCGCGCCGTTCAAGCACATGCGCAAAGATCGGCTGCAGAGGAGCGAGTTCGTCTTCTACATCGCCATCGACCGGAAATGGATGAACAAGGAGCAGGCGAATCAGCTCCTGGACCGGGCGAAGTCGGAAGGGCTCATCGAGGTGGACGGGGGAGCCATCCGGCCGCTCTTCGACGTCGCGGAGGTCTCGATACCGCTCGGGTTCAAGCCCACTTCCGACGTCCTCGCAGCGGCGGAGAGCCCCTACGAGGAGCTGATCGGGCGGATCGCCGCCGCGACCGAAAAGCCGCCGCAGGAGGTCGTCGCCGAACTCCACCAGGTCGTCACCGACAACTTCGACGGCAACCTCCGGGTGGAGGCGGCGGTGGTCATCCTCGCGAAGAAGTACGGGGTGGCATTCGAGGACAAACTGGTCGCCCTGGAAAAATCGGCCGCAAAGAATCGGTAGGCAAGGTCTCCGGCCTTCAGGTCAGGGCGGTCGGCAGCCCCAACCGCATCTTATAGCAGGATTCCCCCTCCTTGCAGATATCCTGCAGTTCGCCGACTACGGCGAATCCAAGTTTTGTATAGAGCGACAGGGCAGGGACGTTCTTTTTGCTGACATACAGAGCGACCTCGTAGATGCCGTTCAACTGCATCTCGCGGAGGCTGACGGTAAGAAGATGTCTTCCGATACCCTGCCTTCGGTGCTCCTTATCAACAGCCATCGAGTAGAGTACGGCGCACTTCCTGAAACCGCCGAGCGTTAACGAAGGTTTGACGTAGTAGGTGGAGTATCCGACGACCTCCCTATCAAACTTTGCAACATAGAAGATCTGGTTAAAGATCTCTGAGTAACGGCCGAATAACCCGTTCGATCCACAACCGCAGAAATCGTTGTAGATCCTGAGGACCTCCGGGAGCGCGGCCGGGTCGATCGTGGTGACGTAGCCGCCGGGGATTTTATCCCAGTTTCGGACCATCATGCTCCCGAGATAATCGGAAGCCATCCGTATCTGACGCTTTCCCAGGGAAACCACCTTATATACGGCACCTCTTACTGTGTTGAGCCCCCTCTCCCGCGGACCCCGGGCAGCTACAGATAACGATCTCATCCTAAAACCTTACCAGAAGGGGAAATATTCTCCACCCGACGACATCATGCTACTTCATTGTTATGTCATATAACTTTAACATTGTGTCAGGAGGTTTTAACATCAGGTAGGGTCCCGGGAACCGTAACTCTTCCCATGTCGGATAGCTGATCACCCATGGCCGCCAGGGAACTGGATGTATCTCTGTAGACTCACGCCTGCCGCTCGCCCACTTTTTTTCGTAAGCCGGTCCATCCAAGCAGGGATCCGCACGTCACCTTTGAGGCCATGTCAACGTCCCAAAGGTTATCGTGCATGTACAGCCAGGGAATGATATGGGAGATCTCGAGTCCTGCCGCCTCTGCGAGTGGAAGTGCGGCGTCAACCGCCTCCGGGGAGAGCGTGGGGTATGCCGCGTCGGCCGGGCGGAGGTGGCGGCGACGATGTGTTCGGGCTCTCTTGCGAGTTACATCGTCACCCTGCTCGGGTGCTGTTACCGTTGCCTCCACTGCAACGCCTACCGGATCTCGCAGTACCCCGACCCCGGCTGGCACTACGCCGGTCACGTGCCCGCGGCGGTGCTGGTAGCCGAAGCCCGGGAGCGGATTGCCGCCTACAGGGGCCGGCGTATCCGCACGATCGGGTTTACGGGCGGCGACCCGATCATCCACCTCCCATACATCGAAGAGGTGGCGGCCGAAGTGAAACGGCAGGGGCTCGATCTCGGAATCGGGATCTCGACCGGCGGCTTCGCGACGGAGGCAACGATGGAGCGGATCGTCGACCTCTGCCGGGTGATCACCCTCGAGATCAAGGCATGGTCGGACCCGGTCCATCGCGCCCTCACGGGATCGCCGGTGGGCCCGGTGCTCAGGAACGCAGAGTACCTCGTGCACGAGGGGCGAGACCGCATCAGGGTCTTCCGGACAGTGGTGATCCCCGGCATGACCGACAGGGAAGCGGGCAAAATCGCAGCGTTCATCGCCTCGCTCGACCCGGGCGTGCCCTACCGGCTCATCGGGTTTCGGCCGAACAACGTTCTCTACTACCACCCCGGGCCGTCGAGGGGGGAAATGGAGCACCTCTGCACGGTCTGCCGCAAGGCGGGGCTCGAGGACGTGGCCTGGAGCGGCTACTACCCCGAGGCGGTGCCGGACGAGGTAGCCGTCGAGGCAGCACGGCTCGCCCCTGCATACGGGGGAGAGCCGGGAGCGGCGCTCACCGCCGCGTATGCCGCGGCGTGCGGGTGCCCCACTCACCCCCGCAACTGCGGGGCGTGCCCCCTCCGCGACCGCTGTCCCGCCACGCTCAGGGAACCCTGGCGCGGCCGGTAGAACAACTATCCCTTGCCGGGCGAAGCGTCCCGGGGCCTCTGCGGGAACGAAAGGTTTCCGGAAAAAAGGGTGCTGATTTATTCAGCAGCCGCCTCGGGCTGGCTGAAGTATTCGGCCAGGGGTTTTGCGCCGCTCTGCTTCACGGCGGCGTTGATCTGGACGAAATCGGCGCTGATCTCGCTGCCCCGCACCGACTTCCTGCGGCGCTCTCCGTCCATGGTCGCGTGGAACCCGACGCCCTCGGAGAGGAGGAGTCTCCTCCTTGCGGGTCCGGGAAGGTCGCGGCGTGCGGGAATGCCGGTCTTGTCCGTGCCGCCGGTGATCTGGATCGTGTAGCCCGCGAAGCCGAGGATGCCCCCGTCGATCTCGTCACCGATGCGCTTGCCGATGAGCGCTCCTGCGGCGGGGCCGGTCGCATCAACCTTATACGAGCGCCCGGTCTCCGGTTCTGATAGAATGATTTTGAAATCTGCCATGTTGACGACTCCTTCGAAAGTACCTATACAATTTGAGAATATGGTATTAAAAGACTACCTTTACGGGGTTGAAGGAGAATGCCGGGCGGGAGAAGCCCCGCACCGGGGAGGCGGGGCAGTTCACTTGCCCCAGAAGGGGTCTTCCCGGCGCCTCAAGGTGGTGAACTCCTCGAGGGTCTCCCGCAGGCTCGGGCTCAACTGGTTGATCATCTCCCGCTCGATCACCTTCACGTGCCGCTCCGGAACGTCCACATAGAGGTCGTCGTCGACGTTGATCTGGCGGCCGACCGTTGGGCCTTCGATCGAGATCGCCACCTCCTTGCCTGCCTCCGCTTCCTGGACCGTCTCGTTCTTCGCCTGGATCTGTTTGATCCGGCCCACCTTCTTGCCGTTCGGGAGGGCCAGGTCGACGCCGCTCTGGAGTTTTCCCCCGAGGATCCGGACGCCGACCACCGCCGGGTTGCTCTGCCGGAAGACGCAGTTCGGGAGGATCCGGATCTTTGCGGGCATGATCAGTTTCTCGAACTTCTGCCGCTCGAGCTCCTGTTTCTTCTCTTCGCGCCACTCGACGTAGTCGTCGAGGAGCTGGTAGATGACCCCACCCTCGAATATGCTGACGTGGGACATCGAGGTGTCCGCCAGGGTGTCGACAGCGTCCGGCAGAACCGGGGTGTTGAAGGCGATGATCGCGCTGTAGAGGGGGTCTTTGATCGTCCCCGCCTCGATGACGTCGTGCCGGGTGACCGGCCCGACGGTGGCCCGCATCACCTGGATCTGGTGGCTCTCGAGTTCCTTGGAGAGCGCTTCGAGGGCGCCGATGGTGTCCGCCCGGATGATGACGCCGATATCGGAGAGGTTCACCTGGATGTCCTGGACCTCATGCCGGACCCGCTCGATCATCTCGTCCCGGTTTCCACCCCGGACGACCCGGAGGGGGGAGCCCGCGATGACCCCGTCGAGTTTCGGGGCGGCGACCTTGATACCCGCAGCGGCGGTGATGGACTTGACCCGCTCGAACCGCTCCTCGATCAGGATCTCGCTCATGGGCCGGGGTTTTAAGAGCGAACGCACTTTGGCCTCGATGATCTGGTCGTTTCCCGCGACGACGATCTCGTCGCCGACCTTGAGGATTCCGTCGTAGAGGATCACGTCGAGCGTCATCCCGAGCCCCCGCTCCTCCTTCACCTCGAGCACGGTGCCGGCACCGGGGCCGTCGGCGCTGACCTTGAGGTTCTCGGTCATGTAACGCTGGGCGAGCCCGATCAGCACCATGAGGATGTCGGAGATGCCTTCCCCGGTGATGGCGCTCGTCGGCACGATGCAGATGTTCCGTGCAAAGTCCGAGACCCGGTCGAACCGTTCGGAGCTGAACCCGAGGTCGGAGAGTTTACCGACGAGCTCGTAGACCTTCGTCTCGAGCATGCCCTGGACGCGCTCGTTCTGCTGTGCAAACGTCTTTTTAAACGGCTGGCCCTCCTGGACGCGCCATCCGTGGATGCGGTCGACCTTGTTCGCCGCGATGACGAACGGCGTCTTGTAGTTGCGCAGGATCTGGAGCGCCTCGATCGTCTGGGGGCGGAAGCCCTCGTTGATGTCAACCACGACGATCGCCATATCGGCGAGCGCCCCGCCGCGCGCACGGAGAGTGGTAAAGGCGTGGTGCCCGGGGGTGTCGATGAAGAGGAGGCCCGGGATGTTGACGCTGACCTGACTCAGGGCTCCGCCCATGCGGGTGATCGCGTCGATGGGAACGAGCGTGGCGCCGATGTGCTGCGTAATCGCGCCCTCCTCGGTGGATACCACGGACGAGCCCCGGATCCTGTCCAGGAGCGATGTCTTGCCGTGGTCTACGTGGCCCATCACGCAGACGATGGGGGTCCTGATCGCTGATTGCTTTGCCATGATAATCACCTTCCGGTATATAAAGTATGGACGAATAAACCCAAAAAACCTGGAATATTGACCGTTTTTTGCTGAACCACGCCATAGAATGGGCGATTCCCCTACCCCCGGGGCGCCGTCCGGCACCCGGAACACTGGTACGTTATAGAACATGGAGTCTATTAATAATTCACCCCGACACGTGTCCTGCTACGGACGACGGCAGTCGAACCGGCACTGCGGCAGCAGGATGCCCGGCGAATCGCGGGGCCGCCGGCGATCCGGGCCGGTGGTGCGTCCGCGACCCCCGGAACGGGATATTGTACAGCATGATGGAGAGATACCTTAATCAAATCCGGCTACCAACTATAATGAGTACCTTGCCAGGGTGGGGTAGTCGGTTATCCTAAGGGACTGTGGATCCCTCGACCCGGGTTCGAATCTCGGCCCTGGCCTTCTTTATTTTACGTTCGAACTTATCCAGATCATCTCCGAATACTCCTGATCCTCTCACCAGGAGAGAGGGACCAGAAAGTACCTTTCCGGACCTGCAGCCGGGTTTGCCATTCTGGTTCCGAGGGGGTGGCCGGGCAGCGGAACTCGCCGGACGCAAGACTTCGAAACGATTCGTCGTCAACGCCAGGTATAACTATCCGGCATCCCATAACGCACACCATGGACAGAAACGTTATCGGCCTACTGGTCCTGGCGTCATTCATCGCGCTCGGCAGTATCGCCGCGGGGTGCACCGATATGCCGGGGACGACATCTGCGGATTCCGCCCCTGTCGAGGGGCAGGAGACGCCGGATAACCGGACGGCACCGGACGGCAGCGTGGCGGCGGGAAACAACCGGTTCGCGGCCGACCTCTACCGGCAACTTGCAGGCGATCCGCAATACGCGGGCCAGAACCTCTTCTTCTCGCCCTACAGCATCTCGTCGGCCCTCGCGATCACCTACGAGGGCGCCCGGGGCACGACCGCCGACGAGATCGGATCGGTGCTGCACCTCCCGGAGAACGAGAGCCTCCGGCGGGCGGGGTTTGCCGGGCTTGATGCCGCCCTGAACAGCGGGGACGCGAACTACACTCTCCGCACGGCAAACGCCCTCTGGGCGGAGGAGACTTACCCGTTCCTCCCGGAGTATATTGAGACCGCCGGGCGGTGGTACTCGGCAAACGCCACGAACCTCGACTTCGTCAACAACCCCGAAGCGTCACGGCAGACGATCAACCGCTGGGTGGAGGAGCGGACCGAAGATAAGATCCGCGACCTCCTCCCAGCCGGTTCGATCAACCCGCTGACCCGGCTCGTGATCACGAACGCGATCTACTTCAAGGGTACCTGGGTCGAACAGTTCGACGCAAACGAGACAACGGAAGAGGAGTTCCGGGTTGCCGAAAACGAGACCGTGCAGGTCAGGATGATGCAGCGGACGGACGAGGACGCCGTCTACGGGTATGCACAGACCGACACCCTCCAGGCGCTTGAGATGCCGTACGCGCACGGGAACGGAACGGAACTCTCGATGCTCGTCCTCCTCCCAAAGGAAGACAACCTGACGGCTGCGGAGGAGGCGCTGGACGCGGAGACGCTCGCCGAACTGCGGGAGTCGCTGGTCCGCGAGCGCGTCAGGGTCTTCTTCCCGAAGTTCACGCTTGAGACGGAGTACAGCCTCCCGCCGACGCTTGCGGCGATGGGGATGCCGACGGCGTTCACCGGTGAAGCCGACCTCTCGGGGATGGACGGCACGGATATGCTCTTCATCAGCGAGGTCGTTCATAAGGCGTTCGTCGACGTGAACGAGGAAGGCACCGAGGCCGCGGCGGCAACCGGGGTCGTCGTGAACTTAAAGAGCGCGCCGGTCGAGGATTTCACACCCGTCTTCCGGGCGGACCACCCGTTCGTCTTCCTCATCGTCGAGGAGGATTCCGGCACGATCCTCTTTATGGGACGGGTCGCAAACCCGGAGAGCCCGTAAGGTGCGGAAGGAGAGGGGGACGGGCCGCCCCTACACCCCCCTGTCGGCGACAGCGGATGCCCGGGGGCGGCCCGGACGCCGTCCTCTCACATCGCAGCAACCCATTAATACCTCCCCACCAGAATATCAGTATCCATGAAATCCCGGGAAGAAGTCTTCGCGACCCTGCAGCGCCTCAAGGGTGATATTGCTGCACGGTTCTGCGTCAGCCGGATCGGCATCTTCGGCTCGGTCGCACGTGGCGAGCAGACCGAGACGAGTGACATCGATATCCTCGTTGAGTTCTCCCGGCCGGTCGGGTTCTTCACTTTCATCGAGCTCGAAGAGTACCTCTCAGCCGCACTCGATGCCCCCGTCGACCTGGTGACCCCCGATGCCCTCAAGCCGCTGATCCGTGACCGGGTGGCCACTGAGGTCGCTTATGCCTGAACGATCGGAGATCCGCCCCCTCTGCGGTGACATCACTGAGGCCGTCGAACGCATCCTTCTATACACCTCTGAGATGACATACGACGAGTTCATTGCCGATATCAGGACACAGGATGCGGTCGTCAGGAACCTGGAGATCCCCGGAGAAGCGGTAAAGGGCCTCCCTGAGTCGTTTAAAAAGCGGCACCCCGAGGTTCCGTGGCGGTTCATCGCCGGAATGCGGGACGAACTCATCCATCACTATTTCGGTGTCAGTCTTGAGATCGTCTGGGAGACGGCACGGTCCGATATACCTGTGCTACGGGAACGGCTGAAGACAGTCCGGATCCCGGACGAATGAGACGGGAACTGCTGAACAGAGTGCAGGTGGCAAATACGTCCGGACGGTTGCACGCCTATTCCCCGGGCCTGAAGGGTTGCCATTGCAGAACGGTGCCGGGCACCCTCATGCAGAGAGGGTCCGGCCCGGCCGGTCGCCCCCTCACGTCTCAGTGAGCCGCTCGACGATCGTCTTCTGCAGATAGTTGATGAGCGGCATCTCCGAGCCGATCACCGCGTGCCGCCCGGACCCCGCGGTGGCGATGGCGAGGAAGTCCCGGCCGTCGGCCAGGATCGCACACTCGTCCGTCCTCACGCCGTCTACCACGGACTCTTTCACCGGCCGGACGTCCAGGAGGTCGATGACGGCTCCTCCGGCCTCGTAGATGGGAAGGTTGATGTCTGCGTAGTCCTCCTTTCTCCGTACGACCACGTAGAGATCGATCTTCCTCTCAAGCGGCTTGATGACCGTGTAGTATCTCTGGAGAAATTCGGGGTTGTGGCAGAGGATCACCATGCTCTTCTTCACCCGGCGGAAGAGCGAGGAGATATGGTTGTCGATTGCCCAGCCGCTCCGGAGGATGAAGAACGAGACAGGGGGGAGGCGCGGTTTGACCGAGAGGCTCTTCAACGCCTCGCGTGTCTCATTGAGAGAACGGATGTAATCGTCTTTGAGCCGATCGAAGACCACGTCGATGTCGAGCACGTAGTAGGAGGCCGGAGAACCTTCTTCCACACCGATGAACCCCCGCCGGGCCAGGTCGTTCAAGATCTCGTAGATCCGTCCCCTGGGGACCCCGCTCACCTCATGGATATCCCGCGCGGTCGCTTTCTGCAACCCGACGAGCGTGGAGTAGACGTTCGCCTCGTACTCGTTCATTCCGAGAGCCCGGAGCCCGGGGACAATCTCCGAAGTCATTGCACCTCTATTGAGTTGCAACACACTTATGGTTTCCGAAGAGAGACGGCTAGAACAGCGAGAGAGAACCATCTCCTCGCGAGACCGTCCACCGGAGCAACCGCCCGCCAGAGGCCGGGCATACACCGCCCCACACCGAACGGGCCGGAACGCCGGGCCGGGCCATACCCGCCTTCGAGAAAGGCTGCTCTGACGAGGACGGATGAGAGCAGCACGCAAGAGCGATACCACCCAAACGAACAGATCCGGATAGGAATATCCTACGAAGACCAAGATAGGTCATCAACATGCTCTGGAACGTATCCGGCGGCGGGCTTGTGCGTGGCCGAGCCGCCGCCCGAACCGCTTTCCCGGGGATGTTTCTATGGTGTATCGGGGCAGGCGACGCCTGCCGTCAGTACCCTGCAAGGAGCGTGGAGATGAGCCGTGCCTCTGCCTTTCGCAGGTGCTCGATCGCGGTGGCTTTGCTGATGCCCACCTTCTCCGCGAGCTGCTGGCTGTTGATCCTGCGCGGATACTCGTAGTAGCCATACTGTTTTGCCGCGATCAAAAGGTCCCTCTGCCGGGGAGTGAGCCGCGAGAGCGGATCGTTCCCGGAAAAGGTTGCCTCCTCGAAGATGACGTTTCGGACCTCCCCGTAGGTGGACATGAGACGGAGGATCTTGTTCAGGTTCTCGGCGTCGCCGATGCAGGTGTGGACGAACAGGTCGCGGGACTTGTATATGGGGGAGGCCCAGATGACGTCCAGGTCGAATTCGCGCATCTTCTCCAGCAGGAACTCGTCCCGGATGACGTACCGCACAAGACAGGTGTAGGTCCGGCCGTCGGCCTTGAGCACCTCAAGAGACCCGAGGATTTCCGGGAACTCAAGGTCGTCCGCGGTGTATCCCTCTTTCATCGTGATCTCGGCGACCACCGTCTCCTCCCCCCGCTCAAAGTTCATCTTGAGCAGCTCGAGGACGTTCACGGATTCGACCCTGTCCAGGAGGTCGTTCACCGCCCGGTTGAGATCCTCTGCGTCGGGGGGCATGCCCATCAGCGGATCCTTCAGGCAGACCTCGACGGTCATCTTGCGCATACATCGTGTGGAACCCTGCCGCATATAAAACCCGTACATATACGGGAGAATCTTGAACCCCCGGACTCTCCAATACTGATCGATATGGGAAGCACACGAGAACCGGCTGCAAAGAATCCTGTCCGGGCACCGGATCCCGGTACCAGTCCCCGTCCGGGTTGCAGTAAGTTCATCTCCGGTCCCACAGAAACAGTACCCCCAACAGATGAGCCACTTATAACGAGGAGAGACGTGAACTGCGCAACCACCTGTAGTACCGGACCCTGCCGGAGGCCGACCCACCACAAAATACCCTGTAAAGAGCCGCATTTCGAGGAGACCGACCAGGTCTGGACCGAAGCAGGGTTCCTCCCCCCGGCAGACTACCGGCGGGCCGTTGCCCTGCTCCACCGTCTCGCCATGGACGGGGAGATCACAACATCCCTGCTCTCGTCCGTTCTCACGGTAGCGGCGGAGACCTCCGCCCGGGGATACCGGATTCTCGACCCCGCGAAGCTCCGGCGCATCGCAGAGGAGTACGGTATCGAGCCCGCCGGCAGGAACGACACGGAGATCGCCCATGCGGTGACTCTCGCGATCGTCGGCGAGTACGGGGCGAGCACGCAGGAGGAGCGCAGATGAAGAACCCGTACGAGTGGCTCGCCGCAGCCATCAACAACCGCACCTGGACCGTCGCCGGGGTCGCCGCGGCCGTCTTCATCGTGGCGTTCTTCGGGCTCTCGATGGTGACGATGCAGACCGGCGACGACACCTACGTCGACAAGTCCACCCCACGCGGCGCGCTCCTGGACCATTACACCGAGACCTACGGCTCCGACGCGATCATGCTCATCTACGAGGCGGACAGCGTCCGGAACCCCGATGTCCTCAGGTATATCGACAATCTCCAGGAAGACCTCAGGAACGAGCGCTACGTCGACGAAGTCTCCGGTGTGGTCGATCTCCTCAAACAGGCCAACGGCGGCACCCTGCCGTCGTCCAAAGCGGAGATCGACGGGATCATTGGACAGGCCCCACCGGAGATGGTCGAGAGGATGCTGCCCTCGGACCTGATGACGATCAGCGTCATCGCCCTCGAGCCGGGTGTCTCCCTGGAGGCCCAGATGCAGATCCTCGGGAACATCGAGTCCGCCATCGGCATATCGGAGCCCCCGCCCGGCCTCGCGGTCACGGTCTCCGGGAACCCGGCATTCTCAAAGGAGATGGAAGAAGAGATGGGGGGGCAGATGGGCATGCTGATCCTTGCGGCCATGCTTCTCATGGTCCTCGCGGTGATGCTTCTCTTCTCCCACGTTCGCTACAGCCTCCTCCCCGTCGGGATCGTGGCCGTCGGGCTGATCATGACCTTCGGGTTCATGGGCCTCTTCGGCATCCCGGTCAGCATGGTGGTGATCGGGGCGTTCCCGGTGCTCATCGGGATCGGGATCGACTACGCGATCCAGTTCCATGCCCGGTTCGACGAGGAGATCCGGCACGGCACGATTCCGGAGGCCGTATGGGCCACCGTCACGCAGATGGGGCCCTCGGTCCTGGTCGCGATGTCGGCGACGGCGCTCGGATTCATCGCGATGCTTTTCGGGCCGGTGCCGATGGTGGGCGACTTCGGTATCGTCTGCACCATAGGAGTCGTCTCCTGCTACACCGCGGCGCTCATCATCGTCCCGGTCTTTGCAATCGCCACCCGCTACCGGCCGAAGGCGGCTACGGCCTCCAACCCCGCCCCAAAGCCCGGGAACGTCTTCATCGAACGGTATGACCGCTTCCTCGGACGTTTGGCCTACACCGTCGCAAAGTACCCGCTTCCCGTCATCATGCTCTTTGCAGTGGTCGCGGCAGGGGGTTACTACCTCGACGAGAGGGTCCCCATCAGCGCGGACGAGAAGACCTTCGTTCCCGACGATATGCCCGCCCTCCAGGATCTGGGGAAGATCACCCGGACAATGGGGGCAACAAGCACCATCCCGGTCGTCGTGACCGCAGACGACGTCCGGAGCCCGGAGACGCTTGCCTGGATAGATCGGTTCGGGGTCTACGAGCAGGAGCATAACGACAAGATCACCGGCGTCACCAGCATCGCAACCCTGATCCGGGAGCACAACGACGGGGTGCTGCCCTCAACCAGGGGAGAGATCGACGAGGTCACCGCCCGGATCCCGGAGTCGACCCTGAAGCGTTACCTCAACGGGAACATGGAGGCGGTGCTCGAGTTCTCGACGGTCGATATGGAGATGAGCGTCGCCCGCGACCTCATCGGGAGGATACAGGGCGACGTTGCGTGGAACAACCCGCCGGCCGGCGTGACGGTGAAGGTCACCGGCCAGCTGGAGATGTTCGCTGCCCTCATGGACGATATCAGCGAGTCGAAGACGTTCATGACCGTGCTCGGGTTCGCCTTCATCCTCGGGTTCCTGCTCCTGGTCTACCGGAAATTCGGCGCCGTCTCGCCAGTCATTCCGATCGTCTTCATCGTGGGCTGGAACGGAGCGATCATGTATCTCCTCGGCCTCGACTACACCCCGCTGACGGCCGTCCTCGGGTCGATGACGATCGGCGTCGCGTCCGAGTACACCATCCTGATCATGGAACGGTGCGAGGAGGAACTCGCCCGGGGCATGGAGTTCCTCGACGCCATCCAGACCGCCGTGCAGAAGATCGGGACGGCCATCACGGTATCCGGGCTGACGACAGTCTTCGGGTTCTCGGCGCTCACCCTCTCGACATTCAACATCATCAGCAACTTCGGGATCGTGACGGTCATCACCGTCGGGTTCTCGCTCGTGGGCGCGATCGTCGTGATGCCGGCGGTTCTCGCGCTCATGTACCGCTACACCGGGCACTCCCGCGTCCCGGCGGCTGCGGGAATCACGGAGTAGATCCCCCGGATACCGGAATTACAGGGGCTCCGCGGCCGGAGCTCCCGGACTCCGGGGAGAGAGCGGGCACATCAAAGTTTATATAGTACCTGCCATATCCTTCCCCGGTGGTATACCGTGGCAAATGGAGACCTCACGGCGCAAATTTTGGCGCCATTTGAGCCGGTTGAAGAACTGGCCCGTAACGTCATTCTGTTTCTACCAAACCTCATTGCAGCGATCATCATCCTCATCATCGGCTGGATCATCGGACGCATCCTCGGCAGAGTCGTTGCCGAGCTCCTCGACCGGCTCGGTGTCGACGACGCACTCCGGAAGACATCGGCCGGCAAACAGATTGAACGATCCACGATGAACATAAGCCGCCTCTTCGACCTCATCGTCCGCTGGTTCATCTACCTCATCGCGATCCTCGCAGCGGTCAGCGTCCTGCAGATCCCGACCCTGACAGCGGCGGTCGCGGCCATCGTGGCCTACATCCCGAACATCGTCGCGTTCATCCTGATCCTCGTCATCGGGATCATCCTGATCGACTGGCTGATAGACATCCTCCAGAACATGGGTGAGACGCAGCAGATCCAGGGTTTCGGACTGATCACGATGCTGCTGCGGGCGTTCCTCTACTTCGTCGTCGCCATCCTCGCGCTCCAGCAGCTCTTGATCGACCTCTCGATCATCTACGTCTTCGTCGTCCCGGTCGCCTGGGGAGTCGGGCTCGGCCTCGGTGCGGCGATCGCCATCATTGTCGGGCTCGGCCTGCGCGATCGGGCGCCGGAGATGATGGACCAGTTGATGGGCAGGGTGAAAAAAGAATAACCCCTTTTTTGTGGCGGGCCTATAGCCCGCCGAATTTCCCGACATGCTCGCGGGCCCGGCGGTGGCGAGGGTCTTCGCCTCCTCCAGGGGCTTTGCGGCCGTAGTGCCGCCGGTCCTCCCCCACCGGGCAGACCTTGATGCAGATACCGCAGGGGGAGATGTGGCGCCGGGCGAGGTCGGCGCTGTTTCGCGCGCAGGCGGCCTTGTCCGTGAGCCCCTCGGGATAGTCCAGATCATCGAGCGCGCCCACGGGGCAGGCGCTGACGCAGAGCATGCACCGGGTGCAGAGGTTCTCCTCCCGCAGAGGGTCGGGAGGGAGGTCCGCGGCGGTGAGGACCGAGCCGAACCGGACCCGGGGGCCGTACTCCGGCGTGAGGAGGGTGTTGTTCACGCCGAAGGTCCCGAGCCCCGCGAGGAGCGCGGCGTGACGGTGCGAGAAGAAGGCGATGGGGTTTTTCTGGAGGACTTCGATGCTCCCGTAGCCGTCCCGGGGGACGAAGACCGAGGGGTAGCCGCAGTCATTGAGGAATGAGGCGAGCCGGTAGGTGTACTGGTCGAGCAGGGTGTTGACGGTCTTATAGAGCTCGTGATAGTAGATCGAAGGCGAGGTCTCGAGCACCGGGAGGTGGACCGGGAGGCCGATGACGATCACCGACCGGGCTTCGGGAAAGATCGACTGCGGGTAGAACTCCTCCGGCATCCAGGGCGAAAACGGGGGGTTCTCCCACCGGTCCGTCCCCGCGACCCCGACGAGCGGGATCTCCATCTTCCGGCACCGGCTCCGGACGGCTGCCTTCAGGTCGTCGTTCATGGGTATCGATCTCTTGGGGGCTGCGGGAGAAAAAGATTCACCCCCTGATCCCATCCCGACAGGGGACCCGCATGGGTCGCCGAACCGGGGACTATTCCTGCGATCAGAACGCCAGGCGGACGAACCCCACTGCCGCCGCCATGACCGCGATGACCGCAACCATCCATCCGGCGATCATGCAGAGGAGAGAGGTGGTCCGCCGGTACTGGAAGAGCCACGCGACGACGGGGGCCCCGTAGAGGGCGATCCCGGGGATCCATATGATCGGGATCAGCATCAGGGCGCCGTAGCGCTTCAGGTAATCGATATTCCCTGCCTTTTCATCGATCTTCAGGAGAAGCCCCTGGACCCTCCGGGAGGTCCCGGCGAAGAGGTCGCAGACCTCGAGGATGCCGATCATGACGGCGACCGCCACCGACGTCAGGAAGACGAGCACGACCGCAGGGTGCAGCCCGAGCGAGAGGCCGACGACGGCCGCGGCCGCCTGGAGGAGGAGGGTCGATCCGATGAGGGCGAGGACCGCCGGCGGAGGGACACCGAAGGCGAGGCCGAGAAGGAGCGGAATCACCAGGATAAAGAGGAACACGAACGCGGCTGCTCGTGCGATCCGGACCCGGCAGGTGCCCGGGGAGAGCGCCCGCCCGCATGCCTCGATGGCGGCAACCCTGACCATTGTTCTTTTCCTGTACCCCGGAGGTAGATGAACCTGCGCACTCCCTGCAACCGGGACCGGCCGGACACCGGAAGTGTAGTGCAAAAAAGCCAGGTTTTTATCCCGGGCGGACCTACACCCACGCGTATGAGCGAGACAGAAGGTCGCTTCGAGCGGGGGCGGTGGATCGTCGACCCTGCCCCCGCACCGGAGGAGGAGCCGGCACCGGCAGCCCCTACCGTTGATGAGCATGTGCACGAGGCATCCCAATCGGTCCGGAAGGCGGTCAACGACGTGGTGAACGCAGGCCATCACCTCTTCGGGACGCCGGAAGGGCACGAGCGTATCGAGCAGGCGGCACGGAAGGCCGGGGAGGATCTGGAACGGGCGATCAACGCCTGGGCTGAGTCCGCACGGCAGGCCCTGCGGAGGGAGTGAGGGGGCCCGAGAGGTACTCCGTGACGCGGGCGACGACCTCGGGGTTTCTCGGCAACCCGATGTGGCAGTAGTGCTCCGGGTGCCGGGCCAGGTTCCCGGGGTCTGCCGGAAGCACGTCGACGCCCGCCCCCGGAAGGAGCGAGTCGGTGTGGGGGACGATGCCGTCGCCGGCGTAGGTCGTCCGCCACCCCCCGTCCGGGGCGATCTCCCAGGTCCTGCCGTCGAAGGCCGGGAAGAATGCCGGGGTCCCGGTGAGGTTCGCGGCGAGTATGATCCGGTACGCGATATCGTCGCGGGTTCCGGCGTCCCGGAGCGCCGCGACGGTTCTGCTCCCGGGCCGGAACTCCTGGACAATGGTATCCTCGCCGGGGTCGTAGTCCTGCGGCACGAAGACCCCGCTAAGTCGCCGGATAACCTCGGGACCCCGTTCGGGGTCGTTGAAGAGTTCGGCCATGGCCGAGCCGTTGTTCGGCGGGCCGATCCCGACCAGGAGCCGGACCTGCTCCTCCCGGTCGTCGCCGTCGAGGACTTCGAGGAGGTACCGGGCGATGCACGTCCCCATCGAGTGGCAGACGATGTCGACCGGGCCGTCGTACCCGGTCTCCTCCCGCTTTTCGTGGATGTAGTCCCGGAGAGCGAGGGCGATCGTCTCCGTCCCGGCGCTCTGCATCGCGGTGTGGTCGAACCTCCAGAAGGGGACCGCGGCCTCCGTGAGCCCGGGAGTGAGACGGTTCCAGATGCCGGGATGGCTCCGCCACCCGTGGACCAGGACGGCCGGGCACCTGTGGTTCATCCGGATGGTATCACGCCTCCTCCCGGCAAGCAGCGGTTCATCCATTCATGATCCGATGCCAGCTGCGATGTAGGTTTCGGCAGGGTTATCCTACCACCATCTTATTCGCTTTCAGGAAGAAGCCCGGCGGCATCGGGTGATCGAGCTCCCAGGTGATGCTCATCGGCCTGCTCCCTTCATGGGAGAGGTACCGGGCGGTCCCGAGGAAGAGATACGGTTGCGTGACGCCGTCGACCCTGTTGTACTCGCGGACGAAGAGGAGGACCTTGCTCTCCTGCTGTTCGTGCTTGATGTAGCGCTGGCCGGTCGGTGAAGATGCCGAAGTGGTGCTCTGGGACTGCCAGTGGAAGAGGTTCTCGTTGACCGCGTAGTCTTCGTACATCGTTGTGGGCGAGTAGTGCTCCTCGGTCTTATTCAGGGTGACCAGGAACACATCGGCCTTCTTATCCTCCAGGTACACAACCCCCTCCCGACTGCCCCCTGCCGGCTTCCGGGTCAGGGTATAGTGGCCGAGCGCTGCAAAAGCCTGGGCCCGGGTGTACGTAGAGTGCAGTTCGAGGGCGTTCTCGAAACCAAGGTCGACAGGTTTTGGGAGGAACTCGATATGTGCCCCGTTATACTCCAAGAGGTCGCAGATCTCGCGCCGGATTCCATCATATGCGAAGAGATCGGAGAAAATCTCTTCAATACCCATATTCTCGTCACGAAAAGATACATCGTTGAGCGAGTAGTAGAAGATTGCCAGCATGTTCTTCTCTCGGTTCGAGAGGGGCGCCGGTGAGTAATGGCAGGGGTCGGAGAGCACGGCCCTGATGAAGCGGATTGCTTCCGGCGAATTCAGTGTCGCCAGTCTGATTGCGGCGGTCCTGGGAAAGAGGCGTTCATCGGTGTAGGCCTCCGGGTATACGCCCGCCTCTGCGGCCAACGAACAGAATGTACCCCTCCGGTAAACATCGAGAGGCTGCAGGCTGTAACGCTGAAGGAATTTCTTGAAACTGAGGGGTTCGCCGGTCTCATCTTCAAACGAACGAATCTTGCGGATGAGCGTGGCTCTATTTGTTATGTTTGCCCTGATGTTTGCAAGAACCCTCTCCCGGGCCTTCTCCTCGAAGTGGATATAACAGCCCTTCGGAAGCGAATAGGAGTCACGAGAGACCTGTTCTACCAGGGTTCTCCCGCCAGGAGAGAGAAGTGCTGAAATCCTCTCACCGAACGGGAAGTTTTTATTGTGATGGCCAACAAAATCAAGGACCGTCAGGCATTCTTTCCCGTCCGAGAGACGGAGCCCCCGCCCAAATTGCTGGATAAAGACCGTGAGGCTCTCGGTGGGACGCAGGAAGAGGATGGTGTTCACCTCGGGAATATCAACGCCTTCGTTGTAGAGATCGACAGCGAAGATGAAGTGGATCTCCCGAGCGACCAGCCGCTTCTGGATGGTGAAACGTTCTTCCCGTGAACTCCCACTATGAAGGCAGGCCGCAGGGATACCCGCCTCCTGGAACGCTGCAGCCATGTATTCAGCGTGCTCAATGGAGACGCAGAACCCGAGCCCGATGATGTCGTGGAGATCGGTCGTGTAGTCCTGCACAGCCCTGATGATCAGGTCCGCCCGCTGCTGGTTCCCGGTGTAGAGCCTGGAGAGCTCGGCGGGATCATAGGTTCCCCGCTTCCAGGGCACGGTATCGAGGTCGACAACATCGGTGACACCGAAGTAATGGAATGGGGCGAGCAACTTCCGGTTGATTGCCTCAGGAAGTCGGATCTCAGCAGAGATCTTTTCGTTGAAATACTCGAGGATGTCAAGATTGTCCATGCGTTCCGGTGTTGCGGTGAGTCCGAGGAGGACCTTCGGGGTGTAGTAGGTGAGCAGTCTCTGGTATGAGGGCGCAGCGGCATGATGAAACTCGTCGACGATGATCATGTCGTAATAGTCCGGAGGCGTGATCTTCGGGAGGTTTTTGCTGTTCAGACTCTGGATTGAGGTGAACAGGTGCTCGATCTGCGCAGGCTCGGTCCCCCCGACCAGAAGATCCCCAAAATTCTGGTCTTTGAGAACCCCCCGAAAGACCTGGATGCTCTGTTTCAGGATTTCCTCACGGTGAGCAACGAAGAGCAGACGGGGATACTCCCCCGCCCTCTGGATGAGGCCTTTGTAATCAAACGCAGATATGACCGTCTTCCCCGTCCCGGTGGCGGCGACTATGAGGTTCTTGTAGTTGTTGTGCAGTTCCCGCTCCGCCTTCAGCCGTTCGAGGATCTCTTTCTGGTAGTAGTAGGGTTTGATATCGAAGACCGGGCGGAGGTCTATCTCGCTCCGTCTCTCCTTTGAGAGGGCACGACGCAACCGCTCCCGGCTCTCCGGCGTGTATTCGACGAACTCCGGGTCTTTCCAGTAGGTCTCAAACGTCTTCTCGATCCTCTGTACGATATCATACGAGTCCTGCTCGGTGACCTTGACATTCCACTCAAGGCCGCTCGTTATTGCGGGGTTCGAGAGGTTAGATGACCCGATATAGGAGGTGGAGAAGCCGTTGTCCCTGTGGAAAGTGTAGGTCTTCGCGTGAAGCCGGGTTCTGTCGGTATCGTAGGATATCCGGACGGCGGTGTTCCGGAGGGCTGCAAGAGCCTCGACCGCCTTGATATCGGTTGCCCCGGTGTACGAGGTCGTGATCACGCGCAACTTTCCACGCTGGACAAATTCTTTTAAATCGTCGAGAATCAGGCGAAGCCCGCTCCACTTGATGAACGAGATGAGGAGATCGACACGATCGGCGGATCGAATCTCCTTCCTGAGTTCATCCACGAGCCCGGGCTCTCCGGGAGACCCGGTGAAGAGGCTGCTCTGCGCGATAGAGGTCTCGGGACGGGTGGGTGCAACGATTCTGAGCGCAGAGGGGTTCGCAGAGGGGTTGCGCTCCGCAAGGGCGAGCAGGACCTCCGCGTCGGGCGTGATCGCACACCGTTCAAGGGCTTTATCCTGCAGTTCGGCGGCGAGGTGGCCGATGAGACGGTTGCATATCCGGACCTGCTCTGCCAGCGGGATACGCCGCTCATCGGCGGACAGAAGAGCATTCCTGAGAATTTTTGCGATGTGTCGTGCGAGGACGTTCTGGGGGTCGAAGCGTGCAAGGGGATCTTTAAGAACCCTCCCTTCCCTTTCGGGGTCGGAGAGTTTTGATGCGAGATATTCGCTGATAACCTGCTCGTAGATCCCCGGGAACAGTTCCATACTTCCCATTTGGGAGAGGGGTTAAAAATGGCTCTGGTATGCTCCGACTTTATCGCAGCAGGGGGAGGGGTCCAGACGCCCCGCAATTTTGGCCGGGGGCCCGGTTCAGGAAGAAACGCGCCGGTTAACGCACCTCGACACTGTGCCGGTACGTCCTGCCGACGTCCCCATCCAGCGTGATGCTGACCCGTTTTATCTCTCCTGCGGGGATGAAGACCTGCACCGAGACCTGATCACGCGTAAATCCCTTCTCTTCATCGATCAGCCTCGCTGTTACGATGACGTCTCCGTCACTCCCGTCGTTCTGGATCTCCGCGTTCACGTTGTACACGAGGCCTTTTGAGAGGCTGATATCCCTGGTTGCAGAGTCCTGCACGACTGTCGGGTCGGGGCCGACGAACCCAATACAACCGGCTGCCAGAACAAGAACCACGACCAGGCCCGGAATGAGGATTCGCTTGCTCATAATGAGCTTAACCGGGTAACGCCATATGAATTCATAGGAACCGACAGGTTACAGCCATCGGGCCAAAACGGAATTGCCGGTCGCTCCGAGTCAGGGGGCATCTCGGCCGGAAGAGGCCGGAGCAGAGACGGATCCACGCGTGTTATATCCCGGGTGTCCGTAATCTTTCTGCATGTATCCTGAAGTCATCATCCACAACAGCGTGAGCCTGGACCACGCGGTAAGGGGCTTTGACGTCGACCTCGGGCTGCACTACGGCGCACTTCTCGCCCTCGAGGCGGGGGCGGTCCTCGCGGGCTCGGCGACGGCGAAGTCCGGGATCGAGCTCTTCATGGACATTACCCAGCCGGAGGAGGAGTCCGACCGGCACCGGCCCGAGGTCCGGCCGGATGACCCCCGCCCCGTCTGCGTTATCGTCGACAGCAGGGGCGTGCTCAAGAACCTGCTCCACTTCTACCGGAACATGGAGCACACGAAAGACGTGATCGTCCTCGTCTCGGAGACGACGCCGGAGGACTACCTCGACTACCTCCGCGAGCGGGAGTACCCCTTCATCCGGCGCGGGGCGGAGCGGGTGGACCTCCGGGGCGCTCTCCGGGAACTCGGGGAGCGGTTCGGCATAACGCGGGTGGTCTCCGATTCCGGCCCCGACTTAAACGATGTTCTGGTCCGGGAGGGAATCGCGGACACGATCAGCCTGATCGTCCACCCGGTCGTCGCCGGCGAAGGGGAGAAGAAGCTCTTCGGCCGGGTCGGGGGGCGGGTGGCGCTGGAACTCCGGAAGGCCGTGCCGATGGAGCAGGGTACGGTTCACCTGGTGTATGCCGTGAAGAAGTAGAGGGAGGTTCCGGGAGGTCTGGTACCCGGCCGGGATCAGGTCTGAGAGGGGGCCGGACCACTGCGAAGGCCCCGCCCGGGCACGACACCGGCTCGTGCCGGCCGGGAAACCAGCCTCAGAGATGCTCTCCGGGATCCAGAGAGCATTGCCACGCCCTGCCGGTGCGCCCTACAGACAGCCGGGGATTGTTTTATTGCGAAGAAAGTGCTACGTTCGGATAACTCGCAGATATCAGGGCCCGCCGGGACGCCTATCTCGCCTGCTGAACGGTGATCGGGGTCTCCATCTTCGGCAAACCATGTCCCCTCACACATCATCCGACCATATCACGCCAGTATCGCACGATACTTGAGAAGGTGCAGTTCTTTTGCGGAGGGTAGCCTTGAACGAAGAATTCAAATCGGCCAGCATGCTCCTTGCGCTCGGAAAGGTCGCCGCAATCACGCTCCTGCTGATGAGCGCGTTCCAGTTCGTCAAGACACTCTTTTACCCGAATATCACGATCATAGAGACGCACATCAGCACCGTCGCCTTCACCACCCTGCTCGCCGTGTTCGCCGCGTTCTTCGTTTTTCGCAACCAGCAGAAACTTCTCAAGGCGATGACGGCCGAAGTGTATGAACGGAGAAGAGCGGAAGAGGCACTCCGGAACCGCACCGACGAGCTCGCCCGGGTGCATCGGCAACTGGAGGCTTCGCACCGGGAGGCAAACCTGTACCTGGATATCCTGACCCACGATATCGGGAACACCGAGAACGTCTCGAACCTCTACGCCGAACTGCTCATCGGGACGCTGGACGGAGAGCCGGCCGGATACGCGAAGAAACTGAAGCGCAGCATAGCAAAGAGCATCGAGATCCTCGGCATCGTCTCGAAGATCCGGCGAATTCACGCAGGATTGCCCCTCCTCCGGCCGACCGATCTCGATGAGGCCATCAGGGCGGAGATCACCAACTTCCCGGAGGCCCTTATCCGCTACGAGGGTGCTCCCCGGCAGATCCTTGCCGACGACCTCCTCAGCGAGATCTTCGGAAACCTCATCGGCAACGCCGTCAAGTACGGCGGCCCGGGGGTCGAGATCGCCGTCCGGGTCGGGGAGCGGGACGGCGAGGTGCTGGTGTCCGTCGAGGACACCGGACCCGGCATCCCGGATGCGGACAAGCAGGCGGTCTTCCATCGCTACGAGCAGCAAAAACGCGGTGTTGGAGAAGGGCTCGGACTGTATCTCGTCCGGATCCTCGTCGAACGCTACGGGGGACGGATCTGGGTCGAGGACCGGGTACCGGGCCGGCCGGAGGAGGGGGCGGCGTTCCGGTTCACGCTCCGGGAGACCACGGGCGGGGGATAGACAGACCCGCCGGAAAGCACACGGTCGAGCCCTGGGCTTCCGGTGCGGGATTACGGGCGGCCGCACGTGATGCGAGCATTCACCGGAAAATCTGAGACGCCGGATTATTTCTGATTCCAAACCAACACTGAACCGTTCATCCGAAAGCAGGCCGGGATTTTCTCGATCGGCATGACGCGTATATGTATTTATAGTGGCCGGTGAACACGTCGCACGGTGCTATTATGGTTGACGCACAGTTCGGTACCGGCTCCCCTGAGTCCGGCGCCGTTACGGCTTCGCCACGCTGGCTCGTGCTGCTCCTCGGGATTATCGCGATCCTCCTTGGCGTCCTCTTCTTTATCTACCCCGTCCAGACGCTGACTCTCCTTGTCACCGTCCTCGGCTTTTACTGGCTGTTCAACGGTATCGTCGTGTTCATCAGTCTGTTCCAGGATACAACCGGACGGGGCTGGAAGTTGCTCGTCAGTATCCTCGGCATCCTCGCAGGAATCCTCGTGCTCACCTATCCTCTCTACAGCGCCATTCTCATCCCGACCGTCTTTGCCATCATCATCGGAGTGGAGGGGCTGATCATCGGGGCGGTCTACCTGGTGCAGGGGTTCTCCGGCGAAGGGTGGGGAACGGCGATTCTCGGCATCTTAAGCATCATTTTCGGGCTGATCCTGATCGCAGACCCGCTCATCGCCGCCGTCGGCCTGGTGCTGCTCCTTGCGGGATTCGCCATCGTCGGCGGGATCGCGGCCGTCATCCTTGCTCTCCGGATGCCGGGGTGATCCGGGAAGGAGCCGTCCGGTACCGGGGCACTGCCTCACCCCTCTCTTTCCGTAAAGAAGCGTATTGTTGCACGTTGTTTTCGCCGTATGATGGGCGCGAGAGTGCCTTTGCTCAACGGCCCGGAGCGCCGGCCCCCGGATCGACGTGAAGCATCACGATAATTTTATATAATCTCCATTATTATCCGGCCCCGAGCAGTCATTCTGCTCGGGAGGGAGGTATGAAAACGTGGATCCTTTTTGTCGCTATAGTCCTCATCCTGGCCTGTGCGGGTGCCGGGTGCGTCCAGCCGTCCGAGGAAGAGGCGGAGGCGCAGCTCTGCCAGGATCTCGAGGAACTCGGGGTAGCGCTTGAGAGTATGGAGAACACCAGTCTGAGATCTTCTGTCGGAGATATCCGGGAGGGACGGGATCAGGTGCAGTCCGCCATGGAGAATGTCAGGAGCTCCGCAGGCCAGGTCGCCAATATCCGGGTCGACGAGCTCAACGCGGCGTCTGAAGATCTCGACCGGTCCGTGGAGGACCTCCCTGACGATGCGACCGTCGTTGAAGCCATCCAGACCATCCGCCCGCAGGTACAGGCCGTGCGGGATGCACGCCAGAATCTCACGACGGAGTTGAACTGCCCGCAACAGTGATACCGGCAGGGGAATCGACCGAATCGGGGCAGATCAGGAGGTGTCACATAGCGGCTGAACTGAAAAGCGCGGGGGTGCCGTGCGCTGATGACGGCTGTCACTGCAACGGTCTACCCGAGTTTTTGCCTGTAAGATATCCGGCAATTCCGATCGCAGGTACGAGAACGGAGTGGCCTGATGCGCAGGTATGATGGCGAGGTACCCCTCGCCTTCCATGTCATGGCAAAACCGACCGGCGCACGGTGCAATCTTGACTGTGCCTACTGTTTCTTCTTAAAGAAAGAGCAGCTGTACCCGGACAGCAACTTCCGGATGACCGATGAGGTGATGGAGGAGTATATCCGCCAGACCCTCGAGGGGCATCGCGTGCCCGAGGTGACGATTGCCTGGCAGGGAGGGGAACCGACCCTGATGGGGCTGGAGTTCTTCCGGCGCTCCGTGAAGGTGCAGAAGAAGTATGCAAGGCCCCAAACCCGTATCGAGAACACGTTTCAGACAAACGGCATCCTTCTCGATGACGAATGGTGCCGGTTCTTCCACGACAACAATTTTCTGATCGGCCTCTCCATGGACGGCCCCGGGGGACTCCATGACGTCTACAGGAGAGACAGGCAGGGCCGCGGCACGTTCGACCGCGTTCTCAAAGCCGCCCGCCTCCTCCAGAAGCATCATGTTGAATTCAACATCCTCTGCACGGTCAACAGGACGAACGCCGACCATCCGCTGGAGGTGTACCGGTTCTTCCGCGATGAGCTCGGTGCGCCGTATATCCAGTTCATTCCCATCGTGGAACGGGCGAACGAGACCGGGTTCCAGGAAGGGAATACGGTGACCGACCGATCCGTCCGGCCGGACCAGTGGGGACGGTTCCTGGTCGCGATCTTCGATGAGTGGATCAGGAGGGACGTCGGCCGGATGTTTGTCCTGAACTTCGACGGGGCGCTCGCGGGCTGGCTGGGTAGAGCGGGGACGGTCTGCATCTTCGGGCCCACCTGCGGCATAGGGGTGGCGCTCGAACACAACGGAGACCTCTATTCCTGCGATCACTTCGTCGAACCGGACCACTTCCTCGGCAACATCCTCACGACGCCGCTGATTGATCTCGTAAACTCCGAAAAACAGCAGGTGTTCGGGATGGCCAAGCGCGATACGCTTCCCCGGTACTGCCGGGAATGCGACTTCCTCGCCATCTGCAATGGGGAGTGCCCAAAGAACCGGTTCATTGAAACGCCGGGCGGGGAATCGGGTTTGAACTACCTCTGCGAAGGCTATCGGAAGTTCTTCTCCCATGCCGACCGCCCGATGCGGATGATGGCCGACCTGCTCCGGCAGGGGCGGTCTGCAGATGAGGTGATGCCGATGCTTGCTGCAGAAGAGAAGAGAACCGGGAAAATGCCGGCAAAAGTCGGCCGGAACGAACCCTGCCCCTGCGGGAGCGGGCTGAAGTACAAAAAGTGCTGCGGGGGCAGGGGCCGTTAACGATGCGATGTCAGGTCGATTGCCTCTTCATCAGGTTTGAAACACGTTTCTTGGCGAAAATATCGTAAATCTCCATTCTCCATCAGGCGTACGTTCCCGGATTCGATATAGAAAGACGATAGGCCTGGCCGACAGTCCTGAAGGCCGGATCTGCAGCCGGAAGGAGAATACTCTCGCTGATTTAACGGTTTATCGATATCTTTCTCATCGTTTTCGGACCAGTCCGATCCCCATGATCCAAACCGTGAGCATGAGGTCCTTCGCTGACGAGTGAACGATCGGAAAGATATGATCTGGAGGATGCGAAGGAATAAAAGGCCAGACCAGCGAATTTTGACCATTTTATCTGGCGGTTTCCTCATCTGATAACGTATATATAAAGGATTAAATATTACTGACCTGCCTCCTTCCGCATCGCATCCGCCGCCAACAGACATTGCCAGGACATCAGTGACAGCTGAATGGTCACCTCAAGCGATCATCTCTCATTGCATCGAACCTCCGGCAGATGCAGGGGTGGCTATCGGGACTCAATCACGCTTCAATCGGAGGTATATCATGGCAAACCGGAAGATTGTCCCCGACACCGAGTAGTACTTCGAAAAGGAGAGAATGTAATGGCAGAATATGTAGAACGACCCTTCGGGGTCACCATCCTGGCCATACTGGCCGGAATTTTAGCGGTAATAAATGTCATCATCACGCTGCGGTTTCTGGGATTCTTCCCCTGGTTGGGACTGCTGGACATACGCATCTTCAACCTCTGGTATGCGCTGCTCTACGGCCTGCTCGCCTACATCTGGTTCTGGGTTGCCCAGATGCTCTGGCAGGTTGAGCGCCAGGGCTGGATATTCCTGCTGATCATCACGACCTTCACCCTGCTCATGAGTTTCATCACAATGCTCACCGGCGGTTCATGGTACGACAATAACGTGGCCGTACTCCTGAGCGCCCTGATCCTGATCTACATCATGCTGCCGGGGGTGAGGAGGGCGTTCGGGACGGATTGAGGCTTGGATTTTCATCAGAAGGGATGGGAATGCGACGAGTTGTGAAAAGAAAAGATGGTGAGGATAGTGAAAAAGAAGAACGGAATTGTCTACGACGCCGAGTAGTGCATCCTTGAGGCGCGCCATGAGGAAGGGGGGGCTGCCGGGGACGACGAACTCGACAGGAGGCTCCCCGGATTGCGCGAAAAACACGGCAGTCCCCCCAACATCATCCACATCATGTGGGACGATACGGCTTTCGGCGAAGTTGGAATCCCCCATGTCCGGAAGATACGCGTTTCGAAATACCAGGGATGAACAGACTGGTAGCCGAAGGCGTCTGATAGGCCGGAAAACGTCGGCCGGAACGACCCCTGGCCGTGCGGGAGCGGTTTGAAATATAAGAGGTGCTGCGGGCACGGGAACCGTTAACGACGCGCTGCCGGGGCAGGTTCGCCGGCACAATTTCTTCTCAAGATACTCTTTTATTACCTGACGCGAATCCGGCGGAACGGAGTAACCGTATGGTAGAAACCGTATCGTTCACAGTCTTCCTCGAGACGATCGGCGTCCTCGCGACGGTGGTCTTCGTGCTCTCGAGCATGCTTGCCATGGGGTTCTCCCTGACCCTGCGCGAGATCGTCGAACCGTTGAAGAATCTGCGGCTGGTCATCCTCTCTCTTGTGGCGAACTTCGTCCTGGTACCGTTGCTCGCGCTCGTTCTCCTGCTCGTCTTCCCTCTCTCCGAAGGCCTCTCCATCGGCCTGTTCATCCTCGGGGCCGCTGCAGGAGCACCGTTCCTGCCGAAACTTGCGCAGGCGGCGAAGGGGGACATTGCCTTTGCGGTGGGGCTGATGGTGCTCCTGATGGTGGTGACGATCGCCTACGTGCCGGTCGTCCTGCCACTGCTGCTTCCCGGGGTCGCGATCGATCCCTGGGCAATCGCCCGGTCGCTCATCCTGCTGATGCTCATACCGCTCGGAACCGCCCTCTTCGTCAGAGCGCGGTACGGGGAGGTTGCCACAGGGCTTCTGCCCCTGATGAACCAGGCAACCAGCCTATCACTGCTCACGCTGGGTGTGGCGTTCTTCGTGGTCTACTTCACCGACCTCGTCGGGGCTATCGGCACAACCGCGATCCTCGTGACGATCATCTTCGTGACGGTCTCGCTTGCCATCGGTTACGTCCCCGGCGGCCCGGGCGGCGGTGTAAAACGGGTGCTCGGCGTCGGGACGGCACAGCGCAACCTCTCGGCGGCGCTGGCGATCGCCGCCCTCAACTTCACCGACCCGGATGTGATGATCATGATCCTCGTCGTAGCAATGGTCGGTCTCACGCTGTTGATGTTCATCGGCGAGGAGATGGGCAAGCGGGCGGAGGCGGCATCGGGGTCCACCTGAGACGAGATGGCTGCGAAGGCACCGCAGGGATCAGGGAGAATCCCATGGCAGGCATGGCTCCGTTCGCCCGATCCGCCCTCCTTTCAATGTCGGAAGCGGGGTGTTAGTCCCGCATGATCCAGGCGGCCACCTCCTTCTCGTGGTCGACATAATGTTCGCCGCTGACATCGATCACCACCCGGTCGATGGTCCCACCCATAAAGGCGAAGGGTGCGGAGTAGTCCGGCGATACCGGCGACCCGCTATCCCGGCCGACGCAGAGACCGTCGCCGGTGAGGGCGAAGAATCCGGGCTGGGTCCTGATCCGTCCCTCGCCCACCTTCTTCATGTCTATGTAGAGGGCGAGGGTGCCAATGGCGCTCTTCGTCTCCGTATCCTCTCCGTCCCGGGCAAACTCCGCGGTGAAGACGTGACGGCCGGCGGGCACGGTGCTGCTTGAGGAGATCTTCTGGATCGCGTCCCCGAGCCAGTTATAGACGTAGTGAAGCCGCCCGTCTGCAATGTAGAGGCTGTGCCCCCCGCCGACACCTCCGTGGGCAAACAGCACCCCCTGCGCCTCCGGCCCATCGATGACGGCGCCGGCCGCGATTGCATACGATCTCCCCCGGATATTGACTGCCACCGACTCGGGAACCTCGGCGGTCCCCGGGTAGTAGACGTAGCGGTTCCTGGGTCTGGATGGCTGGGGACGTGGTGTCGAGACAATCTCCAGTGCGCTGCGGTCATCGAGGGGCATACCCTGGTAAATGCCCGCATAGTAGAACCAGAGCCCCTTGAGGAGCTCAAGCATGTCGTTCTTCTCGTCGGCAAGGTTCTGCATCTGGGCCCGGTCCTCCTTCAGGTTGTAGAGCTCCCAGGCGTCGTGTGCGTAGTTGCCCCAGCCCGAGAGGGGCGGGTGGATGGTGTTTGCCAGCCAGCCCTGGTGGTAGATCGCCCGCTGGCCGAGCATCGCGTAGAACTGCGTCTCCCGTCCCGGCGCATCGGGATCATCAAAACTGGCCCTGAAGCTCTCCCCCTCGAGCGGGCTCTGGGTATAGCCCTTCAGCACCTTCGGCGGCTCAAGCCCCAGCAGGTCGTAGAGCGTCGGGACGATGTCCACGGCGTGGACGTACTGGCGGCGTATCTCTCCGCGGGCGCTGATGCCGCGGGGCCACGCAACCAGGCACATGTCCGCAATCCCGCCCTCGTATCCGGCAAACCGCTTCCAGTAGGGGAACGGGGTATCGAACGCCCACGCCCAGCCGGTGCAGTAATGATTGTATGCGCCGGGGCCGCCGAGCTCGTCGATGTGCGGCAGGTTCGCCTCGACCGTGTCGGGGACGTTGTTGAAGAACTTGTTCTCGTTGAAGGAGCCGCTGGGACCGCCCTCGGCGCTGGAGCCGTTATCGGATACAACGACGATGATGGTATTCTCGAGCTGCCCGGACTCTTCGAGGTAGTCGAGGATCCGCCCAACCTGGGCATCGGTGTAGGTGACAAAGCCGGCAAACACCTCGGCCATACGGACAAAGAGCCTCTTCTCATCTTCGTTCAGCGAGTCCCAGGGAGGTACGAAGTCCAGAGCCGGCCACGGCTGGCCGTCCGGCCCGGCCGTTGCCGGCTCACCGTGGGGGTTGATGGGCGAGAGCCCGGTATTCTCCGGCAGCAGTCCCATCTTCTTCTGGTTCTTGAGGATCTGCTCCCGTATCTTCTCGTAGCCTTCATCGAACCGGCCCCTGTACCTATCGGCCCACTCCTTGAAGACATGGTGCGGGGCATGGGCGCAGCCGGGGCAGAAGTACATGAACCAGGGCTTTTCGGGGGCGATCATCTTCGAGTCGCGGACGAACTCGATCGCCCGATCGGCGATATCCCTGGAGAAGTGGTAGCCCTCGTCCGGGCGGTAGGGCTGGTCCATGGGGTGGTTGTCGTAGACGATATCGGGGTACCACTGGTTGGTCTCCCCGCCCAGAAATCCGTAGTAGCGTTCGAACCCCCGCCCGAGCGGCCAGCGTCCCTTCCACGAGGACATATCGGTCTCCTCGCCCGGCGTCAGGTGCCACTTGCCGATGGCGTAGGTGTTCCAGCCCCGATCGTTGAGCACCTCCGAGATGAACCCGTTCTCGAACGGAATGCGGGCGGAAAGCCCCGGAAAACCGGCGGACGCCTCGGTGATGCAGGCCATGTTGTTGCTGGTTGCGTTGCGCCCGGTGAGCAGGCTCGACCGGGTGGGCGAACAGAGCGCCGTGGTGTGGAAGTTGCTGTAGCGTATGCCCATATCGGCGATACGCTGCATTGTGGGTGTCTCGATAGGGCCGCCGAATACGTCCATGGCCCCGTAGCCGACGTCGTCCCAGACGATCATCAGGATGTTGGGGGCATCTGCCGGTGCCTGCGGCTGCAGGTAGGGTTCCCAGTCAGGCACCGAATCCCGGATATCGAGATTGACCGTGCCCTTCCATCTCTCGGACATCTTGCACTCTCCATGTTGTGAGCGCCGTGTCAGGTGCCGTCATGGATTAATCTCTTTCGATCCCCCGAACCCTGCCGGAGGATCATGCCCGGCCGGCGGCGTATTGATAATTGGACGGCTCTTGCCCGTTCTGGCGAGATCTACCTGTCCCGGCCTGCGGAACCGCAGGCCTGCATTTCGTAGTAAGTATAATGTGCGGTTAATGTGATTGGCGCAGGCAGCCGTCTGCCCGGCGACTCTTACCGTCCGGTCCTCGGGTCGGGCAATCTCGGGGGAGACAGCAGGGGTACGGGTGGGGGCGACGGCAGCCAGAGGGTGATATCCATGATGCGAAGAAGAGCAGAAGGCGGTCTGCGGGCTCGCGAAGAGGCCGGCGGCGCACCACTGACAGGGGTTTAATCGTAGGATAACCGGGTTTTCTTATCGGTGAGGGTGGGGGCGGTCAGGTCTTTCCAGAGTTCCGAATCCCACGAGCCGAGATTCGTGTGCGTGGCGTAGTACTTCTCCGGGATAGGGTGAGTTCCCACAACCACGTCCATGCCGTATTTTTCCCTGATGAACCGGGAAAAGTACGAGATCCGCGGACAGGGTGGATACCCGACAACCATGCCGGTGGCAAGGTGTACGACCTCGGCACCGTTGTTCTTCATCTCCTGCGGGACGTACTCGATGTTCCCGCCGGGACAGCCGTTGCAGGTTGCAAACCCGACAAGCTCAACATCTTTTCCTTTGTAGCGTTCAAAAGCGCCTTCGCGGTCGCGCAGTGCCCGCAGGCACTTTCCCCCGGCACAGGTCCGGTACCGGTCGCAGATGATGATTCCCAGTCTGATCGGATCTCCCATGGGCGTCTCTCCGGGATGCAGGATATTCAGATAGCAACTCTGTGGTTCATGAGAGAAATATGCTGTGAAGGGCGTCTGCATGACGCCGGTAGTGCAATTGTTGTATCAATGGGCAAACGTATACCGGTAACATTTGAGCCCTGCCGGTTACGGGATGGAACGGTTCGGGGATGATCCGATCCGGAGGCAACGAATCGCCTCTTCGCGGTACACCCCAAAACGTCCCTATGCCGGAGTCCCCTCCTCTCTCGGGGGCGCCTGGAAGAGGACGGACGCCCGTGCCACAGGCTCGGGCGTGCCCAGGACGATGACGATATCGTTGGGCAGGATCTTCGTCTCCCCGTCCGGATTCGTGATCGTCTCCTCTCCCCGCAGGACGGCGAGGACCAGCACGTCGTGTCTTCTGCGGAGGTTGATCTCCCCGAGCGTCTTCCCCGCCACCGGGGCGGCCGGGTCGATCGTGTAGGTGACGATGCTCACGTTGGAGAGCCGGTAGATCAGATCCGTGAGCGTCGGAGGATGTTCTTGTGGGTTGCGGAGCATCTGGTAGGTGTCCGAGCGGATCTCAGCCGTCAGTCCCTCGATCCGGTCCTTCGGGATGAGGTATTTGTTCAGCACCCGGGTGAAGATCTCCAGCGACGTCTCGAACTCCTCCGGGACCACCTCGTTGGCTCCGAGATCCTGCAGGGGCCCCACCTCGATGAGGTAGCGGGTTCGCACGATGATGTAGAGGTAGGGGTTCAAGCGGCGGCAGGCCTCCACGATCTGTCGGGTCGAGACGGGATCGTTGATCGCGATCACGGCAATACGGGCGGACTCGATATCGGCGTGCACCAGGACCGTCTCCGTGGTGGCGTCACCGTAGTGGATGGGCTCGCCGAGAGCCCGCTCTTTTCGCACGGTCACGGGGTTCATCTCGATGATGACGTACGGGATCCCGCCGGCTTTCGCCGCCCGCGCAAGGTTCCTCCCCGTCACGCCGTAGCCGATGATCATCACGTGTTCCCTGAGAGGTTGGCGCTCGGGCTCCTCCACGGGGCGGCGGGCCTCCAGAGTCCGGTTGAGGAAGCCGACGCGGCAGAGGCGATCGGAGAGCATCGGTCCGCCGCCGATGACGAAAGGCGTCATGGCCATCGTGATGAGGGCGGTCACCAGGAAGAGCTGGTAGATCTCAGGGGAGAGGATGCCGTAATCAAGACCGCTCCGCGAGAGGATGAAGGAGAACTCCCCAACCTGGGCAAGGGCGAGCCCGACGAGGGTGATGGTGCGGATGGGGTAGCCGAGGACCACCGGGACCGCGGCGGCGATCAGCCCCTTTGCGACGATCACGCCCACGATCAGGAGAAGCACCAGTCCGAGATGCTCGAGTAAGAACCCCACGTCAAGCAGCATCCCCACCGAGACAAAGAAGAAGCTCGTGAAGATGTCGCGGAACGGTACGATGCTGCCGATGGCCTGATGGCTGTACTCCGACCGGGAGATCAGGAGGCCGGCGAGGAGAGCGCCCAGCGCAAGCGAAATCCCGGCGAGCGAGACGAGCCAGGCGACACCGAAACATGTCACCACGATGAAGAGAAGGAAGAGTTCGCGGTTCCTCGTTCTCGCTATCTGGTAAAGGAACCAGGGAACTCCCCATTTTGCGGCCACGACGAGGACAACCAGGATCAGGATGTCGACGGTGAGCATCGACGAGAGGGACTCTACACTGAACGCCTGCACCGCCGCGGGCGCGGAGATGCTCGCGAGGAACGGTATGGCCATGATCATCGGGATGGCGACGATGTCCTGGAAGATCAGGACCCCGAGGATTATGTTGCCGTGCGGGGTGCTCATCTCCCCCCGCTGGTGGAGGATCCGGAGCACGACCGCGGTGCTGGAGAGGGCGAAGAGGAAACCCAGAAGGACGGCTTCTGCAAACGGCAGCCCGATGAGCGTCGCGATGAAGAAGGAGACCAGAAACGTCAGGAAGACCTGGATCGACCCGCTGACGAGGAGCATCTTCCGTATCTGCCAGAGGTGGGCGAAGGAGAACTCGAGACCAATGGTGAAGAGCAGCAGGACGATCCCGATCTCGGCAAGGATGTTGACTTCTTCGAGTGACTGCACGATGCCGAGCACATTCGGCCCGACGATGATGCCCGTCAGGATGAACCCGACCAGCGGCGGGATGCGCAACGGGTTGAAGAGCAGTCCGACGATGAGGGAGATTCCGAAGATGAGGACAATGGCGTTCAGGATTTGCAGTTCCATTTCCGGCTCCCGTGCTTCGTTCTACCTGTTTTCAGTTTGAGCCTCATGTAGATATCGGGCTGTCCGGTGTCGGTCGAGGATACCGATCCGGGCGTGCCGGACGACGAGAAGCAGGAGATCTTTCACCGCTACGAGCAGTAGAAGCAAGGGGCTCGGGCCGTATCTCGTGCAGATCCTCGTCGAGCGCTATGGCGAAACGGTCCGGGTCGAGGGGCGGGGCCATCTCGCTCTGGTTCACTCCTTCTTCGCGGCAGCAAAGCCGGCGAGAAGCACTCCGATGACGCAGAGGACCAGGCCGAGCGTCCCGGTGCTGAGCCCCGTCGGCGGGGAGCCGATGAAGTAGTAGGGTGCTGCCGAGAAGTGCAGCACGAACGCGATGCCGAGGAGAGAGATGGTGATTGCCAGTGTGCCGATATTGTTTGCCATGGTTTCGGATCAGGGTGGGTGGGGATGGGTTATCCGTTTTTGGATTGCCTGTTGTTTGGGGGTGAACCCTTTCGAACTCGGTGCAACGGATAACCGTTTTCTGGACGATCTGGAAAGAAAGAAGTTTCGAAACGTATATATCCATTTGATTATTTTCTTTAAATGGTTCAACAATGTTAAAACGGTGCCTGCTCCCCTTCAGCGGAGGTATTGATCCCACTGCCTGGTTGCACCATTTTTTGTCGGCAGGTTTTGCCGTTACGTCACTTTACGTTGATCCGGGGCAGAGCGCACTTAAAAACGATATGGAACGTATTTCGTGAATTATTAATTGTGAGGAACTCCAATGGGTGTGAAAACAGTAGAGGACTGCGTTAACGAGATTAACAAGTTAGCGGACAAGGCCGGGTTGATCAGGGAAATCTGTGCATACCAGTGCAGGAAATATAAATGGATCTCCAGCGGTCTATCGCTTTCCATTCTGTTCTTTTCGGCATCCATTGCCTTTTTAAGTATTGTAGATCCTGAAATTCTGCTTTCATTGTCGCTTCCCTTTCACGCTCAGCAGGACACGAGAAATGTGATCGCATTTCTGGGGTTCCTGATATTTGTCATTTCATTCTCCGATAGAATACTGAACCTGACCGAGACGCTGAACAGGAATGAACAGGGAGTGAAGATCCTTACGGACTTCATAAGGGAGTGTCATACGTTCACGGATTCGGGAGCAAAAGATTGCGACGAAATTACGGCCGGCTTGAAACTGGACTCGATAAAGGAGCAGTACGGCTACCTCAACCAGGTAATGTCTCCCAACACGCTATTCAGCAAGACGTTCTTAAAAATTAAAAAAGGCTATAAAATGAAGGTGAAGGTGAGCAAAATGCTCGATGGCGATCCCAATATCAGTATAAACAGGCATTATAAGATGAGAATCTGGAACTGGCTTTTTTAATTGAAGTCGTTGCATCGGCACAGTCCTCTCTTTTCGTCACGGCAGGCAAGGCGTCCTTTATGTGGGATCTCTCTTCGATCCCGTGCCTTCGGATGTTTGGAACGGAAGAGGGGTGGGTGTTTTACCATGACCTGTCAGAGGTGTGGCGGCACAGGTGGCGAGAAGCACCCCGACGACGCAGGGAACAGGCCGAGGGGCCGGTGCCGAGCCCCGTCGGCGGGGAGCCGATGAGGTAGTAACCGGCTGCCGGGGAGAGGGAGGGTGATTGCCAGTGTCGTTTGGCATGGATTTCGGAGCAGGGGCATGTAGAAATGGACTATCTAGCTTAGGCCTACATTAGAACCTTCAAAACGGGTTCCAAAAGCCAATTCTAAAGAGTATACCAAGAATATCACCGGAAAGAACTCAAAGACTCTTTTTTACATCAGGCTAGCGAATAGCCCTCTATGGAGGATTCTCACCATTAGCGCAAGATGCGCTATCCTGGAGAGTGGAGATTCCAACTCTTCACTGCATTGAGTTAGTGTAGTTAATTGGCAGAGCGACGAGACTGACCGCAGTGGTATAACCTCTACATACTGGTGGTTGACACAGAAGTCGTCCTAAAAATACTCTTGGTTGAAGCTCCACATGGTTTGAACGTTCTTACGTACTCTCTAGGAGAATTAAGCGAAATTCTGCGGCAGATACCTGACACGGCTTCCCACCAGGAGTCACACCTTCGTGCTCCAGCTCCGTTCCTGCCGGGACGTCGCATATCGCCACACGGGGGAGGGACCGGGAGGGGGTGTCCTCCTCCCGGCAGAGGCATTTTGGGACGACCTCACACTCTGGCACTTATAGCGCATACTTGGGTGCTGGTGAAGTTCGCCTGTGACAATGGGATGATATTACACCTCACCGTGAAAAGTGGAAAGTGACTATTCTATGTTATCTTAAAGATTTTAACGACAGAAGGTTCTTCAATACAATTAGATATCTTTATAGTATGGATTCTAGAGTTACTATTGTTTAACCATGCGGGTTCTGATTGATACCAATATTATCATTTACCGTGAGGACAATCAAATCCTATCTCAAAATTTGCAAAGCCTCAACCAAATATTCCATAAAGTTGGCGTTACTCCACTTGTTCATCCCCTGTCAGTCTATGAACTGGAGAAAAATCCTGATCCTCAAAGAAGAGGGATTATGCTCTCCAAGGTCAGGGCTTATCCTCAACTAGAATCTCCGCCAAACCCCAATCACGATTCAGTATTTAGTGAAAAAATACCTGCAAGAGTTGGAAGTAACAATGAAATCGATAATGCCCTCCTGTATTGTGTTTATAAAGACGCAGTGGACTTACTTGTTACCGAAGACAGAAGACTAACTGCAAAAGCGGCACGTCTCGGCATCGATAACCGCGTCTTCTCAATTTCTGATGCACTTGATCTCTTCCAAAGCCTCATTCCCACAGAGAAGACCACGGCTCCGCCAGGGGTTGAAGAAGATTTCATTTACAATCTCAAATTGTCCGATCCCATTTTCACAACACTAAAAGAGGACTATAAAGAATTTGAAGAGTGGTTCAGGAAAAGTTCTCGGCAGGGAAGGAAGTGCTGGGTTCATTACAATTCTGATGGATCGATCGGAGCTTTGTTAATCTATAAAATTGAGGAGGAGCCCCTTGATACGATCCCGCCGTTCCCAAAAAAGAAGCGAGAGAAGATATCTACCTTCATTGTTCGGAATATTGGTCAGAAAATCGGTGAACTCTTCATTAAACTGGCTGTCGACATTGCTATAAAAAACGGGACTGAAGAGATATATCTCACACATTTCACTAAACCAGATGATCGTCTGGTCGAACTGATATCGGAATACGGATTCAAACTAGAGGCTCGAAATTTACGTGGTGAAGAAGTATTTATAAAAAGGATTTACGCAAGTCTTGAACTGGCTCAAACCCTCTTGCCGCTGGAGGTCAGTCGGCAGTATTATCCATCATTCTATGATGGTCCTAAAGTCAGGAAATTTATCATTCCCATATGGCCAGAGAATCATGAAAGGTTATTTACTGACTTCAAGGGAAGACAAACAAAACTTCCAGAACACTCGGGTATGTTCATCATCGAAGGGAATACCATCAAGAAGGCATACCTCTCACATACCAAAAACAAGCACATTGCAACAGGAGATTTAATCTTCTTCTATCGATCCCGAGATTTAAGAATGGTGACATCTGTTGGGGTGATCGAAACCGTTCACACAGATCTAACTACACCTGATGATATCATCAAAATCGTTGGAAAACGAACGGTGTATAGTCGTGATGATATCGAAAGAATGAAAAAACCTCTGACTGTGATTATGTTCCGTCATCATTTCCATGTAAAAAGCCCAGTTCCTTATAAGGCACTCAAAGAGTTGGGCATTCTCACTTTCGCACCGCAATCCATAACATATATAAATGATAGTAAATATTATCTATTATCGGAGGCCTGCGGAATTGACCGGCGTTTTACTGTCCATTAAGCCAAAATATGTTAGAGAGATTCTGAATGGTAACAAGCAGTACGAGTTTCGCAAGCAGATCTTTCGGGACCGGTCAAGGGATATGATCTTTATCTATGCATCATCCCCCATAAAGAAGATTGTCGCGTATTTCCTACTTGGTGAGATTGTGGAAGGGCATCCTGACCGTCTGTGGGAACAGTTCAAGGATGTTTCCGGCGTCAGTAAAGAAGATTTTTTTGATTATTTCTCTGGAAAGGAGTATGGTTTCGCAATCAAGATCGAAGAGTTAGAGCAATTCGCTGAGCCACTTGATCCAGTTGCATTGTTTGAGAAATTTGTGCCACCACAATCATTTTGTTACGTAGACTGTGGCGACATCCAAAATCAAATAACAAACACCATGAATTTCTGCGGGGAAAACAGCTGATTTGGCTGTTCTGTACTTGTCGCATACTTACATCAGAGGGTGAAGATTGCGGGCCGAATAGGCTCGCCGATGGTCCTCATGATTGAGGGGTCACAGAATGAGGATAGAAGCATTTTCAAGGGATTTGAACCTTCGACGAAAAGAGCCGCTGGGGGGACTTGAACCCCCGACCTGCTGATTACGAATCAGCCGCTATACCGCTAAGCCACAGCGGCAACTGCCTTACAATGTTGCATCTTCGGAATTAAAAAGGTATCACCTGCCGGGAACTCGCCGGTCCGGCCCCGTTCAGGAGTACCCGCGGATGGTGACGTTGCTCTCCTGGTGCGGGGCGGCCTCCGGGGTGGTTATCTTGCCGAACTTCTGCTCGTAGTCGGCGACGCTCTTCGCGAGCACCTCGACCAGGTTCTTCGCGTGCCGGGGACTGATCGAGACGATCGCCTTCCCCCGCGCCTGGTTCATGCCGGGGATCTCGTGCAGGAAGAGGAACGTGAACTCGTCCTCCTTGTAGGCAATCTGGATCCGGTTCGAATAGACCGGGTCGAGGTCGCCGGGGATGTTGACCGATATCTCGCGGTTTGCCATACCCATCTTCTGTGATCCGCTCCGGCATAAGAGTTGGTCTTCCAGCCGCATCTCCCCTCCGGGCCGCCCGGGACCCCGCGCCGGTGCGGAGCGTATCCCGCTTTATACAGGGAGGGCATACGTCTTCTCAAACGGGACCCGCTATCCATGAACGAGTACATCCCGGTATCCGGCGTCGTCGCCTGCCACATCTGCCCCCGGCGCTACTACTTCGAGCGGTCGGAGGAGCACCCGGAGTCTCCGCGCTACACCGTCTGCAAACAGGTCTCCACGCACCTCGGGGAACTCCTCGAAGCGGACCAAATCTGGCAGGAGGTCCTCTGCGTCCTCCCCGACGCAACAGCGGAGGCCCGGGAGCTCCTCGACGAATGCGTCGCCGCCTGCCGCGAGACGGCCTGGCAGCGGCCCGTCCAGGCCGACCTCGCCGTCGAGTCCGACATCCTCGGCATCCGGGGAAGAATCGACAAAGTCTTCGAGGACGGCACGTTCGCCGTCGCCCGGTCGAGCACCGCCCCGAAGGCCGGGGTCTACGGCACCGACCGGCTCCGGGTCGCCTGCTACGTTGCCTGCCTCAAAGAGACCCTCGGCCGGCCCGTCGGCGGCGGCTACGTCGAGTACGTCGCGAGCGGCGTCTGCCGCTACGTCGAGCCCCAGCCGCGGGACCGGCGGGAGCTGATCAAGGCGATCCGGGCGGCAAAGAGGGTCGTCGCGGGCGATATCCCGCCGCGCCCCCTCCGGGCCCCCTGCGACGGCTGCCCCCACCTCGAGCGGTGCACCGCCGGGCCGCGGCGGCTCTCGGACCTCTTCTAAACGTTCTCGAGCAGCGTCTTCGATAAAATGTACTCGCCCTTCGCCTCGCGGGTCGTGCCGACGATCAGCCACCGCTCGTCGCCGTGCTCCTCGACGACACCCTGAGCCTCGATGACCTCCCCGGCGAGCGCCTGGCCCGAGTAGGTGTGGGTGAAGGAGAGGACCCGGGCAATCTCGTCGTGGTTCACGGCGTAGACCGCCGGGCTGTCGAAGGAGAGGGAGGCGTCGGTGACCGTCGCCTCGATCATTGCCCGGCCGACCACCCTCCCCGGACCGGCGGGGACCGCGTCCAGGTTGGCGTAGTCCCGGGTGTAGAGGAGGTCGAAGTAGGTCCCCTCAAACTCTCCCCGGTTCCACTTCCGCTGCTCGTGCAGGACGAAGGCGTCGAACGATATCTCAGGCACCCTCTTGTCGTAGACCTTCCGCCACATCGCGGTGCTCATCCCCGGGATCACCCCCGTCTCCACCAGGCGCCGGAGCCGGCGCTGGGCGGCAAACCAGGCATCGCCGTAGACGACGAGGTCGATGTCGGAGGCGGCGTTCTCGAGGCCGCAGAGGAGCGAGCCCGTGCACCCGAACGAGCCCGGTAAAAGATCTAAGTGAGAGAGGAGCCTTGCCACCCGGGGGTTTCTTGCCGCCACCCTCCCGATCTCCTCCTCCGGCTTGTAGACCCGGGCCACGTCGCAGTAGGGCACCCGGTGGACCGAGTCGAGATACGCCGGCTTATGCTCCCGGATCCAGTCGAAGGACTCGGCGAAATCGTATTTGCGGTACCGCCGGCCGGAGAGGTTCGTCCGCTCCCCCCCGGGATCGGGGACGTAGCGGAGGATGCACCCGATCCGGTCGGCGTTGTCGTAGTTCGAGACCGCATAGAGGCAGCCCTCGGCGTCCTCGATGAAATCCCGGAGCCGTACCGATTGCATCACCGCAGAGTCTCCAGAAACGCTTCCACCGCTTCCCATCCCGCACCCTTCCGCAGGATACGCCGGACGGTCAGGTCCACCACCGTGCTCGGCGTTCCGGGGAGTTCCCCGCCGTCGACCAGGTAGTCGTGGGGGACCGAGACCTCCTCGGGCCGCGTCGGCGCTATATCGTCCGACAAATTCGCGCTGGTGGCCGTGATGGGCGCATCGAGCCGGGCGATGATAGCGATGGCGACCTCGTGATCGGGCCACCGGATCCCGATAAGGCCGGTGCCGCCCGTGAGGACCGCCGGCAGGCAGGACTTCGCCGGGAGGATCACCGTCACCGGGCCGGGCAGGAACCGCTCGATGAAGGGCCGCGCGGCGTCGTCCACCACCGCGACGGCGGCGAGCATCTCCATATCCGAGACCGCGATCGATATCGGTTTCCCGACCGGCCGGTTCTTGGCCTCGTAGACCCGCATCACCGCATCCTCGGAGAGGGCGTCCGCCCCGAGGCCGTAGACCGTCTCGGTGGGATAGACGACGAGCCCGTCCCGCGAGAGCACCTTGACAGCCATATCGATGGAATCCATGTCAGAACTCACGTCCACGCACGCGGTTGATATCGAAGACCGCCTTGCCGCTGACGTGCATCACGGCAAAGACGCCTGCCTGGATGGGGTCGGTCACGACCAGGTCGGCATGCTCCGGGACGCTCCCGGCCATCTTGAGGGCGATCACCGGGATGCCCGCCCCCCGGACCCGGTCCACGGCCCGCGAGACCTCGCCGCCCATCAGCGACCCGGCGAGCACCAGGATCGACGCCCGGGGAAGCCGGGCCACCGCGTCCACGGCGAGCGCCAGGTTCTGCTCCCCGACGAGAGGGATCGTGTCCACCGAGATCCGCTCGCCGCGGATGTTGTGGCGGTCGGCCTCGTTCACGGCGCCGAGCGCCACCTGCGCCACCTGCGCTCCCCCGCCGATGATGATCACCCGTGAGCCGAATATCCGGGAGAACGGCGGGTAGATGGTGACGTCGACGACCGACGGCACTCTTGCCAGATCGGCGATGAGATCCGGGTGGTTCCCGCACTCCTCGAACTCGAAGTAGAGGTAGGCCTTCCCGGTGTTCGGGCCGGAGGTGATGATCGACTGCTGGATCATCTGGATGTTGGCCCGGTAATTCGCCATCACCGTGGCCACGTCGCGCAACACGCCGGCCCTGTTCTCGGTGATGATGCTCAGGGCATACATATCGGTATCGGTGATCATGACCCTCCCCCGCCGAAGGACCGAATGTCCTCCGATCGTTTCACGAACAGGGTATTTTTCGTCATATCCGCGTTAATTGATAGATTTTGGTCTCATAAGGGTTATAGGTTTTCGGTGGGATCCCCACTGACGGTGGGATCCCCACCGCCCCTCTCCCTCGCGGCAAGAGCGGCCGCGAGGAGACCGAGAGGGATGTTGAGGAAGTAGAGGATCAGCCGCCAGAGGACGACGAAGAGGCCGAGGAGGTAGGTGGGTACGATCCGGCGGTAGAGCGTGGCGGCGCCGATCTCCGCGATCCCGGCCGCGCCCGGGATCAGCGGGACGGTTGCGATCATCTGGAGGACGCCCTGGAAGAGGAACGACTCCGGGAGGGACGGCGGTAGCCGCAGAGCGACGAGCAGCGCCGATGCCGTGGAGAAGAGGAAGACCCAGTCGAGGATGCTGAGCAGGAGCGCGCCGCCGACGGCCCGGCGGCCGGCCCGGGCAAACCGGGAAGAACCTGCGGCAAAGGTCTCGGCCTCGCGGCCGATCCGTTGCGTGAGGGACTCCGCACCCTCCGTGCCCGGGCAGAACCGGAGCCAGCGCCGGCTCCGGCCGCACCGGTCGAGCACCCGGACGGCAACGCCGCCGACCACGCGCTTCATCAGAGACGGCCGGCGGATCAGGACGACGAGCACGAGCAGGAGGACGAGGACGAGGAGGAAGAAGGCCGCCACCGGGTAGAGGACGGTGGCGGCGAGGTAACTCCAGAGGTGCCGGGCGGCGAGAAGGGCTGCGAGGGTGATGGAGACGAAGACGGCGAGGTCGAGCACCCGCTCCAGGACGACGACGGCGACGGCGTCCCCGACGGCGAGCCCGGAATGCGAGAGCCGGTGGATCCGGACAGGCTCGCCGCCCACCTGGCCGGGGGTGATCGAGCCGGCGAAGAGCGAGAGGAACTGGGTGGCGATAAGGCTCCGGAACGGCACAGTGTAGCCGAGGCCGCGGCAGAGGACCCCGATCCGCACCGCCCGGCAGAGGATCGATGCGGCCCGGAACCCGAGGGCGAGAAGGAGAGCGGCGACGCCGACCTCCCCGAGGTAGGCCCGGGTTTCGGGGGTGAAGGTCGCCGCGAGCAGCCCCGTGAGAACCGCGCCGCTGATAAAGAGCGAGAGCGCGATCCAGCGCCGGTTTCTCACGGCCGTCCTCCCTTCCGCCGGCCGTTCATCCCGTGCAGCACCACGGCGGGTAGGCAACGGCAACCGTGATTATTGTTCCCCCGGAGCGGGCTCCGGGAGTCCTCTCGTTCTGACACGACAGGACTACACGTCGGGTCGGCGGTGCAGGCGTGACCGGATCAAAAAGAGGTATGCCGCAGCCCCGCGAGGCAGCGACCCTCATCCGGGGCAGGACGTGCAGTCAGTTCCATCCCCCATAACGTTCGTTGATACAGGAACGTTCTGGTGTATCCGAACATTTGATATATCTTCCTTTCGATCTTCTTCTATGGAGCAGGGAATGACCGGCAGAGGGAGGCCCGGCCGGCCGAAGCCGGACCATGACATAGACCTGTACTCGACCCCGGTCGGGACACGGGCGGTCGAGAATCCGGTGCGGCGTGCGATCCTCGCGGCCCTCAGGGAGCGCGAGCGTACGTTCGAGGAGATCGTCGCCCTCGCGGGACGGGCGAAGTCGACGGTCTCGGTGCACCTCCAGGAGATGGCGGCGGCGGGCGTGGTCGGGTCCCGGGCCGACCCGGAGGACTCCCGGAGGAAGATCTTCTTCCTCGCCGGCGACCTCATCGCGAACGTCTCGCCGGAGGAACGGGTAGCCGATGCGCTCGCTGCCTATGCAGGGGCGTACCGGCCGGAATCGGGCGACCCTTTCGCGTTCTACAAACTGGCCTTCCGGACGATCCGGGTCTCGCTCCTGCAGGAGGGGGTCCTCCTCGACCCGCTTCTTTCCCGGGCCGGCGAGCGGATAGGGAAGGAACTCTACCCGGCGGTGGCCGACCCGGACACAGGAGCCTTCTGCACGAAGATCGCCCGGTTCTGGGAGGGGCACCGTCTCGGGCGGGTCGAGGTCGCGGAGACGGAGCCCCCTGTCCTCCTCGTCTACGACTGCTTCGAGTGCGCCGATCTCCCGGTCACCGGGCGGCCCGCGTGCGCGTTCGACTCCGGCATCCTCCGGGCGCTCTTCTCCCGCCACTACGGCCGGCCGGCGGCGGCGGTCGAGACCCGGTGCTACTCGACGGGGTTCGACCACTGCCGGTTCGAGGTGGTGCCGGAGGGAGGAAGCGGCTCATAACGGCACCCGGCTGACTCAAGAGACGTGCAGGCATCATCTGCGCAGGTGCCGTAAAAGCACTGGACGTGCCGGCAGAGGGGACGGTTCAAAAAAGCGCGATGATCGGAATGCCGATGCGATAGCCGGGAATCGAACCCGGGCTAGAGGCTTGGGAAGCCCCTGTCCTACCGCTAGACTACTATCGCACTGGTACCAGTACATGTTGGCCCGAAAGAAGATAAACATTCGGCTCACCCCGTTGCCGGAGGACAACGCGGCAGGGTGAACGTGACGGCGGCCCCCTCCTCCGGGTGGCCGGGGACCCGATCGCCTGCACGGATGCTCCCCCCGTAGCGTTCCACGAGCATCCGGACGATGTAGAGGCCGAGCCCCTTCCCGCTCTTCTTCGTCTCCCCACGCTGGTTGCGTTCGAACAGGCGCGGCTTGAGGTCGTCGGGGATCCCGGGGCCTGTGTCGGCAACCGTCACCGCAACCCTGTCCTCCCCCTCCTCGACGCTGATGGTGATCTCGACGGTCGGCCCGCCGAACTTGATGGCGTTGCCGACCAGGTTTGCAAAGACCTCGCTGATGAGATCGTCGGCGAGAACCGTTGCATCGGCTCCGTTGCAGGCGATGCGGGCATCCGTGTGGTAACTGCAGATCCCCCGGATCACCGGCTCAAGCTGCACCGGCCCGAGTTCGTCCGATCCGGATTTGAGCTTGCGAAGCGTCAGGACGTTCCGTATGATCTCGTTGCTCTGGTAGACGGCCGCAAGCGACTTTCCGACGATTGCACCGTCCGATTCGGCGGGAGACTCGAGGTACATCTGCAGGTAGCCCATCGCTATGGTGTTCGCGTTGTTGATGTCATGGGTGAGGATATCCATGTAGAGGTTGACCTCGGCGGCCGCGGCATTCGCCTCCTCAAGGTAGCGGTTGGCGGATGCGAGCGCCGCCTCCAGATCCTCCTGGAGCATCCCCTTCACGACCGTATTGCCGAGTTCTTTGCCTATGGCCAGAAGGATCCCGCGCTCGCTCCGCGTGATCGTCTCCCGGACCCTGCTCCCGACCCTGATCCACCCCGCCGGGCCGTCATCGCCGGGGATGGGTACCACGGCAAGAACCCGGATCCCGGACCCGGGATACCTCGTCGAGAAGTCCTCGATGCAGTGCACCGCGCCGGCCCGGACAAAGTCCAGATAGAAGGGATCGTCCCGGCGCACCACTTCAGGCAGGGTTCCGCTCGTCCCTTCCCGGGCACAGAGGACCGCCGTATCGCTCCCGGGGCGCATCAGATAGACCGCCCCGTGGTCGAACCCGAGCAGGGCGACAATCTTTGCGAGCGAGACCCGGAGAAGGTCTTTTAGCCGGTGGGATGCAGTCGCTGCCGTGACGACCTCGTTGACGGCCGAGAGACGCTGGTATTCTTCCCGCATCGCCTCCTCCGCCTGACGCCGTTCGGTGATGTCCCGGAGGGAGAGGACCAGCCTTTCCGGGGCAGCACCGTCCTGCGCGAAGCGGATGATCGAGATCTCCGCGGGCCATTCGGTACCGTCGAGCCTGAGAAACATACACTCTCCCGATGCAGGCCCCTCACCGCGCAGGGCCAGTTTCCGGTAAGCCCGGGCGGCCTCCCGGTCTCTCCCGGCAATCAGGTCGTACGGGTTCCGCCCGACCAGATCTTCCCGTCCTGCCCCGCCGAAGAGCCTGACCGCGGCCGTATTCGCCTCCACGATCCGCTTCCCCGGATCGGTAAGGAGGATCCCGACGTCGGTGGTGTTGAGGATGACCCGGAGCGTCTCCTCCGAACGACGGAGCCGGTTCTCCATCCGCTTCAATTCCGCTGTTCCGGTGACCACCACGCAGCCTTCCCGCCGGCCGGGGAGAAGGCTTGCCGAGAGGAGCACCGGGCAGGGCGTCCCGTCCCGGGCGGCGAGGCTGCAGTCCAGGCCTTCAACCCTGCCCTCCTCGAGGGCTCCGGCGAGCCCGGGATACCCGGGCCAGATCGCGGAGACCTCCGGGACCTCCCCTTCGGCATATCCGAGCATCGCAGAACACTCCCGGTTCATCTCCCCGATCTTCCCGGTATCAGGCGAGAAGAGAAAGATTCCCGCTCCGGATGTCTCGAAGATTCCCCGGTACCGGCTCTCCCGCGCCTGCAGGCTGCCGGAGAGACTCGATATGACGACGGCAACAACGAAGAACATCGCAATGCGGAGCAGGGCGTTTGCAATCTCCAGTCCATTGCCGGAGAAGAACAACACCTCCGCGAGGTAGCCGGCGGCAAGCGCACCGGTAAACCCAACACCACGCTCCGGGTAACGATAGGCCGCAAGGATGATCGGGATGTAGAAGAGATGGGAGAAGACGATGAATATTCCAGTGAAGAGACAGAATGTCGTGACCCCGAACGCGATGAGGGTGGAGACAGCGATGCCAGAGACGAGAAGGCGCTCCTTTGTGAACGCGCCAGAGAAATGGTGTTCCGGGTGCCCTTCCTTCACGCATTGGAAGTCGCTGTGAACCCTAATAAATCCCCACGAATCGCTTCCCGCCCTGATACAGGGCGCCTCCCCGATACCCTTAAGACGCCTCCCGGTGAATAAGATGCAGCACGATATGTGCTGGCTATGGTAAGTCCGACGTGCTCCCGGAAGCACGGCCCGCAAGGGCTCGGGATTACAGAGATTAGTCAGTAAAAGGACTCTTTTCTGGACTTAGCATAGTATATCTAACGGAGGTGTATGAATGGCAAGAATGTACGCTCGGCGTCGTGGAACCAGTAGTTCCGTCCGACCCTACCGGAAGGAAGCACCCGAGTGGTCCAACACGGACGCAACGGAGATCGAGAAGATCATCGTCGATCTCCGCAAAGACGGCATGTCGACCAGCCAGATCGGCCTTGCACTGCGGGACAGGTACGCCGTCCCTGACGTCAAGCTCGCCACTGGCAAGCGCGTAAACGAGATCCTCCGCGAGAAGGGCCTTGAATCCGAGATCCCCGAAGATCTCCGGAACCTGATGCAGAAGGCGCTCGGGATAAGGAAGCACCTTGCGGAGAACAAGAAGGACGTGCACAACACCCGGCAGCTGCAGATCGCCGAGTCCAAGGTGCGCAGACTGGTCAAGTACTACGTCAAGTCCGGACGGATGCCGAAAGGCTGGGCTTACAAACCGGAGACTGCGGAGATCCTGCTCACCCGCTGATGATCCATGTCGCTTGATGCCGCTGCTGCAAGCCTCGCCCGTCACCTGCTCGAGCAGGAGTTTGTGGAGGTGCTGGCGCACCACGATGCGGACGGTATAGCCGCCGCGTCCATCCTCTGCCACGCCATGTTCCGCGAAGGCGGACGGTTCCGGCTGAGGATCCGCCCGGGCATCACCACGGCCGACGTTCCCGGCGACTGCAGCGTGCTTCTCTGCGACTTTGGATCAGCACTTCAGGACCTCCCCGGCGACGTGATGGTGGTGGACCACCACCTGCCCCACTTCGAGGGCGACTACCACGTCAACCCGCACCTCGCCGGGATCGACGGCGACCGGAACCTCTCGGCGGCCGGTGCGGCCTACCTCGTCGCCCAGCGCATGGGAGACAACCGCGATCTCGCGGGGCTCGCGCTCCTCGGGATCATAGGGGACGGGCAGGAACTCGAGGGGCCGAACCGGGAGATATCCAGCGAAGGCATCGCGAACGGGTTCATCGCACCCCGCCGCGGCCTCCGCCTCCCGGGAAGGGGCCTCGTCGAGCAGCTCGCCCTCGCCGTCAACCCGTACCTCCCCGGGTTCTCGGGCGAACCCGACACCGCCCGGGCACTGGTCGCGCAGGTCACCGACGAGGACGATGTGGACGTCGAGTCCCTCCTCTCCCGGGTCGTTCTTGCGGCCGCCCCGAAGGCATCCCTCTCCGCCATGTGTGGGATCTGGGGGACCACCTACAGCCTCGGCCGGGAGGTGATCGACGAGGCCCTGAGTCTCGCCGCCGTCGTCGACGCCTGCGGCAAGGCCGGGAGCGGCGATATCGGCGCATCGCTCTGCCTCCGCTCGACCCACGCGCTCCAGGAAGCCTGGGAGATCACCGCCCGCTACCGGCAGGCGGTCATCGCCGGCATCCGCGGGGCGCGCCGTCTCGACGAACGCGTCGCCCTCTTTGCGGTGGACGACGGGTCGGTCGCAAGCGACGTCGCTGATGCGCTCGCAAACGACCTCGTCCAGAGCGGCCCGGTCTTCGTCATCGGAGAGACCGGGGGCCGTTGCTCCGTATCGGCACGCTGCCCGCCGGGCATCGACCTCGACCTCGAGGCGTTGATGCGGAGACTCGCGGAGGCGTGCGGCGGCCAGGGCGGCGGACATCGCCGGAGGGCCGGCGCCAGGATCGGCGCCGACCAGGCGGACCGGTTCAGGCAGGATCTCCTGGAGGCGGTTCCCGCATGATCCGGATCGAGGGCGCCATCGAGACGCCGCACGGCCATCCCGAATGCGTGGCGGCGGCACTCGAGCCCGACAACCTCACCCTGATCAGGACCTACCCGATCGAGGGCGGGGTGCGGGCCGAGATCGACGGGACCAGGCTCCGGTCGATCACCGCTTCGGTGGACGACTACCTCATGAACCTGGCGATAGCGGAGGACGTATGCACCGCCGCCTCACGGTGACGGCAGGATCGGGGAGTTCCGGAGTGTGTTCAGGCTCCAGGGTTTGAAAAATCGAGATAACAGAAAGAAGTGATACCATGGCAAGGAAGAAACAGGTTGGAAGAAGGTTGGAAGGCTGGAAGGCCAAGAAGTGGTACCGTGTCTACGTACCCGACGCCTTCGGCAAAGCTGAGATCGGCGACGCCATCTCGGCCGACCCCGAGAACATGGTCGGCCGCATCATGACCGCGACGCTCGGCGAAGTTGTGCAGGACTACTCGAAGTCCCACATCAAGATGAGGTTCAAGATCAACAACGTGGCCGGCGACGCCGCATACACCGAGTTCGTCGGGCACGAGGTGACCCGGGACTATCTACGGTCGATGGTCAAGCGGCGGGCATCCCGCATCGACACCATTCACCCGGTCATCAGCAAGGACAAGAAGCTCCTGCGGGTGACGGTCGTCTGTCTCACCCTCTCGAGGGCCGACCAGAGCCAGGTCCACGCCGTACGGCAGGCGATCTCGCAGGCCCTCTCCGCCAAGGCGGCCGAGAGCGACTTCGAGACCCTGGTCAAGGATATCGTCTCCGGCGACATGGCCCGGGACGTCTTCAAGGTCGTAAAGACGATCTACCCGATCCGCCGGGTCGAGATCACAAAGTCCAAACTGGAGCAGGTCGCGGCCGTATAGGGCCGCCTGCTCACCCCACTTTTATAATCACCCCGTCTTCACCGTTCCCGCGATCCCGGTGACAGAGACGATACGAAGGGTATATGCCCTATGACCGGGTATACCTCCGCCGAAGCGTAGAGGGAGGTGACGATGGTGACGGCACAGGAGCAGTATGCAGATACGCGGCGGCCGGACCCGGTTACGTCCAACCGGCAGGCCCTCGACGAACAGCAGACGATGGCCCGGGGGATCATCAGGAGGATGCTCGTCCAGTTCCACCGGGAGTGGATCGACGTTGTGGAGCGGGAGAGCGGCATGGCCCGGGCTCTCGCCACGAACGCGCTGCTCGACCGGTACTCGCACCAGCTCTACGACGTCATATGCGACATGGAGGCGATCCTCGGCGAAGACCTCGCCGTGGAGATCCGGTGTCTCTCGGCCGACATGATCAAGACGGCCAACATTCTCATCATGATCGACTGCGGGAAGGAGTGCCGCGAGCACAACGACGCCCTCGTGAAGGAGGCGCTCCACCAGGTGGAACGGTGCCTGGCACTCGTGCAGAAGAGAGGGGGCGGGATGTCAACCCGGGTCTTCGCCATCCACCGGGAAGAGTAATCAGGTTCTGGATCGCATCTGTTCTCGATGATTGCTCACAGGGTGCTATTCCTGGTACTGGATGGGATCTCCGACCGTCCATGTGAAGCGCTGGACGGACTGACCCCGCTCGCCGCCGCACGGACCCCGGTGCTCGACCGGATCGCGGGGGAGGGCGTATGCGGGATCATGGACTCCATCGCGCCCGGCATACGTCCCGGGTCCGACACCTCCCACCTTGCCCTGCTCGGCTACCCGCCGCAGGAGTACTACACCGGTCGGGGCCCGCTCGAGGCCGAAGGGACCGGCATCCACATGACCGCCGGGATGATCGGGTTTCGGTGCAACTTCGCCACCGTTGATGCGGACGGCCTCGTCACCGACCGCCGGGCCGGGCGGATCTCCGGGACCGGACCTCTTTCCGAGGCCATCCGGGACGGCGTGGATCTCTCGCCGCTCGGTGTCGGGTTCAGGCTCGAGTCGGGCGCCGGCCACCGGGCGGCCCTCGCCCTCGTCGGAGAAGGGCTCGGGGATAAGGTCTCCTCGAACGACCCGAAGAAGGAGGGGGTGCGGCCGCTCACGATCCGGCCCTGCACCGACGATCCGGCGGACAGAGCGACCGCCGATGCCTGCAACGAATTCATTCGCCAGTCCGCACGGGTCCTCTTCGACCACCCGATGAACGTCCGGCGGATGGAGGAGGGTCTCCCGCCCGCAAACCTCCTCCTGATCCGGGGTGCCGGGAAGATGGGCGCGTTTCCTCAATTCTCCGAGCGCTACGGGCTCTCCGGGAGCGTCATCTCCGCGGCCACCCTCATCTCCGGGATCGGAAAGGTCGTGGGGCTGGAACATATCCCGGTGCCGGGGACGACCGGGTCGGTCGACTCCGATCTCGACGCCAAGGTGAAGACGGCCATACGGGAACTCGACAAAAAGGAGTTCGTGCTGATGAACATCAAGGGCGCGGACGAGGCCGGCCACGACGGGAAAGGCGTCCAGAAACGCGACTTCATCGAAGTGATCGACGCGGCGCTCGAGCCGCTGCTCGACCTTCCCGACACCCTGATCGTCGTCTGCGCAGATCACAGCACTCCCTGCTCGATCAAAGACCACAGCGCCGACCCGGTGCCGGTCGTCATCAGGGGGCCGGGGGTCAGGACCGACCGGACGGCCCGGTTCGACGAGATCTCGTGTGCGGAGGGGGGTCTCCATCGTATCCGCGGCTGCGATCTCATGCCGATCGCCCTGGACCTAATTAATAAGAGTCATAAGTATGGCGCATGAAGATTATATCGGGTAAATGGAATCAACAGGAGACCACGACTGGATCAGGACCTGCACCCTCCCGGACCATACCGAACTCCAGGAGAGGACGCTCAAGACCGGGCAGGATATCGTCATCGGTGAGAGGTGCCGGATCGATTACGGCCTCTTCGGGAACGACGTCGTGGTCTGTGAATTCAGCAAGATCAACGGCAATATCGTCGCGGGCGGCGACGCCAGGATAGATAACTGGTGCGAGATCAACGGCGACGTCCTCGTTGAGGAGGACGCCTACCTCGGCGAGGGGGTGAAGATCCAGGGGAAACTGGTCGTCAAAGGCGACCTCGATATCGGAGACAACGTCCAGATCGAACGCGGGTTTGAGGCGAAGGGCTGGATCTCCATAAGGAACCCGATGCCGGTGATCATCTACATCATGATGTACCTGGTGGCCGTCCTCGGGATCGAGAAGGAGGAGGAACTGAACTCCGTCCTCCAGAAACTCTTCGGCGACGACGAGGCCCCCACCGCCACACCGTTGATGATCCCGGCCGGCGCCGTCCTCAACATGCAGACCTTCTCGGTCCCGGAGGGGATGGCCGTCGGAACGGGGTGCCGGCTGCACGGGAACATCCGTGCCGGCTCGATCGCGGTCCGGGAGGAGACGACGATCTTCGGAAGCCTGCATGCGCGGGAAGGCGCGAGCATCGCAAGAGGGGCGGTCATCCACGGCGACGTCCAGAGCAACGGCGACGTGATGGTCGAGCAGGAGGTGCATATCCTCGGGAACGTTTCCTGCCGGTGCCTCACCCTGCACGAGGACGCCCGCGTGGACGGGGTCATCCGGGCACCGGGAGGCCTGAAGATCGAGAGGCGAGCGGCATGAAGGTAGGGGACATCCTTGAGGTCGACGGATACCGGCTGGTCGAACCGTCGTTTGCGGAACTGACCGAAGACTCCTGTACGGCCCTGCTATTCCGGGAGAAACCGGACGAGGGCCGTCTCCTGGTCGACGAGGAGGAGGAGCCGCTCGCGCTCGCGCTCCACGATGACAGGGGCTGGCACATCGCCTCGTTCCTCTTCCGGGATCCTACGCTCGCCGCCATCGAATGCTTCGAGGCCGTCGGCGGCGAGATCTACCAGGAAAGCCGGGAAGCATGGCTCTCAGCGGTCCGGGAGTATTACAGCCACGACATCTGTGCAAACGTCCTTCCTGCCCTCGAAGACCTGCGTCCCGACCGGGAGGGAAATATCCGCGATCTTCTCGACGAAGTCTGGGGCGACCGTGCGGGAACCCTCTGCCTCGACTGCTGTTGCGGGTCGGGTGTCGGCACGGCGGCCCTCCGGGCGGGCGGGGTGCGGGCGCTCGCCTACGACAACGACCCGGCGCTCCTCGCGCTCGGGCTTACCCGGGGCCGCCTCGTGCCTTCCGACACCATGTGCATCGACGCGCAGGAGGCCTCCCGCTACATCGGACCGGTGCCCCTCGGCGCCGCCTTCATGGCCGGGGAGATCTACTCCTACAACACCAACCTCTGGGAGCCGATCATCACCGGGCTCCTCGCCCTCACCGATGAGACGCTGATCACCGTCGGCACGGAGGCCGAAGCGGCCCGGGTGGAGGGGTGGTGCAAGGACGAGGGGCGGAGCGCCGAGGTCTTCGAGAACCGGCGCGACCCGATCTACGACCGGTGGTGCTGCGTCGCGCGGCGGATGTGATCCCGGCCGGCGAGCCAATATATATGGCAGAGTATCGCCAATCTTTTTTCCCGCAATCGTAAAACGTCGTCGCAGACCGGATCCTGCGATTTTTATCCCCAGGTGTAACCTGCATGAATACCGCCAAACGCATCTATAACGTCTTATTCATCTCCGTCTTTGCCACCATGCTCGGGCTCGGTGTCGTCAGCCCGCTCCTCCCCATATACGCGGAGAACCTGGGTGCGACCGGTATCTGGCTCGGCATCATCTTCTCGGCCTTCGCGCTCTCCCGGTCGATCTTCATGCCCATCATCGGGCGGATATCGGACCGGCAGGGGAGAAAATGGATCATCCTCATCGGTATGTTCTCCTACGCGGCCGCGTCGCTCGCCTACCTCATCGCCGACAGTGTCTACTCGCTCACGGCCGTCCGCTTTGCTCACGGGCTCGCATCGGCCATGGTCGTCCCGATAGCCATGGCCTACATCGCGGACTTCTCGGAGAAGGGAAAGGAGGGGAGCCGGATGGGGAATTTCTCCATCTCGATGTTCCTCGGCATGGGGGTGGGACCGCTCCTCGGCGGTTTCCTGAACGATGCGTTCGGGATGGACTCGGTCTTCTACGCCATGGCCGGGCTCTCGGCGTTCGCCACACTCCTCGTCGGCGTCTCCCTCCCGGAGGCAAAGCCGGGTTCGTTCACGGTCCCGGACGGGAAACCCGTCCCGATGGGTTCGGTCCTCACGCTACCGAGCATGCGGGGAATTATCGTCTTCACCTTCATCAACGCCCTCGGCCGCGGGGGCATGATGGTCTTCATCCCGGTATTCGCCCCGCTGATCGCGATCAGTCCCTTCGAGGTGGGCATCGTCCTCTCCGCCAACACCTTCCTGATGGCACTCCTCCAGGTGCCGATCGGGAGGGTCACCGACACCGGGAACAAGGTCGCCCTGATCGTCGCGGGTTCGGCCATAGCAGCGGTAGCGCTCGCCGCAATCCCCTTCTCCGGGTCGTTCTGGCCCCTGCTCGCGGCCACCTCCCTCATCGGCGTCGGGGGGGCCATCCAGCAGCCGGCCATCATGGCCCTGACGGTCGATGCAGGCCGGGCCATCGGGATGGGGACCTCGATGGGTGCCTACAATACGGTCTTTGGGGTCGGCATGATCATCGCACCGCTGATAGGGGGCGTGTTCATGGACGTTGTCGGCGTCGACGCCGTCTTCTACGTGGGCGGGGCGATAAGTCTCCTCGGGACCGGGATCTTCGCCCTGGTGATGCGGAGGAGCGCCCGGGAAGGCACCGGCGGAGATCCCGGGCCCGGATAGGCCACCCGCTCCTCATGCCCCCGGTACCGCCGGGTGAAATACCGACATACCCCTTCTGATGCCGTGGAACACTCACTTGTCTGACTGAAAAACGGTATTCCGGCCGTAAACTTCTCCCCCACATGGGAAACCATTATATAGTCGATTCACCATCATGGGTTACAATGGCGCGCGGATGGAAACGCGCCGGAATCGCCACGATGAACGCCTGCAGGGCGACCGGATGACCTCCCGGATACACCCCGCAACCCACGGACGGGCATCCGCCCGGCACAAGTGACACGGTACAACAGCATGGCCCCCTGCAAGAATGCACCGCTGCTCCCGGCCGCCCCCCCTGTAGCCCGGTGTACGCTTCGTGCCCGCGGTCCTGCCCCTCTCTTCGCGCTCGCCCTCCCGTCCGGTCTTTCGGAGGAGGTCCTGACCTCCCTGGGGCTCTTGATCGCCGAACTGCTCCTCGTCGGCATCGCCTTCGGGCTGCTCGGCGTCTGGCTCAAGGAGCGGGAAGTGGCCGCCCGCATCGCCGGCATGGATGCAAGTTTCGAGGGCATCAAGACAGTGGGCAGCGTTCCGCCCCGCCTCCCCGCAATCGGGGGCGACCCGGTCTCGCGGTTTGTCGACGAGGTCAACCTGATGCTCGACGAACTGGAACGCTCCCGGCGGGATCTCCGGGAGAGCAGGGACCGGTACCGTCTCCTCTTCGATAGCGGGAACGATTTCCTGCTCGTATGCGCAATCGGGAGGGAGGGGACGCCCTACCGGATACTGGATGCAAACGCACTCGCCTGCCGGTGCCTGGGGTATGCCCGGGAAGAACTCTTCTCCATCGCTCCCGGGTCGGTTATCCTCATCAGGAGCGACTTCAAGAGACACGACCAACGCCTGCATTCCGCCGACCTGATTCCCCGGGAGGGCGAGCGGATTCCCGTCGAGGCGAGCATCCACCGCATCACCCTCGGGGGCACGCCGGCCATCCTCGTCATCGCCCGGGATGTGACGGAGAGGCGGCGGGCCGAGAAGGAGCTGATGGACTACCGCTACCGTCTGGAAGAACTGGTGACGCAGCGGACCGACGAACTCCGGGCGGCAAACGAAAGTCTCAGGCACGAGATGAGAGAACGAGAGAGGATGGAGCGGGAGAGGATGGAGGCATACCGGCAGATCGAGAGGAACATCGAGCAGTTCGCGGTCCTGACCGACCACATCCGAAACCCCCTCCAGGTCGTCCAGGGAATGGCCGACCTCATCGATGATCCGCGGGCAGAGAAGATCCAGGAGCAGGTCAGGCAGATCAAGGCGATCCTCCGGCAGCTCGACGAAGGGTGGGTGGAGTCGGAGAAGGTGCGGGAGTACCTGGAGAGGTACCGGTAGTCAAGAAGGTCAAAGGACGAAAGCGAGGGAAAAGCCCGTACAGTGGACCGTGGGGGAAGCGCACCTTTGGTGCTCAAACTGCGCCTGCCCTTCGGGCACGCATCGTTTATCGCCACGGGGGAGTGCGACTGGCCGAAGGGCAGGAGCACGAGCACCGTTAGGTGCGAGGGGACAGGGGAGGGGGGCACGCCCCCCTCCCCGTCAGCCCCACCCCTCATGGCGATATCCACTGGAAATCCGTGCACGGTGCAAACAACACCCCGAAGAAAAGAAGTTCGAGACAGTCCCCAGACATCAAGCAAGCGATCTGGAGACGTTTGAAGAGTTAACTCAAGTCCCTACGCCGTCTTCTCCTCGGCACACTCGAGTTCCGCGACGATCTCGGCCGCATCGTCCATCCGCCGGACCAGGTCCTTGATCTCGATCAGGCGCTCGGCGCCGATGAAGTGTTCGGCCATCACCCGGGCCATATCGGTGAGTTCGATACGCCCCGCCCGCCGCCGGACCAGCCCGTAGTCGAGGAGCGTCGGGAGGGCCGGCTCCAGCGTCCCGACCATCGAATGGGTCATCTTGATGACCTGCTGCTCGTCGCCGCCGCAGACGACGGCGTTCGCGACGAACTCCTCCGTGCTCTGCTCCATGTCGTACTCGGGAGCGACCTCCTCCATCTCGCCCCGCAGGAGGCCGACGGCGACCTCCTCCTCGGTCTTTCCGGACGTCCGGGAGTAGGACCCGCCGGGTTCCGCCATGATGACCACCCGGCCGAGGTCGTGGAAGTCCGGCCGGCCGGCCCGGCCCATCATCTGGTGGAACTCCTGGACGGTGAGCCACTGGATGCCCATCGCAAGGGCGTCGAAGATCACCTGGGACGCCGGGAAATCGACGCCGGCAGCAAGCGCCGCCGTGGTCACCACGGCGGCGATCTCCCCGCTTGCAAACCGCCGCTCCACGTCGCGGCGTTCCTGGGAGGTCAGCCCCGCATGGTAGGGTGCGGCGTTCTTGCCGAGGGCATCGGCGATGACATGGCAGCGGGCCCGGGAGTTGGTGAAGACGATCGTCTGGCCCCGGTAGCCCTTGGACGACCGCACCTTGTACTCCTCGACGACCATCTGCTTGATGAACCCGATCTTCTTGGACCGCTCCACGAAGATGAGGTGGCGCTCGAGCGGGACCGGCCGGTCCGCGTAGCGGACCAGGTTCGCCCGGAGTTTCTCTGCGAGCAGCCCGGGGAGCCCGATCGTCGCCGAGAGGTAGAGGAACTGAGCGTCGGGAGCGACGTGCTTGAGCCGGGCGATCAGCCCGTCGAGACGGTGGCCCCGCTCCGGGTCCTCGAGCATCTGGACCTCGTCGATGACGACGGTCCCGATGTCCTTTAAGGATCTTCCGGTCCTGAGAGCGTGGTCGATCCCCTCGTAGGTCCCCACCACCACGGGGGCGTTGACGTCACGGTCTCCCGCCGGGCGGGTCTCGGGGAGGTTGAGGCGGCTCATCCCGACCTGCAGGGTGACCCGGACAAGGTGGCCGTAGCGGTCGCGGAACCGCTGGTACTTCTGGTTCGCGAGCGCGACCAGCGGGACCAGGAAGAGTGTCCTTCCCCGCCCTTCGAGGAAGTTCTTCATCCCGGCCATCTCCCCGATGAAGGTCTTGCCGCTCGCGGTGGCCGAGACGACGAGGAGATGCTGCCCCTCGAGGAGGCCGTCCTGGACGGCGAGCTGCTGGACGGGCATCAGGTACTCGACCCCGGCGGCCTTCGCGAACGCGGGAGGCAGGGGGAGGTCGGTGATATGGGTCGTCTTCTGGACCTCGTGCGCCTCGAGCCGGTCAAAGAGGGTCCGTTTCCGGTCGGGATGGTCGGGCCCCACCGACGCCAGCACCCGGTCGAGGTCACGAACCTGTACGAGAAGTTTCTCGAGATGGACGAGCACCGAGCCGCCGAACTTCCCCAGGTAGCCGAGTTCCCGCCGCATCTCGCGCTTCGCGCAGTCCATGCAGATCCACTCCCCGCCATACCTGACACCGGTCGTCTTGTCGACGGGTACGAACCGGTCCTCGAGCTGGCAGTACCGGCAGATGCTGACCCTTGACGATGGAATCTGGAGGTCGGCAAGGAACGACTCGAACTCCGGGCTCTTCGCCGCAAGGTGCACTGAGGAACGGCGCAGCAGCGTGATCAGGTCCCGGGTGGGAGTGGGCTTGAGTTGTTTGCCCCGCCGGCGCATCTTGAAGTTCTTGGGCCGCTGGCCCTTCGGGGTCGCGGTCAGGTCGACGAATCCGGAGCCTTCGACGCGGCCGCCTTCGATAAACAGCAGTTTATACGTGCCTTTCTGAGGCTGGACGATAACCTTCATGGTGCGATCAGGTCGTGAATCGTGTAGGTGAGCCCCACCGTCTCCAGTCGTTTGAGGAAATCGGTGAACTCCTCGTCGACGATAAGTATTGCGCACTCCCGGCCGTGGAATGCCGCCTCGATGACCCCCTCCCGGGAGCCGAAGAACATATCCGGCTCGATATCCGCCTTCCTGAGGGCCACGTAGGACTCGAGGCCCACGGCGGCCACCATCTCCACGTCCCGGACGGCATTCCGGAGGAGTTCCGTAGAGACCTGCCGGGACCCGCCCCGTTCCACCCGCGGCACCTTGCAGACATGGATGAGGCCTTCCTCATGCTTGATGATGCCGTTCAACCGGGCGACGCCGAGATCTTCCCCGGGCCGGGCGTCCATGGTCGCGAGGCCGGTGGCGCTCTGCTCCTCTTCCGTCGCATAAAGCCACCCGTCCCGCATGAAGACGCCGACCGTGTCTCCCTTCCGGATCTCGTCCCGGGCGATGGCCGTCCAGACCGCCACCTGCTGGATGATATCCCGGTTGATGTGGCGGGCATAGGACTCGAGCGCCTCGGCGTGCCGCAGGACCCACTCGATCCCGCTCTTCGTCACCTCGTACCGCCCCCGGCCGTGGGCGGTGACCAGTCCTTCATCCACGAGTTCCCGGATGTACTCGGAGACGGCCTGGGGTGTCACGCCGAGTTTCCCGGCGATCTCCTGCTGGCGGACGGCCGGCTGGTGTTCGGCGATCTCCACCAGGATCTGGAACCGGGTGGCCTCCCGTTTGCTGCGCAGGATGACGTAGAGCGGGTCGTCAGTGAAGCCGGTCAAGCAGCACCATTCCCTGCCCTTTCACGTCGAGGCCGGGGATCCTTTTCGCCAGTCCCTTGATGAAGGTAGGACTGACCCCATATTTTCGGGATATATCGCCGATTGAGGTGGTCCCGGCCACGATCTCCCGTTCGACCGAGTCCACGATCGTACGGAGGCCCTCGTCGTTTGAGACGGCGATATGCAGCAGGTCCCCGATATCGCCCATAGAACACTGAAAACTCGCTCTGAACTTGCTGTATGTCGCCCGGTATTCCTTCGTCGGCTTCTCTCCGGGCTTGGGCATCCGCCACTGTTCTTCGATCAGGTTTCCCTTCTTGAGGATAGAGAGGCACTCGGTCACCGTCGATGTCCCGGCATACGTCTCGAGATCCTCCTCGGTCAGCCAGGCCTTGTTTAAGAGTTCGTAGATCTTCTTGTAATCGGAATTATTGAACGTTATGAGAAGAGGAACCAGTTCCACCGGATCGTTAAGAATTTTAATATGTCCCGTCACTGCGATACCCTATTGTTATATCGTTGTATAACTCCATAAATTTTTGCTGAAATTTCAATGCGTACACGTGGCACTATCATCATCCGGGGCATCGTCCAGGGGGTCGGATTTCGCCCCTTTGTCTATGCAAAGGCGCGGGAATTCGGGATCACCGGGACCGTCAAAAACCTCGGGAGCGAGGTGGAGATCCATGCATCCGGGGACCGCTTCGAGGAGTTCCTGGAGGCCGTTTCGAAAGGTACGCCGTTATCCCAAATAGATTCCGTAGATGTCCAGAATCTGCGCGAAAGCCCAACCGAAGGGTTTACGATCCTGGAGAGTGGTTCCGGGAGCCTCTCGGGATTCATCCCGACCGACGTCGCCACCTGTGACGACTGCATCGCCGATATCTTCACGGCGGGGGGACGGTATGAAGGCTACTGGGCTACGTCCTGCGTCAACTGCGGCCCGCGGTACAGCATCATCAACGCCATCCCCTACGACCGGGAGCGGACATCGATGACGGAGTACCCGGTCTGCCCCGCCTGCGGGAGCGAGTACGCCGACCCGTCGTGCCGGCGCCACCACGCCCAGACGATCGCATGTGCGGCATGCGGACCACACCTCGCTCTCTTCAGGGCCGACGTGACGCCGGTCGAGACGGCAGACCCCGTCCGGGAAGCGGCGACCCTCCTCGACGCCGGCTCGATCGTCGCCATCCGGGGGATCGGGGGGTTCCATATCGCCTGCACCGAAGAGGCGGCAGGGAAACTCAAACGCCGCCTGGGCCGGACGGAGCAGCCGCTCGCGGTGATGGCAACCCCGGAGGAGGTCGAGCGGATCGCGGTCGTATCGGACGAGGAGCGGCGGATCCTGCATTCCCGGGAACGGCCGATCGTGGTGCTCGAGAAGCGGAACCCCGCATCCCACCTGGCAATCTCGAGCCTGCACACCATCGGGTGCATGCTCCCCTACACCGGGCTGCACCACCTCCTCTTCGCCAACCTCGCCCACCCGCTCCTCGTGATGACGAGCGCGAACCTGCCGGGCTACCCGATGATCACCGATCTCGAGACCGCTCTCGAGCGGCTCCCGGGACAGGTGGACTACGTCCTCACCCATAACCGTCGGATCGTCAACCGGTGCGACGACTCCGTCGTCAGGGACGGCTACATCATCCGCCTATCGAGGGGCCTCGCCCCGAAGCGGACGGCGATCGACCTCGGCGGCGCGTGCATCCTCGGCGTCGGTCCGGAGCTGAACGCGAACATCTCCGTCTACCGGAGCGGTTTCTGCATCACCTCTCCCCACGTCGGGAACGTCAGGAACCCCCAGACCCTCGCCTACCTGCAGGAGACGGCGGAGAAGATCGGAGGACTCACCGGTGCCCGGTACGACCGCGTCGTCCACGACCTCCATCCGCAGTTCCTCTCGACTCGCTACGCGAGGGAGGTTGCAGAGGCAGCCGGGGCGGAACTCCTCGCTGTCCAGCACCACCGGGCACATATAGCGGCCGCGACCAGGGAGGAGTGCGTCGGGATCGCCATAGACGGCGTGGGTTACGGCGACGACGCCACGATCTGGGGCGGCGAGATCTTCGCCGGGAAGGTCCCCCATCTGGACCGGGTCGCCCACCTCGAGGTCGTCCCGATGCCGGGCGGCGACCTCGCCACCCGGTTCCCGGAGCGGATGCTCTACGGCATCCTGCCGACGTCCGGGGTCCGGGATCTTCTGGCGTCACGAGGCTGGAGCGATATTGAACTCGCGGTCCTCACCCGGCAGGTGGAGCGGGGATTGAACGTCGCCGCCACCTCGAGCACCGGCAGGGTTCTCGACGCCGCCGCGGCCCTCCTCGGGATCTGCCGGGAACGGACCTACGACGGGGAGCCGGCGATGAAACTCGAGTCGGCGGCGTATGCCGGGAAACCCTCGGCCTGGGACCTCGACTTCCTGCGCGGCGACGACGGCTGCGAGGTTCTCTCGACCCGCTCGCTCCTCGCGGAGGCCTGCCGGCGGTCGGCCGCCGGCGACCGGGCAGGAGACATCGCCGCATCGTTCCAGTACAACCTCTCCCGCGGCGTCGCCGCGATGGCCGTCCGGGCGGCAGAGGAACGTGGGATCCCCCGGGTGGTGCTCTCGGGCGGGGTGGCCTACAACCGGGCGATCCGGGAGACGATCCGGGATGAAATCCGGGCCGCCGGGCTCGAGTTCATCATCAACCGGGACTATCCCCTCGGCGACGGGTGCATCAGTTTCGGGCAGGTGGTATACGGGGGGAGCGTGGAGGAGTGAGAGGGGCCGTATGCACCGGGCCGTAGCCTGACGGGCAGGCATCTCCTTTCTTCGCAGAATACCGGTGACCGCCGGCTCGCAGCCGTTTTCCCCGCCATTTGGCGACCCATGCTTCGCAGCGACGCGGTACCGGGGCGATGGCGGCAAAAGAGTCTTGAGAATGATACAACAGCGGGGCGTCCCGGAATTCCTGAAAATAACCGGCCCGTCCGGTTCGTCGAACGCGAAAGAAAAAGAGTTTAGCCGAAGAGGGCGCCGAGACCGGCCATGCCGCTCTCTTCTTCCTCTTCCTTCTTCCCCTCTTCCTCAGCCTCTTCCTCGGCTGCGGGTGCGGCGGCTGCAGGGGCAGCGGCTGCGGGTGCAGCGGCGACAGGCGCGACGGCGGCCTTGCTGATGGCCTCCTCGATGTTCACGTCCTCGAGTGCGGCGACGAGCGCCTTCACGCGGGCATCCTGGACGGCGACACCGGCCGCGTTCAGGACAGCAGTCACATTCTCTTCAGTTACATCTTTGCCTGCGTTGTGCAGGAGCAGTGCAGCGTAGATATACTCCATAGTTCATTCACCTGTAATTTTCTTTGAAATGTATTAGCCGAAGAGGGCACCGAGACCGGCCATGCCGCTCTCTTCCTCCTCCTCCTTCTTCTCCTCTTCCGTCTCCTCTTCCTCGGGCTTTGCCTCGACAGCTGCCGGGGCCGCTGCGGGTGCCGCAGCGGTCGCAGCCGAGGCTGCCTTCAGGGTCGCCTCATCGAGCTCGAACCCACGGCCTGCCGCCGCGAGCGCGACGACCAGCATCTCCCGCTGTGCCCGCCCGATGATCAGGTCGACGATATCCTTCTCGTAGATGCTCGCCTCGACGCCCACGTTCCGGGCTTCGCGTACCGCCTTGCCGATGATGGCGCCGACGGTCAGCGGGGTCGGGATGACGGCATTGACCGAGAGGTTGAACGCCTGCTGGGCCGCAAGCACGATGTTGTTGACGTAGGCCTCTTCATCGATAGCCAGGAGATCCGGCGTGAAGATGGTCTCGCGATAGTATGCGGCCTGCAGGATGAGGCCGACGTCCATCGGCTTGACGCCGAGTTTCACGAGGGCTTCCGCAACCTTCCTGTTGATGACCTCGCCCTTCTTCACGACGGTCTTCGTCTCGCGAATCTTGACCTTTCCACCCTCGATGGCTGCGGGAATGCCCACCTGCTGAAGCTCGCCGACGATCGGACCGGGCTTGAAGCTGGTCGGACCCTTCGGGACGATGATATCCTCGGGAGCGGTCTCGCCGGGCTTTGCCGCCATCTTCGTCTTGGTCTGTTCAAGCAGCTTGAAGAGCTTGAACGGGTTCTCGTTCGTGAAGATCAGGGCGCTCTGGCCTTCGGCGTGGTCGTTTAAGGCCGCGACGCTGCCGCCGAGCTCGTTTAGAGCGTGCTCGATCAGCGTGTTCCGGGCCATCTTCACCCTCGCCGTGCCGCGGAGGTTCCGCCGGATATGCTGGATCTGCGAGGCAGGAATGCCGTACATGTCCACAACGCCGACGAGCGTGTGCTCCTCGATACCGCGCTTGATCTCGTCGACCTCGTCCTTCTTCCACTTGGGCAGGTGATGCGTATAAAGTGCCATCAGACCACCCTCACTGCCGGTCCCATGGTTGTCTTCACGTAGACCGAGTGGATGTTCAGTGCCCCGCTCTCCAGGACGGCCTCGACCCTGTGAAGGACGGCGTCGATGTTCTCGGCGATCTCCGCGGGCTCCATCCCGGAAGTTCCGACCTTCGTGTGGAAGACCTTCTTGTCCTTCGTCCGGATCTTCACGGAACTGCGCAGACGCTGAACGATGGGCCGGATATCCATTCCCTGCGGAACCGGCATCGGCATCCGCCCGCGCGGGCCAAGCCTGACACCGAGATAACGGCCGACGAGAGGCATCATTGCCGTCTCGGCAAGGAAGAACCGGTACTCTTCCGCCACCTTACGCGCTTCCCGGGGTTCTCCCCCGAGCCGCTCGATCTCCTCAGGTCCGATGATGAGCTCCACATTCACCTCTTTTGCCTGGGTGACAATGTCGCCCTTCCCGAGAACGGCGATCTTGACGTTGTCAAAACCGTTCGGGAGGAGAATCGTCTCATCGATACGATTCTTGGGCTGGGACATATCGATATTCCTGAGGTTGACGGTGATATCCACGCTCTCCTTGAACTTCCGTTCCGGAGCCTTCTCCAGTGCCGTCTTCACGGCTTTCTGTATACTGGTTTTATCAACCATCCTTTGCCTCCATAGTACACGACCTCATGATCTTCTATGGTTGTCTGACATCTATGCGACGAGCACGCCGTCGTACTCCCCGTTATTGATGGCCTGGATCATCTCGCGGGGTTTTCTCCCCTCGACGGTGACACCAACGCTCACGCACGTTCCAACGACCTCTTTGACTGCCGATTTCAGATCGTACGAGAGCATGTCATCAAATTTCATACGGGCAATACGAACGGCGGCCTCCAGCGGCAGGTCTCCCGCCACCAAAGCACCCGGCTCTGCCGAGCCCTTCCCGATACCGGCCTCTTTCATTACGAGAGCCGTCGTGGGCGGAATGCCCACCTCAATCGTGAAGTTCCGCTTATCGTCGACCGTGACCGTCACCGGCACCTGCATGCCGTTGAAGTCCGCTGTCTTTTTGTTGATCTCGTCGACGACAGCCTTCACGTTGATACCGAGAGGACCGAGCGCAGGCCCGAGAGGCGGACCTGCTGTTGCCTTGCCACCGGGTACCAATACCTCGACCGTTTCTGCCATACAAGTTCACCAGCTTATTCCTCAGGGGAATAGTTGCCTGGGTTATCTAAGGTCATCGTAAGAGGATTTAAAGTACAGTGCCCGGTGGTTCCGCTCCGGCACCCGGACCCGGCACAAGCAGGCGCGACCGGGGGATGTAAAACGCATCGCCGGCGGTGCAACGGCCCGTGCCCGGGCAAAAAGAAGAGGGGGTGATATTAGCTGGCGTCTTCCGACCGCTCCACGACGCGGACGGAGTCGCCGCGAACCGTGATCGGAATGGGGACCATGCTCTCGTACAGTTCGACCGTGATCTCTTCCTTCCCGGTATCGATACGCTTGACGACCGCCTTCTCGCCCTTGAACGGGCCGGCGATGATCTCGACGATGGTGCCCTCGGTAATGCCGCTGACCACCGGTTTGGGGACCAGGAAGTGTTCTACCTCGGAGAGAGCGGTCGAGCCCTGCACCACCGCGCGCGCATGGGGGATCAACTCCACCAGCTGCTCTATCCGGGCGATGGAGTCAGGACTCTCCACAAGGACGTAACCTTTCAGTTCCTCGGGAACCATGACGGCCATCACGTGGATGTCTTTTTGCTCCCTCGTCACCTTCTCGATGTTGTCGGCTACCGTCCGCTCCTGTTTCGCGGTCGTCTTGATCGCATAGACTCTGTTTGCGCTCTCAGCCATATCCATCATTTGGGCAATACCAGCAGGATTTCGTATATGATAAAGCCGACAAGGCCGATGAGCATGATCCCGGCCGCCGCCACGATGGCGATCTTGGAGAACTCGTCGCGAGTCGGCGTCCGTGCCAGCTTCAGCACGCGCCAGTACTTCTTGAAGAGCTCCTCCTCGATCTTGAACGACTTTACTTCCTCCAGCGTCTCTTTATAATCCATCATACCGGCTCACTTCAAGAAGTCGATCTCAAACTGTTTCATCATGCGTGGCATACTCTTTTCGTTTCTCCCATATATTTGTGGTGACCGGACACCGGTGACGACGAGAAGCGTCCGCATCTTGCCCTGCATATCGGGATCGACCTGGGCCCCCCAGATGATACGGGCATCGGGGTCGATGCGGTCGTAGACCTCCTGGATGACGCCTTCGGCCTCGGACATCGTCATATCGGGTCCGCCGACCACGTTGACGAGCGCCGCGGTCGCCCCGGAGATATCGACATCGAGCAGCGGGGAGCGCAGCGCCTTCTTGACCGAGTCGGCGGCTTTGTCCTCACTGTCGCTCTCGCCCATCCCGATCATCGCGACGCCTCCCCGCTCCATGACGGTCCGGACATCGGCGAAATCGAGGTTCACGAGCCCGGGCATCGTAATCAGCTCGGTGATGCCCTTGACCGCCCGCATCAGCACCTCGTCAGAGACCTTGAAGGCGGCGTGGAGCGGAAGCCGGGGCACGACCTCGAGCAGGCGGTCGTTGGGGACGACGATGACGGTATCCGCCACTTCGCGAAGCCGCTCAAGGCCCGCTTCGGCGTTCTGACCCCGGATAGCGCCTTCGGCCGTGAACGGCAGGGTGACCACGGCGATGGTCAGTGCGCCCTCTTCCCGGGCGGATTTCGCGACCACGGGTGCGGAGCCGGTGCCGGTGCCGCCCCCGAGGCCGGTGGTGATGAAGACCATGTCGCACCCCTCGACGGCCCGCTTGATGTCGTCCTCGTTCTCGAGGGCCGCCTCCTCGCCGACCTGGGGGATCGAGCCTGCACCAAGGCCGCGGGTCCTCTGTCTTCCGATGAGAATACGGGTCTCGGCCCGTGTCCGGATAAGGTGCTGGGCGTCGGTGTTGAGAGCGATCAGCCTCGCCCCGTTGATGCCTTCCTCCGCCATCCGGGTCACCGTGTTCGAACCGCCGCCTCCGCACCCGACGACTGCGATCTCAGTCCGGAGCTCCATGAGGATGTCCTCAAGATCCTTGTCGACCTCTATGGGCTCAGCAAAGCGCTGCTCCTCTCGCGCCCGTGAAAGTGCCTCTTCTACGATGGATTTCATATGTATCTCTCCAATCCCGGGATATGTATCCTCTTTGCGCTGGTTGTCTGCACTGCATCGGGTGTGATCTTCCGTCCCTCGATCTCAACCGCTTTCCCGCCGGCAAGCATGGCGAAGAGCGGCCCTTTCGGGACCCCGTGTCTGCGCGCCTTCTCGGGGTCGAACCGCACCTTCCGGAGGACGAGGTGATCACCGTCGATAACAGCATTTTTACAGATAAGTAAGAGTTTTACACACAGGGTAGTTATATCACTTGCGAGTCGGGACGACCCATTTTCAAAGCAGATGAACGTCGATAACACTTCCGTGGATCCATTCGAGAGATGGACGGCCGGCAATGGGTCGAGACCGTTGAGAAACCCGGACTTATCGGTTTTTACCGTCTCTTCAATCAGATCGGGGATTATCCGCACCGCAACGGGGGTTCCCTCTCCTGTAAGATCGTGGATATGGATGCGTGACCCGGGGGCGATCTCTTCGGCGAGAGCCCGGACCGCAAGGTAGGTGGCCCACTCGAGGCCCGAGGCCGCGAGGATCTCCGACTCGGAGAGGAGGAGAATCCCCGCGTCGTCGAGCATCCGCTCGATCCGCCCGATCTGGTCGGTAGAGAGCGATTTTTTATCGATGTAGGCGGCCACGGCAGAGCCCGCCTCCTGCATCATCCGGAGAAGACCGGGATTGATGGCGCCGATCTGCCGCGTCGGCACGATGTGGCCGAAGGCGCCCCGGGAGGAGAGGGCAATCCCGGTCTGCCGCACGGCGTAGTGGGTCCCACCAAAGCCGATAAGGTTGATCGTCTCCAGTGGGGCCGCGGAGAGGATGCTCTCCGCAACCGCTCTCCCTGCGGCCGGATCGGCCCATTCCGTGGCGGTGGACCCGATCTCGACGAAGAGCGACGGCGTCGCGAGCGCCGTCGGGCCGTGGTGCGTCACCTCGTAGGAGACCCGGTAGCCCTCCGGGGCCCGGGCGGCGAGGTTTCGCAGGATGGCGTGCATCCAGGCGGGGGCTGCCGGCGCGAGCGTTCCCGGTTCCCCGCCGAGATCGGCGGCCTCGTAGTTGCCGGTTACGTGCACGGTCAGGGCGGGCGTCGGCTGCGCACTCGAGTGCCGGGAGATGAAGATGATGAGGTCGGCATCGACCCCCTCGTCGACCTGTTCCTGGTATATCAGTCGTCCGTCGATCTCGTGGAACGTCAGCAGATGGTGTTCCGCAAGCGGCCACCGCCCGCCCGCCGCGAGCAGGGTCCGGAGGTGGTGCCTGATAGCCGCCCCGGCAATGTCCTGTTTTGAGTTGATCAGCGCGATCCGCATCGGGTACGTACATGGGCGGGATGCATGCTAAATGATAGTGCTTGATTGACCCTCCACAGTAAATCCTATCTCTCTGCAGGCAGATCATGTGTGTACTATGGACGAAGAGAAGATACGGAAAGCATTCGAGGCGTACGGTATAACAGACGAGATCACCTGCCCCCAGGCCTTCGAGATATCGGAGAAGTACAGCATCCCGAAGATGGACATCGCCCGGTACTGCAACCAGCGCGAACCGAGAATTAAGATCCGGGGCTGTCAGCTGGGCTGCTTCAGATGAGCCTCTTCCTGGAGGTCGTACCCGTCAGCGAGGCCGTAGAGGTCGTGCGGAGGATCGCGCCTCCACCCGGGTGCGAGGAGGTCCCGCTCGAAGACGCCCTCCATCGTGTCCTCGCGAGGGACATCCATGCCGATATCGACATCCCGGGGTTCGACCGTTCGACGGTAGACGGCTACGCGGTCGCCGCGGCCGAGACCATCGGGGCCTCCGAGGCCATCCCGGCGATGCTCCAGTGCCGGGGCCGGGTCGGGATGGGAAATGCGGATGCCGGGAGCATATCCCCGGGATCGTGCCGGTACGTCCCTACCGGCGGCGCGCTCCCGGGGGGTGCCGACGCGGTGGTGATGATCGAGCACGCCGAGCAGATCGGGGACGATATCCTGATGCAACGCCCGGTAGCACCCGGTGAGAATGTAGTCTTCCGGGGTGAGGATTTCGCGGCCGGGAAAGGAGTCCTCGCGCGGGGCCGCGTGCTTTCGCCCCGGGAGATCGGGGTCGCCGCAGCGGTCGGCGCCGACCGGGTATGTGTGGTGACGAGCCCCAGGATCGGGATCATATCCACGGGGAACGAACTCGTCCCCGTCGTCGAGACGCCGGGGCCGGGCGAGGTGCGGGACGCGAACTCCTACCTTGCCGGCGCCTTCGTGACGGAGCGGGGCTGCCACCCGGTCTACTTTGGGATCGTCAGGGACGAGCGGGCGGTACTGAAGAGAGCGGTCTCTTCGGCGCTCGAGAGGTGCGATGCGGTTCTGGTCTCGGGAGGGTCCTCGAAGGATGAACGGGACAACACCGCAGCGGTCATCGCGGAACTCGGCGAGGTGCTGGTGCACGGGATCGCCCTCGCGCCCGGAAAGCCCACCATCATCGGGACGGCGCGGGGAAAGCCGGTCATCGGGCTCCCCGGCCACCCGGCCTCGGCCTTCGTCGTGCTCGTCGCCGTCGTCGATCACCTGCTCGCGGCGATGCGGCAGACCGCCGTCTCCCGGCGGACCGTCCGCGCACGGCTGACACAGAACGTTCCCTCCGCCCGCGGGCGGGAAGATTACGTCCGGGTCGCTCTCAGGGACGGCGGGGCCGTGCCGGTCTTCGGGAAGTCGGGGCTCCTCAACACCCTGGTGCAGAGCGAGGGGCTGGTGCGTGTCCCGGCGTCGAGCGAGGGGTTCGAGGTCGGCGAGGAGGTGGAGGTGATCCTGTGGTGAAACGCTACCTCTCGGTCATAACGCTCGCTGAAGCCCGGGCACTCGTGGAACGCTCTTTTTCGGCGGTGCCGGGAGTCGTCCGGATCCCGGTGACCGCCGGGGCGGTGGGAAGGATAACCGCCGCGCCGATATTCGCCCGGTTCTCGGTCCCCGCCATCCACATCTCGGCGATGGACGGGATCGCGGTCAGGAGCGCCGATACTATCGGGGCAAGCGAACAGCGCCCGGTGACCCTCCCGGATGCGGCGAGGGTCAATACGGGGAACATCGTTCCCCCCGGCTACGACGCGGTGATCATGATCGAGGATGTCTGGGTCGGGTCGAAGTCTGACGACTTCTCTCGCTCCGCTCCCACGGAACGTCGCGACGGCGAGACATACACCATCAGAAAGCCGGTCAGCCCCTGGCAGCACGTCCGCCCGGTCGGCGAGGATATCGGCGAGTCGGAGATGATCCTCCCCTCCAACCACCGGATCCGGCCGCATGACACAGGAGCGCTCGCGAACTACGGGGTCACGGAGGTTGCGGTCAAAAACGTCCGGGCGGGCCTGATCCCCACCGGGAGCGAACTCGTGCCGGCAGGCGAGATGCCCCCGCCCGGGAAGGTCGTGGAGAGCAACACCCTGATGGCCGCGGCCGTCCTCGCGGAGACGGGTGCACAGACGCACCGCTACCCCATCGTCCCGGACGACTACGACCGGATCCGGGACGCCGTCCGGCGCGGCGTCGCGGAGAACGACATCCTGCTCGTCTCGGCCGGCTCGTCCGCCGGGACCCGCGACTATACCGCCGATATCGTCCGGGATCTCGGCGAGGTGCTGGCGCACGGGGTCGCCATCAAGCCGGGAAAGCCGGTGATCATCGGCAGGATCGAGGGAAAGCCGGTGATCGGTCTCCCCGGCTATCCCCTTGCCGCGGCAACCGTGCTCCGCGAGATCGTCCTGCCGCTCGTCGCCCGCTACGGCCTTCCGGTCCGCGAACCGGAGCAGGTCGCCGCCCGGCTGACCACGAGCCTCCACTCCGATATCGGGACCGACGAGTTCGTCCTCCTCTCGGCAGGCAGGATCGGTGAGCGCTGGGTTGCGGTCCCGCAATCACGGGGCGCGGGAGTCCAGATGAGTGCTGTGCGGGCGAACGGCTACCTGCAGATCCCGTCACAGAAAGAGGGTGCCGAGGCCGGGGAGACCCTCGACGTCCGGCTCACGGTCCCCCGCGCGGAGGCGGAGGAGGCGGTGCTCGTCACCGGCAGCCACGACCCGGCCCTCGACTACCTGGCCGATCTGGTGAGGCCGCGAGGCGTCGATATCCATTCCACCCATGCCGGGAGCATGGGCGGGGTGATCGCGTTAAAAAAGCAGGAGTGCCACGCGGCCCCGATGCACCTCCTCGCCCCCGACGGCACCTACAACACCCATTACCTGGAGCGCTATATGCCGGGCGCCGACCTCGTCCTCCTCTGCGTGGCACAGCGCCAGCAGGGGGTCATCTCGCGCGACGGACTCGGGTTCGACGACCTGCCCGGGCGGACGTTCATCAACCGGCAGAAGGGGTCCGGGACCAGGATGCTCCTCGACCACCATCTCGCGGAGCACGGCATCGACCCGGCGTCCATCCCGGGCTACGGGCGCGAGGCGACGACACACCTTGCGGTGGCCCTCGCGGTCCGGACCGGGGAGGCGGACGCAGGTGTTGGGGTCTACAGCGCCGCGAAGGCGCTCGGTCTCGCGTTCGTCCCGGTGGCGACGGAGCGCTACGAACTCGTGATGCACCGCGAGATGCTCGACGACCCCCGGATCGCGGCCCTTGTCGAGACCGTCGCGGGAGAGGCGTTCAGGCAGATTCTCCGGGATCTCGGGGGCTACGAGACGGGCGAGACAGGCGTGCTGCGCGAACTGCAAGGATGACCGCCTCCTCGGGCGTCGCGCAGGCCATCACCCCCTCTATCTTCCAGGTCAGGAGACCGAACACCGGTTTGCCCGTCTTGAGGCTGACTGCGATCTCCGAGAGCGTGCCGTAGCCTCCCCCGACGGCGATCACCGCGTCCGCCGAGTTGACGAGGACGACGTTCCTCGCGTGGCCCATCCCGGTGCGGACCACCACGTCGAGGTAGGCGTTCCCGTCCCCGGTGTCCGGGAGAATGCCGACGGTCGTTCCGCCGGCCTCTTTTGCGCCCCTGCAGACGGCCTCCATCACCCCCCCGAGGCCACCGCAGCAGACGGTCTCGCGGTTGCCGGCGATGAGGTAGCCGATGGTCTCCGCCGCTTCGTACTCTTCCCCGGAGCAGTTCCCTCTCCCGATGACTGCGATCTGCATGGTGGGGAAGTCGGGGGGTTAGGGGATAAAGGGCTGGGCGGGGTGGAGAAAAGAGGGGGGAGCGATACGCCCAGGGTGGTCATGCTTTTTTTACGGGCCACTGGATGTGATTCAGATTTTCGAGGTTAGAGCTCCTGTTCTCGAAATTCAAAGGTTCTCTCATACTCCCTCAGGTCACACTTAGCATCTCCGGCGATCATACGCCGGACCCACAGCCCGTCGTAACTCTGTACACGGATTCCGAGGGGACTGCGCACCTTCGGTGCTCAAACTCCTGCTGTTCCAGCAGTCGCACCCCGCTCCAAGGGGCGGGGGCAGTGCGTGGCGATATTCCCACGGTCCAGTGTATCGAGTCTTTCAGCGCTACTTCAGTTACTCCAGCCTTCCCCGATGTCGCACACGGTCACAAGTCGCGCCCTTTCACGGCTTCGCGTGAGTCTGCACCACTCCCCATAGTACAAAACACTTTGTCCCCCGAGGACAAACGGTACACCAGAGTGCTGAATATGAGGGATATGAGGTGAAAGAAGTCACCGCCAGTTATAACCCGCGTGACATCGAAACGCGAGTCCAGGATTACTGGAAGAGCGAAAATACCTATGCACGCGTCCAGGCGCTGCGGAAGGATGGAAAAGCATTCTTTTTCGTCGACGGGCCGCCGTACACCACCGGCCACATCCACCTCGGCACCGCCTGGAACAAGATCATAAAGGACGCCATCCTCCGGTATCACCGGATGCGGGGCGCGAACGTCATCGAGCGGGCCGGTTACGACATGCACGGCCTCCCCATCGAGGTGAAGGTGGAGCACCAGCTCGGGTTCACCTCCAAGAAGGATATCGAGGAGTACGGGATCGCCGCGTTCATCGAGCAGTGCCGGACGTTTGCCGTGACGCACATGGAGATCATGAGCGACCAGTTCCGGAAGCTCGGCGTCTGGCTCGACTTCGACAACCCCTACCAGACCATTGATCCGGGCTACATCGAGTCCGCCTGGTGGGCGATCCAGCGGGCCGACGAGCGCGGGCTCCTCGAGCGCGGCCACCGGGTCGTGAACTGGTGTCCCCGGTGCGAGACGGCGATCGCCGATTCGGAAGTGGAGTACTGGGACGAGACCGACCCCTCCATATTCGTCAAGTTCCCGATCGTCGGGCGCGAGAATGAATTCCTGGTGATCTGGACGACGACGCCCTGGACGCTCCCGGCGAACGTTGCGGTGGCGGTCAACACCGCGTTCACCTACGCGCGGGTGCGGGCGAAGAAGGACGGCGGCGAAGAGATCCTCTGGATCGCCGACGAACTCGTCGAGCCCGTCCTGAAGATGGGCCGTTACCAGGATTTCACAGTCCTCGAACGACTGAGCGGGAGCGACCTGGTCGGGATGGAGTACACATCCCCGCTCGCCGGCCAGGTTCCCCGCCAGGCGGAGATCCGGCACCGGGTCGTTGAGGCCGACTACGTCACGCTCGAGAACACCGGCCTCGTCCACATCGCCCCCGGGCACGGGTGGGACGACTACCTTGTCGGCATCCGGGAAGGGCTAGAGACCTTCTGCCCTGTCGATGCAGGCGGGTGCTTCACCCCGGCGGCCGGGGCGTTTGCGGATATGTACGTCCGGGACGCAAACGATGTCGTCATCGACGCACTCGGCGGCTACCTCCTCGCCCGGCGGACGATCACCCACCGCTACGGCCACTGCTGGCGGTGCAAGACCCCCATCATCTACCGGGCGACGGCACAGTGGTTCCTGAAGGCCACCGAGATCCGCCAGCCGATGCTCGATGAGATCGCGAAGGTGAAGTGGTACCCCGAGTGGGCGGGGAGCGCCCGCTTCCATGATTTCGTCAAGGATTCCCGCGACTGGTGCATCTCCCGGCAGCGCTACTGGGGTATCCCCATCCCCATCTGGCACTGCGAGCAGTGCGGCGGACACACCGTCATCGGCACCATCGCCGAGCTCGAGGATCGGTCCGGGGCGAAGGTTGCCGATCCCCACCGCCCCTACGTGGACGCGGTCACCATACCGTGCTCGTGCGGCGGAGAGATGCACCGGGTGGCCGACATCTTCGATGTCTGGTTCGACTCGGCGGTCGCATCCTGGGCGACCCTCGGGTTCCCCCGGCAGCGTGAGGCCTTCGATCGTCTCTGGCCGGCAGACTTCATCACCGAGGGGCAGGACCAGACCCGGGGCTGGTTCTACTCCCAGCTCGGGGCGAGCACCGTGGCGTTCGGCCGCGCCCCCTACAAGAGCGTCCTGATGCACGGGTTCGCTCTCGACGCCGAAGGGCGCAAGATGAGCAAGAGCACCGGGAACGTCGTGACGCCCGAAGAGGTGATGAACCAGTTCGGCGTCGACGTCCTCCGGTTCTACGTCCTCTGGGCGAACGCACCCTGGGACGACCTGAAGTTCAACTGGGACGGCGTGAAGACCATCCACCGGGCACTCAACATCCTCTGGAACGTCTACCGGTTCCCGCTCCCGTACATGGTCCTCGATTCGTTCAGGCCGGCATCGGAGGCCGGAGGCCTCTGGGACGAATCGTTCATCCGGACCCATATCGCCGATATGCCGGAAGAGGACCGCTGGATCATCTCCCGGGTAAACTCGCTCGCCCGGACGATCGGGGAGGACATGCAGGAGTACCACCTTCACCGGGAGACGCGGGCGCTCGCCGCCTTCATCCTCGAGGACCTCTCCCGCTGGTACGTGCAGCTCGTCCGGCCCCGGATGTGGCTCGAAGAGGATTCGCCGGAGAAGCGGTACGCCTACGAGACTTCCTACTACGTCATGCGCCGCCTGACAGCGCTCCTCGCGCCGTTTGCCCCCCACATCACCGAGGAGATCTACGGCAACCTCCGCGAGGAAGGAGACCCGGAGAGCGTCCATATGCTCGACTGGCCCGAGGCGGACGACCTCCTGATCGATCTGCATCTGGAAGCCGACATGGAGGTCATCCGGTCGTTCGACGATGCGGTCGCCACCGCCCGGCAGGCCGGGAGGCGGAAACTCCGCTGGCCGGTTGCGGAGACTGTGGTCGTCACCGAAAGCGTTGACGTGAAGGCAGCTCTCGAAGACCTCAACGACCTCGCCCTGAACCGGGCGAATGCCCGTACGGTCAGGGTCGTTACCGGGACATGGGACAGGATTCTCTGGCAGGCCGAGCCGGTGATGCGGGCTATCGGCCCGGAGTTCGGCAAGGAGGGGCCGAAGGTCAAAGCGCTGATCGAACAGGCGGACGGCACCGTCCTGAAGGCCGCCATCGAGCGGGACGGAAAGGTCGGACTCGACGGCTACGAGATCACCGCGCGCCACGTCACCTTCACCGAAGCCCTCCCCGAAGGTGTCTTTGCCGCCTCCATGAAGGACGCAATGGTCTACGTGGACGTCACCCTTACCCCGGCGCTGGAGGCCGAGGGCTATGCACGCGAAGTGATCCGGCGGATCCAGGAGATGCGCCGCCAGCTGGACCTGAACGTCGACGATTTCATCGTCGCGGCGGTGGATGTCGCCGATGAGCGGGTGGCCTCGCTCATCGGGGAAGAGGAGTGGCAGAACGAGATCGCCGGCGAGGTGCGGGCGGCAGCCCTCACCGTCCGCCGCACCGACGGAGAGAGGCCGGCGGAACCCTTTGCGCTCGAGAAGGACTGGGACGTGGAAGGCGTGCAGATGCAGATCGGCATCTCACGCGCCGGTGAGTGACCGGATCAGGGCGACCCCCTCCGGGGTGGAGAAGAGGGGCGTCTCCTCCGGTTCCCGGATGCAGGTTCGCGTAGCCTCGACGGTCTCCCCCGTCAGGGGGTTATACCCCTCTTTTATGCACTCTTCGCGGTAGAGGAGCGTTCCCCGCCGCTGCCAGGCCGGCGTCGCCGCCAGGTTGACGCCCCGCTCGAACATCATCTCGTGCATTGCATCGGACTGCATTCCCCGGAGCGCGGCGGCGGCCTCCCGCGTGGTCATCCCCTCATCGACCAGCGCGCTCTGGCAGTAGGCGTTGATGTGGTTCCGCCACGCCTCGTTCTGCCTTGACGTGAGGTACTCGACCGCAAACTCTCCTGCTGCGGGGATGGTCCGGGCATCGAACGCAATGGGTTCGGCACATTGAAGCTCGATCGTCAGCACGCTCGCCGCAACCGCGGCGGTCACGGAGTCGATCTTCTCCACCCTCCCGGAGAACGGCAGCGTCTTAAAGTAGAGGCTGATCTCGTCGGAGAAGGTGTAGGCAAACGTGGGGGATAGGCCGCTCCCGGTGAGGAGGTAACGGCAGACCGCCCGCATGCTCGCGCAAAAGGCGGGATCGAACGGCTTTTTAAGATCGAGCGTACTTGTCAGGCGGTGGAAGGCCCGCCCGTCGAGCCTGACAAAAACAGGAGGAAAGATGGTGAGATTCGAGAATATCTCACGGTCTCTGGTATCCATATGCTATCGGCAAAGATCCCCGGACAGGCCGGATATCGCGGTCACTCATCTTTTGCCGGCGATCTGAAGATCCCGGGGATATGGCGGACGATGACGATATCTCCTATGCTCTTTACGATGCGGAAGGGGATCTGCATTCCTGCGTAGCCCTTTACCTCTCCGATCTCGGGGTTGAGCTCGCCGACTGCAAGGGCGTCGATCTTCTTCTGGTCCACATCGAGTACGACATCATCAACGTTCCCGATAAAGACAGCCCTGTCGGTATAGACGCGAAGTCCGAACATCTCTGTGATCTGTGTTCTCATCGGTATCCTCTGAAGGTATATTACTATAAATGATAAAAAGATACTCCTTTTCATGGAAGCGTCGCTACAGATCGGAAGGCTGGCCGGAATCCCGGTCAAACTGCACTGGAGTTTCCTCCTGGTGATCCCCCTCTTTGCCTGGATCATCGGGAGCCAGATCCTGCTCACGACCGAGTTGATCGAGGTCCTCTTCGGTGTGCCGATCGACACGACGCTGATCACGGAGGGGTTCAACCCCTACATCCTCGGCACCGTCGTCGCGCTCGGCCTCTTTGTCGGTGTCTTCATCCACGAGATGGCCCACTCGCTCATCGCCAAGGCAAAAGGGATCGAGATCCACAGCATCACGCTCCTCATCCTCGGGGGTGTCTCCCAGATGGAGGAGACGATGCCGGACCCGAAAGTGGAACTCCCCATGGCGCTCGCGGGCCCGCTCACGAGCCTTGCAGTCGGCGTGATCTCCAGCGCCCTGGTCTACGTCTTTGCGGCAGTCGATCTGGACCCGGGCATCGCCGGCGTCCTGGTCTTCACCTTCGGCTATCTCGGTCTCTTAAACGTCCTGCTCTTCGGGTTCAACCTCCTCCCGGCGTTCCCCATGGACGGGGGGCGCGTGCTGCGGGCGTGGCTCGCCCGGCGGATGCCGCTCTCCCGGGCGACCCGGATCGCCGCAGACGTCGGGAAGGGATTTGCCGTCCTCTTCGGGATCGTCGGGCTCCTGCTCTTAAACCCCATCCTGATCATCATCGCCTTCTTCATCTACATCGGGGCGAACCAGGAGGCTAACTACCTCCGCTACAACATCCTGCTGCAGGACGTCACCGTGGCGGACGCGATGAGCAGCCCCGTCGTCACCGTGGAACCGACGACGCCTCTTTCGCGAGTGCTGGAGATGATGTACGAGACGAAGCATCTCGGCTTTCCCGTGGTGGACCGGGGATCGCTCGTCGGGATCATCGCCCTCGCCGACGTCCACAAGATATCGCCGGCCGAACGGGAAGCGATGCAGGTGCGGGACGTCATGACCCGGAACCCGACCACACTCCTGCCGTCGGCACCGCTCATCGACGCGCTGAGGATCATAACGGGCCAGGACATCGGGAGGATTCCGGTGGTCGCGGACGATACCCTGGTCGGGATCGTCACCCGGACGGACGTGCTCAGGGTGATGGAGTTGAGAGAGGAGGTGTAGGAAGCGACGTTCCTCCGAAACATCGCATAACCCATGCACGGATTTCCATCGGCTATCGCCACGCACTGCCCGCCCCCCTAGGGGGGCGGGAGGAGCGCGAAGCGCGGGCGGCGGGGGGCTTTTGAGGAGAGCCATCCTGTGTGAGGAGACAGGGGAGGGGGGATGCTACCCCCTCGAAACTCTTCGAGTTTCTCATGCTCACTCCGTTCGCACCTCGCACCTAACGGTGCTCAAGCTCGCTACGCTCGCACCTCGAAGCCTAACGGCTTCTCGTGCTCTGTTCCTATCGGAACGTCGCACTCCCCGTCAGCCCCACCCCCAATGGCGATATCCACGGGAAATCCGTAAATGAGGTTTGCAACTGACTTAAAGGGCGGGAGGTGAGCACCATAGGAACTTCATTCTTCTGGAATGGAGTTTGAGCTCAGCCAGATACGGACAAACATGGTTTCTGGAGAGAACACCACCAATAAAGAGACCCCCGAACTAAAACCTCATCACACCTTCGATCCCCGTCTCCCCCACGACCTTCCGGAACTCCGCGAGGCTTCCGAACGGCCGGCGGGCGGCGATGGTTGCGGCCCTCTTCTTGCCGACGCCGGGGATCCACCGGAGCGCCGCCACCGGCAGGGTGTTGACCTCCACCGGGCAGGGGAGGGCCGTCACCGACCGCATCCCCCAGTCCACCACGACGGCGTCGAGCACCGTCCTTGCCGGGAGTTCGAGGGGGATCCCGACCAGGATGGGGTACGAGCCCATCTGCCGCCCGAACGACGGTTTCCCCGGGATCTCGACGACGACACCCGAAAGGATGGTGCCGGCAGGGAAGACCCGGCGGAGCATCGGCTCGTCGAACTGCGTCCGGGCCCACTCCTTGAAGGTGCGGAACCGGGAATCGTGCTCCCCGAGGGTGTTCTCGTCGTATGCCGTCGTTCCCTCGAACGGCATCAGCTGCCGGATGTTCACCCGCCGGACGAGAAGACTGGCATCGAGCACTCTCTGGAGGAACGTCTCGTTCGCGTCGAAGGTCGCCGCCGTCTCCCCCGCGAGACCGACGATGAAGTTTAAACCCGGCAGGAGTTCCGGAACGCCCCCCGTCCGCTTTCCGCCGACATCGTTCACGATCTCGATCGCGCGGAAGACGTCGTCCGGCATGGCCTTGAGGTTGTTTGCCGCGACAACCGCCGGATCGGCAGTCTCCATACCGAAGGCCGCGGTGTCGCCGGGGGTGTGACCGGCCACGATCGCCGCGAGCGCCGCCCGTGCCGCATCCTCGTGCCGGGCGATGGTGCCCGGGTTGATGTTGTCGATGTGCAGGGTTTTGAGGTCAGGGGCGCTTGCCCTGACGGCCGAGAAGAGTTCCTCGAGCACCTCCGGACGCGGGACGGGGAACTCCCCGCCGCCGCTGCTTTTGTAGGCAAGGAGGTCCGGCTGTCGGCCGAGCCTGAAATGGCGAGCACCCGCCGCATGGAGCGCCGCCACCTCCTCTGCGATCCCCTCGATGCTCCGGTAGCGCGGCAGCCCGTAGAAGGGCTCGGTGCAGAAGGAGCATCCCCCAACCGTTGCCCGGGAGCACCCGGTCGCGGTCTCGAGCTCGCACATCACATAGGGGAACGCCGGATGCTCGCCGATGATCCCTGCGCCCGCCACGCACCAGGGGTCGGTCAGGGAGTAGTCGCCCGCCCCTGCGGGTTCGCCACCCGAGAGCCAGGCACCCAGCGCGACCGCAGGCGACCCCGAGAGCGTGACGTCGAACCCGGCGATTGCCTGCCGGATTGCCTTCTTCCCGCCGCCGGAAGCATAGCCGAAGGCGATCGGGCCGCCGATCGCGGTGGTCGGCTCCCGGAGCAGGATCCCGATCTGCTGGACCTCCGTGAGGGTTGCAGGCTTCCCCCCGATGTAGGCACCGGGCACGGTCAGGCCGGCGATCATCACCACGAGGTCTTCCCTGCCGGGGGCGGCCGCGAGGGAGGGGTCGGCCCGGACCTGGTCGATGGTGACGTAGCGGGGAGCGTACCCGTGCTCGATCAGAACGCCGGCGACCTCCCTGATATAGGGGGAGATGTAGGGCGCAACACCGAGGCACGCGGGCTCGTCGACGTAGCCATCGATGATGAGAGCGCTAGAGGTCATGGCCAATCAGGCGGAGGAGCTCCCCCGCCCAGTACAGTTTTCCCCGCTTGACGGGGTCGACGTCTCTGTCGGCGAGGTCGAACCCGACGATCCGGACGCTCGCCGCCCCCAGTTCGTCGGCGGCAAAGACCGCCCGGTCGCCGTCGGTGAACCCGCCGAAGTTATGGACGTGAGGCAGGGGGGCCGCCTGGGTGGTGGCGACGAGCGGGCCGGGGATACGCGGAACCCAGTGGCGGAGGAGCGGGACATTGTCGCCGTGGGCGTGCACGACCATCACCGTCCCCTGCTCCGAGAGGTCGATGAAGGTGTCGGTCGCCCCGTCGAGGTCGGTGAAGACCGCGTCGGGCCGGATCCCGTGGTCCACGAGCACCCCGGCTGCCGCATCGGCGGCAAGCACCGTCCCCTCGACCCGGTCGAGCTCCTTCGGGAGAGAGGGCGCGTTCCCGCAGACCGTCACCGTTCTCCCCCGGATGAGCGCTTCAAGCAGCCCGATGTCGTCCCGGCCGTCGACAAGATCCGCAAGCAGCCGGGCGGCCGCCTCGTCCGCCTCGCGTTCAAACCCGAAATACTCAAGAATTGCAGTGTAGTGAGGTTCCCAGTCTGAAAACCTCATTGTTTATCCTCGTTGTCCAGGCCGACGATGCTGGAGAACCTTTTCAGGATCGGGTCGATGATGAGATCGAGCAGGCCCTCCTTCTCCTTAGCCATGGAGAAGTAATTGAGCGGTATCATCGCTGCGGCCATCGTGGCATGACCGCCCGCCTCGCCGATAGGCCCGAAAGCCTCGGCCATCACGTTCCCGAGATGAAGCCTGATGTCTTTGTTCCTGGCCGAAATGATGATATTCTGGTCGCTGATGCCGTAGACCAGCGCCGTGTTCACGCCCTCGAGGTGGATCAGCATATCGGCCGCCTGCGGGAGAGCGTCGCGGTTCCTGATGTAGCCGACGTTGGAGAAGAGGTAGCCGCTCTTGATCCGCCGGTTCCGGATGGCGTTCCCGATGATCTCGACCGTCTCCTGCGATATGGAGGGAGAGGTGATCTTGTCGAGGAGGTCCGAGTCGGTCAGGGGAAGGAGGAACGCCGCGTAGTTGAGGTCCTGGGGGGTGACGTTCCTCTTGAAGTCCCTCGTATCGGCTCTGATACCGTAGAGGAGCGCGGTGGCTACCGATTTGCTCACCGGGATATCGAGCTCCATCAGGTACTGGGTCATGATGCTCGCCGTGGCGCCGACCCCCGGCCTGATATCGATGAAGTCGGCGACGGTAGCCGGATGCTCGCCGTTCTTGTGGTGGTCGATGATGATGTTGACCCGGGTGGACTTGGGGAGCTCGTTGTTCGCGCCGGGTGCGGATGAATCGACCAGGGCGATGTAGTTGCACTCTTCGAGGATCTGGGGAGTGAGCCGTTCCATCTTGATCTCAAGGAGGTTGATGAACGCCCGGTTCTCCTGGTGCCCGATGTCCCCTTCGTAGAGGATGCGGCAGTTGAGTTTGTTGCGGCTCGCGTGCCTGGCGACCATCGAGAGCGCCATGGCGCTCGAGATCGAGTCGGGATCGGGGTTTAGATGGGTGACGATGCAGAGCGTCCCCTCCCAGGCGGCAAGCATATCGTAGAGCCGCAGGGCGAGCCTTGACGAGTGGAGCTTCCGGATGTGGTGGATGGCGGTCCTGGCCACCACTTCCTGCGGGTAGAGGACGATGTCGGCACCTTCCTGCTGAAGGAGGTCGACGCTGACCGGGTCGGTGGCGCGTGCGATGACGTAGGTCGCCGGGTACCGGTTCTTGACGGTCTTAAGGGCGGCCAGGTTGGCGTCCCGGTCGTTCGCAAGGATGAACGCAACCTCCGGCACGGGCAGCCCTTCCATGAGGTCCGGGTCCCGGAGGTCGCGAACGAGCGCTTCGTACTTCTGGTCCCGAAGATCCTCCACCCGTTTTTCGTCCTTATCGAGGATGATGAGATCTTCGTTCTCCTGCTCGAGCTCCTCTGCGACGTTATAGCCGGTGCTTCCGCAGCCAAAAATCATATATTTAATACGTTCTTTCGAAACGTTCTGGACCGCCTCAGGCATGCGTACAATGGTGTAACTTCTCATGGTATTAAGGGATTCCATTTCGGCGATTTTCGAGAGGGTTCCATAAGATTTATACCCTTTCCCGTGCCATACTTTTAGGTCAGATACATGGGCCTGTAGCTTAGTTCGGCAGAGCGACGGACTCTTAATCCGTAGGCCAAGGGTTCAAATCCCTTCAGGCCCGTCGAACTCTCGATTCTCTTCATCGTTTGCATCCGGTATCGATTCTCCAGCGACGACCGTCCGGTTCCCGCGATAACCCCCCGGAGTCTGGTTCCTCCACTGCAGACGGGGCGCCCGGCCGTCAGGTCAACCCCCATCGGCCTCCGTCCGCGCCATTGTTTCTCACGGAAGGCCGGTCGTTGCGATGGTAACAGGGTTCCGAAGGCACATGTATGTCGCTGCTATATAAATCCTGCTCCGACGAAAAATCCGGGAGAGCCCTGTGCGGGGGACGGAGATCGCCCGGGGCTCCCTGTTCCGCACTCCCTGCCACAGGCAGGACGGCAGGGTCGAAAAGAGTGGATTCGCGATACGCCGCGTTTTCTCAGGGTGACTCGACGGTTCCCCGGGTCACCGCCCGATCTTCAAGAGCATCTCCTCGAGCGTCGGGTAGTGCGACTCGATCCGCTCGATCATCGCACCGTCTGCCGCAAGCGTCGCGGTCGTCCGGTTCAACTCCTCGATGGAGTGCGCTTCGGCGAGGTACCGGCCGTCACCGGCCGAGTAGCCGACCGACGTGGCGAAGGCCGCCGGATCGGGTATCCGGAAGAAGACCTGGTAGGTGATCGAGCCGAAGGTCTCCCGGAGTTCGGGCATGGTGCCTTTCGCCACCACCTTCCCCCGGCGCAGGATCAGCACGAGATCACAGGCCTCCTCCACCTGGAAGAGGTTGTGGGCGGAGAAGATCACCGTCTTGCCCCGGTCGCGCAAGCCTTTGACGTAGTCGAGCACCGACCGCGAGGTCATGGGGTCGAGGCCGGAGGTGGGTTCGTCGTAGATGAGCAGGCCGGGGTCGTGCATCAGCGACCGCGCGATCGCAACCTTCCGCTTCATTCCCTTCGAGAGTTCCCCGATCTTCTTCCCGTCAGGCTCGAGCGCGAGCGAGGCGAGGAGTTCGTCGCGCCGTTCCCGGATGGCCGCCTTCGGGAGACCGTAGATCTCGCCGAAAAACGCGAGATACGCGTCAGTGGTCATCGTCTCGTAGAGCCGGGACTCCTCGGGGAGGTAGCCCAGGTTCTGTTTCAGGTCGAGCGGCCTTTTCGCGGGATCGATCCCGTCGATGACGAGGCTCCCTGCCGTCGGCGCGATAAGACCGGCCATGATCTTCAAGAGTGTCGTCTTGCCGGCGCCGTTATGCCCGATCACCCCGAGTATCCGTGCGTCGTCGAGGTCGAAGGTGACGCCGTCCAGGGCCGGGAAGTCGCCGTAGTGCTTGACAAGAGAGCGGGCCGTGATCATCTGGTATCCCTTATGTCTCCGATGCCTACTAATAGGTTGCTGCACAGAGATATGGTTCTCCGAAGCCTTCAGGGATTACCATGAGTCTTGCCTCCTCCATACGGACGATCGCCGTCTGGGAGATGAGCCGGTCGATGACCACGATGGGGAGAAGCGTCCTCCCGCTCGCGGCCGGGCTGCTCGTCCTCCTTGTGCTGGTGACGGCGTTTGCCGCCCAGAGCGGCGTCCATATGCAGGACGGCATGTATCGCATCGGCATCGACGACCCCGACGTCGCCCGCGTCGTCGCCCCGGACACCCGCTTTGCCGCCTACCTCGACGACGGCCCGGCCCTCTGGGAGAACCGGTTCGCATACGACATCGTCATCCTGCAGGGCGAGGTCTACGCTGCAGACACGGATAAAGGGCGGGCGGCCTTAAAGGCGCTCGAACGGGACTACGAGACCTACGTCTCCCACGTGGCCGCCGCAGAGCCCGACCTCTTCGCCGCCTACCCGCTCTGGATCGATCTCCAGTACGTGAAGAGCGAGATCGACTTCCTGGCTACCCAGAGCGGGCAGCAGGTCGGCGCCCCGGCGGATGCCCGGAGGCCTCCCGCCCCCTCCGGCCCGGTCGAGGCGGTGACCGTCCCGCCGTCGGCCATGCCGGTCTCCGAGGACGACCTCCGGGAGCACCTCGCGGAGGCAGGGAGCGGCCACCCCCTCAAGCGCTACACCGGCATCATCTCGGGCGACCCCGCGACGGACCGGTTCCGGACACCGTCGGAGCTCTCCCCGCCGCTCCCCTTCGACGCGCTCGTTCTGGTCTTCGTCTTCATCTTCCCCCTCTACTTCACCTCCCAGTTCTTCATGATGAGCGTGATGAACGAGCGGGTGGGAAGAGCCGGAGAGGCTCTCCTCTCCACCCCCGTCCGGCCGTCCGCGATCATCATCGGCAAAGCGCTCCCCTACTTCACGATCATGCTGCTCGTCGCGGCCGCGATCACCCTCTTTGCCGGGGCACCGCTGACCATCCTCTTCCCGCTCGTCCCGGTCATCCTCTTCTTCCTTGCAAGCGCCCTGATCATCGGGATGGCCGCCCGGAGCTTCAAGGAACTCTCGTTCGTCTCGATCTTCTTCTCGACCCTCGCCACGTCGTACCTCTTCTTCCCGACGGTCTTTGCGAACACTCACGTCATAAGCATCATCTCCCCCCTCACCCTGGTCGTCCTCGAGATCCAGGGCGACGGGTTCACCGTCGCGGAGTACATCTACTCGACCGCGCTCTTCTTTGCAACGAGCATCATCCTCTTCTACGCAGGAACCGTGAGCTTCCGGGAGGAGCGGCTCTTCTCGGAGAGACCCCTCACGGCAAGGTTCGCCGACTTCGTCGCGGGCGGGATCTCCCGCGACCACCCGCACCTCTCGCTCTTCCTTCTTTCCGGCTTTACGATACCGTTCGTCTTCATGGTCCAGATGCTGACGCTCGTCCTCTTCTTCAACATCCCGATGCCGCTCTCCCTCGTCCTCCTGACCGTCTCTGCGGCGTTCATCGAGGAGTTTGCCAAGTCGATAGGGCTGTATGCGATAGCAAGGGAACGTCCCGGGTTCCTGACGCCGAAAAACCTGCTGTGCGCAGCGGCAGTCATCGGCCTCGGGTTCCTCGCCGGGGAAAAACTCCTCCTCTTCGCCACGCTCGCCCAGATCACCGAGTCTATCTTCGGGAGCGTCCTCTTCCTCTCCCTCCAGGTGCTCTGGATGCCGCTCCTCCTCCACATCGCCGGGGTGCTG